>CAXTCF010000089.1:5407-16550 GCA_964242945.1 uncultured Rhizobiaceae bacterium | reverse complement strand
CCCCCCCCCCCGCCCGCCCCCCCCCCCCCGCCCCCCCCCCCCCCCCCCCCCCCGGCCCAAATACCCGATGTTCCGCTACGTTCTCGGCAAACTCCTGCTGATCGTGCCGACCCTGATCGGCATCACGATCTGCGCCTTCGCTTTCGTCCGCCTTCTTCCCGGCGACCCGATCCTCGCCATGGCCGGCGAGCACGGCGTCTCGGCGGAACGCTACGCGCTGTTGCGCGAGCAATTCGGCTACAACCTGCCGATCTGGGAACAATACTTCCGCTATGTCGGCGAGGTGCTGCGGGGCGACTTCGGCGTCTCGATCTCTACCAAGCGTCCGGTGCTCACAGAGTTCTCCATCCTGTTCCCGGCAACCATCGAACTGGCGCTCTGCGCCATCATCTTCGCCGTGGTGATCGGCGTTCCGGCCGGCGTGATCGCCGCGGTCAAGCGCGGCTCCTGGCTGGACCAGACCCTGATGGGAACCGCCCTTGTCGGCTATTCCATGCCGATCTTCTGGTGGGGCCTGCTGCTCATCATCCTGTTTTCCGGCACGCTAGGCTGGACGCCGGTTTCCGGCCGGATCGGCCTCCAGTTCTTCTTCCGGCCGATCACCGGCTTCATGCTGATCGACACGCTGCTGATCGGCAATTTTTCCGCGTTTCGCTCCGCGCTCTCTCACCTCATCCTGCCGACGATCGTGCTCGGCACCATCCCGCTCGCGGTGATCGCGCGGCAAACCCGCTCTGCGATGCTGGAGGTGATGGGCGAGGATTACGTGCGCACCGCCCGCGCCAAGGGCCTGTCGCCAAGCCGCGTGATCGGCCTGCATGCGCTGCGCAACGCGCTGATCCCTGTGGTCACCACCATCGGCCTCCAGATCGGATTGCTGATGGCCGGTGCGATCCTGACCGAGACGATCTTCTCCTGGCCTGGCATCGGCAAGTGGATGGTCGATTCCATCTTCAAGCGCGACTATGTCGTGGTGCAGAGCGGGCTGCTGCTGATCGCCCTGATCGTGATGGCGGTGAACCTGATCGTGGACCTGCTCTACGCCCTCATCAATCCGCGCATCCGGGCCTGATCCCCATGAGCGACACGACCGAGATCGCCCCCTTCGCCGAGAACAGCCTGGGGCGCTTTTCCCGCTTCCGCGAGTTCTGGCGCTATTTTTCCGTCAACAAGGGCGCGGTGATCGGCCTTGTGGTGTTTCTGCTGATGGTGGCCGTGGCCGTGCTGGCGCCCGTCATCGCGCCGCACTCCCCCGACGAGCAGTTCCGCGACTCTTTCCTCGTGCCGCCGGTCTGGCAGGAAGGCGGCAAGCCGCAGTTCCTGCTGGGCACCGACCCGGTCGGGCGCGACATCCTCTCCCGCCTGCTTTTCGGCGCGCAATACTCGCTGCTGATCGGCGCCGTCGTGGTCACGTTGTCGCTGTTCGGCGGCATCGCGCTCGGCCTGCTCGCCGGCTACTTCCGCGGCTGGGTCGATGCACTGATCATGCGCGTGATGGACATCATCCTCGCGTTCCCGTCGCTGCTCCTGGCGCTGGTGCTGGTGACGATCCTCGGCCCCAGCCTGTTCAACGCGATGCTCGCCATCGCGCTGGTCCTCCAGCCGCATTTCGCCCGCCTCGTGCGCGCCGCGGTGATGGCGGAGAAGACGCGTGAATACGTCGTGTCCTCGCGCGTCGCCGGCGCCGGCCACATCCGCTTGATGCTGTTCACCATCCTGCCCAACTGCATGGCGCCCCTGATCGTGCAGGGCACGCTGTCCTTTTCCAACGCTATCCTGGAAGCCGCGGCCCTCGGCTTCCTCGGCCTTGGCGCGCAACCGCCGACGCCGGAATGGGGCACCATGCTCGCCAACTCGCGCGAGTTCATCTCCCGCGCCTGGTGGGTCGTCACCTTCCCCGGCCTCGCCATCCTGATTACCGTGCTCGCCATCAACCTGATGGGCGACGGCCTGCGCGACGCGCTCGACCCCAAGCTGAAGCGTTCTTGATGATACAGGCCTGGATTGGGCCGGCTATCGTCGCAGCCGTCATTGCCGGCCTCATAAATGTTCTCGGCTGGTTCGTGACGCATCGGCAGGAGCGCCGAGCCGAAGCCGCACGCAGAAGGGAAAGAATCCGCGACTGCATGACGGCGCTTCGTGCCGAAATACGGTGCCACGACTTGCGCTGGACAGAAGACCAAGCGGCCGCGCACAATTCTGCCATGCGTGGCAAGATCGAAGAAACTCCCGGCTTCACGCCCTTCGTGCCCCGTGAAGTGCCGAGCGTGGTATTTGCGGCGATCCTGTCCGAGATACACATTCTGCCCGGCGAGGTGATCGATCCGGTGGTGCGCTTCTACAGGCAGGCCGATACTGTGGCGCAGGTTATTGAGGACATGCGCACGGCGGCGTTCGAAGAATTGGACGGCTCGCGCAAGGCAGCGTTCTACGCCGACTATATTGCTCTACGGGTCGAGAGCAGACGGCTGGCGGAGGGCGCCATCGCAGCCCTGGAAGGCGCTCGCGATGCGCGGTGACGCTTCAATAGCCCGGAAGAGGCCTGGTCGGCCCGGAGATCGGCTGCACCGGCGGCAGCGGCAACGGCTTGTTCATGCGCATGTTTCAACTCCTCCCTTCAGATAATCCAAACAGCAGCGGAAACCAAGAGCAACGCCATGCCCCTTCTCGAAATCGAAAACCTCGTCGTCGAGTTCCAGACCGCCAACGGTGCGTTCCGCGCGGTGGACGGTGTGTCGCTCGCCGTTTCCGAGCGCGAGGTGCTGGCGATCGTGGGCGAGTCCGGTTCCGGCAAGTCGGTGTCGATGCTGGCCGTGATGGGACTGCTGCCCTGGACGGCGAAGGTCAGCGCCGACCGTATGCAGTTCCTGGGCCGCGACCTGCTCAAACTGGACGCGGCCGAGCGCCGCAAGCTCATCGGCAAGGACATGGCGATGATCTTCCAGGAGCCGATGGCCTCGCTGAACCCCTGCTTCACCGTCGGCTTCCAGATCGAGGAGGCGCTGCGCGTGCATCTCGGCCTCAACCAGGCGCAGCGCCGCGCCCGCGCGGTCGAACTGCTTCAGTCGGTCGGCATTCCCGACCCGGAAGGGCGGCTCAAGTCCTACCCGCATCAGATGTCGGGCGGCCAGTGCCAGCGCGTGATGATCGCCATGGCGATCTCGTGCAATCCGAAGCTGCTGATCGCCGACGAGCCGACCACCGCGCTCGACGTCACCATCCAGAAGCAGATCCTCGATCTCCTGATGCGCCTCCAGGCCGAGCACGGCATGGGGCTGATCATGATCACGCACAATATGGGCGTGGTGGCGGAAACGGCCGACCGCGTGATCGTGCAGTACAAGGGGCGCAAGATGGAGGAAGCGGACGTGCTTTCCCTTTTCGAAAACCCGAAGAGCGCCTACACCCGCGCCCTCCTGTCCGCCCTGCCGGACAATGCGACCGGCGACCGCCTGCCGACGATCTCCGGCGCCAGCCTCAACCAGGCGCTTCGCGCGGAGATGAGCCGATGAGCACGCCGGTCGTCGCGGGCAAGGACCTCACGCGCGATTACGCCTTGAGCGGCGGCATGTTCCGCGCGGGCAAAACGGTGCATGCCCTCAAGGGCGTCTCTTTTGCGGTGGAGAAAGGCCGGACGCTGGCGATCGTCGGCGAATCCGGCTGCGGCAAGTCCACGCTGGCGCGCATCATCACCATGATCGACGCGCCGACCTCCGGAGAGCTCTTCATCGAGGGCCGCAAGGTGGACATCGCAAACGACGGCATCGCGCCGGACCTGCGCGCCAAGGTGCAGATCGTCTTCCAGAACCCCTACGGCTCGCTCAACCCGCGCCAGAAGATCGGCGACGTGCTGGGGGAACCGCTCCTGATCAACACGGATGTTCCCGCATCCGAGCGGCGTGACCGCGCCGTGGCGATGCTGCGCAAGGTCGGCCTCGGCCCGGAGCACTACAATCGCTACCCCCATATGTTTTCGGGCGGTCAGCGCCAGCGCATCGCCATCGCCCGCGCGCTCATGCTTCAGCCCAGCCTGCTCGTGCTGGACGAGCCGGTTTCCGCGCTCGACCTTTCCGTGCAGGCGCAGGTGCTCAACCTGCTTTCCGACCTCCAGGACGAGTTCGGCCTGACCTACATCTTCATCAGCCACGACCTTTCCGTGGTCCGCTTCATCGCGGACGAGGTGATGGTGATGTATTTCGGGGAAGCGGTGGAATACGGCACGCGCGACGCGGTGTTTTCCGCGCCGCAGCACGCCTACACGAAGACGCTGTTTGCCGCGACGCCGCGCGCCGACGTGGCGAGCATCAAGGCGAGGCTCGCGCGTCGCGCTTCGCCCGCTCCACTTCGCGCTTGAACACGCGCGGCGCCCAGCGCCAGATCGGCTCGAACTTCCGGGGCTTCGGCGTGGGCGGCGGCGGTTCGTCATTTGAGTCCTCGACGCTTGCGGCGCCGACCGTCCTCGGCTTCTCGCTGCCTTCCTCCGTGTCCACCCCGTCCGAAGACTTCCCCAAAGTGTCGGCCATATAGGCGCCGCGGGCGCCCAGCGGCTGGGGTGCGCCGGTCGTGGAATCCTTCTTCGTCTGGTGCTCCATCTCGGCGTTGACCTCCGCGCCGACGAAGAGGATCACCACCGAAATCCAGGTCCACACCATGAAGCCGATCACCGCGCCCAGCGTGCCGTAGGTGGCGTTGTAGTCGGCGAAGTTCTGGAGGTAGAACGAGAAGGCGATGGAGGTGACGACCCAAACCACCGCAGCAATCGCCGCGCCCCAGGTCACCCAGCGCCACTTCGGGCGCTGCCGGCTGGGGCCGTAACGGTAAAGCAGGGTGATGGCGGCGACGATGGCAGCCAGCATGATCGGCCAGCGGCCGATGCGGATCAGCAGTTCGGCCCAGGTATCCAGGTGCAGAAAGGCAAGCACCGCGGGAACCACGCCGACGGACACGAGAAAGCAGATGCTTATGAAGATCGCGCCGAGCGTAAAGGTGAACGACACGAGGTTCAGCCAGAGGAACGAGCGCTTCTCGTGCTCGCCATAGGCAACGTTCAGTCCTTCGATCAAAGCCTTGACACCGTTGTTGGCGCTCCACAGCGCCACACCCAGGCCGATGATGAAGCCGAAGCTGAGCGAACTCGTGTCCTGAGTGGCCAGCGCCTTCAACTGCGACCCGATCAACTCGACACCGCCCGACGGCATGAAGCTGCCGAGAAAGGCGATCTGGTCGGCGACGGTCTTGGGGTCGGAAACGAAGCCGTAAAGCGAAACGAAAGCCGTCAGGAACGGGAACAGCGCAAGCAGCAGGTAGAAGGTCGCGCCTGCGGCCAGCAGCATGATGCTGTCTTCCTGCATCTCGGAATACACCCGCCACATAACGTCCTTCCAGCCGCTCAGCGGCAGGTCGGACGGCCGTTCGGCCTCGCGGCCCCGCCCTTTCTCGGCCGCCCTTTTTTTGTGCGCGTCGCTTCGACCATCTACAGCAGCCGTCATGAGGTCATTCCTGAATTTCGTTGCGCCCAAAGCTCACGCAGCCTGAAGAGCCGACGGCCGGGCTGTCCCATGCAAAGTAACTGGCAGCCGCCGATGGGATTTCAACGATCACGGAACCGTGTGGATCATCGCGCATTGTCTTCCCGTCGGTGGGACGGATGTCGGACCAGGCCGGTGCTGTTTCCAGCAGACTTCCGGGTTCGGGCCGCGTCCTGCCAATCAGGTTTGCAAGTTTTCATCAGGCGCGCCGGGTAAGCCGGGGCGCCAAGTCATCACGCTCAGGAGCTTAACCAATGAGCAACCAAGACAGTCCCTACAATTCGCCCACGGCTTCGCCAAATCAAACAGATTTGGATGACGCCGCCCGGCTCAGGCAGGCCGGCGAAACGGTGCGCAGCGACCTGGCTTCCGCGTTCGAAACTGTGAAGGGGGACCTCAGCGCGGCTGCCGACACGGCAAAATCGGGTCTTTCCGCCGTGAAGGATCAGGCTGTCAGCCAGTTCCAGGATCTGCGCGGCCAAGCCGGCGGCCAGGCGCAGTCGCTGAAGGATCAGGCAAGCGGCGGCATTCAGACCCTGACCTCGCAAGCCAAGGGTCAGCTGAACGATGCCACCGAGCAGGCGAAGTCCTACGCCACGGGCCAGGTAAGCCAGCTTACGGACAAGGCCCGCTCTTTTGCCACGGAGCAGAAGGACCTGGCCGCGCAGCAGATCAGCGGCGTGGTGGATGCGGTATCCCGCGTCGCGGAGGAGTTGCAGGGCAGCCAGAACGGCACGGCCGTGGCAGGCTATGCGCAGGACATCGCGGGCTCTCTCCGCACGCTGGCCGACAGCGTGCAGAACAAGAGCGTCGATGAGCTGTTCGGCTTGGTGCAGGACTTCGGCAAGCGCCAGCCTCTGGCGTTTCTCGGTATCGCCGCGCTTACCGGCTTCGCGGTGAGCCGCTTCCTCCTCGCCACACGCAATCGGGCTGAATCGGCCTACGGTCAGGGTGCACCGCCGCGCGGGCAGAACCGGCCCTATTCAAGCTTCGACTCCAACCGCCGCACGGAGGTGGAGCTTGACCGTCCGAGCTACGTCAACAGCGATCTGAGCAGCGCACGCGAGCCGCTGGGGATGACAGACAATGGCCGGATTTAACGAAAGCCGGCCGCTGACCGAGCTTATCAGCAATCTCGCCAGCGACATAACCTCGCTCTTCCGCAAGGAAGTGCAGCTTGCCAAGGCGGAAGCCTCGGAGAAGATAACCGAGGCCATGACCGGCGTCGTGCAGATCGTCATCGGAGCGATCCTGGCGCTTGGCGCGCTCGGTGTTCTGCTCAGCGCGGCGGTGGCAGCCCTCGGCTCGCTCTTCGTCGCTCAGTTCGGCATGACGCCGCCCAGTGCCAACGCGCTCGCCGCCCTGATCATCGGCATCATCGTCGCGGTCGTTGCATGGCTGATTATATCCCGTGGGATCTCGGCCCTGAAAGCCGGCAATCTGAAGCTCCGGCGCACCACCAACTCGTTGCAGCGCGATGCCGCCGCCGTGAAGGAGAAGTTCTGATGGCGACCTATTCCGACTCGGACTACGAAGAGCCCAAAAGCGCGGCGGAGATCCAGCGCGAGATCGAGGTGCAGCGCTCGCGTGTGGAGAACACGATCGACCAGATTCAGGATCGCCTGTCGCCGGGCCAACTCATGGACGAATTGCTGTCCTACACCAAGGCGGGCGGCGCCGAGTTCGCCGCAGGCCTCGGCCGCAGCGCGGCGGCCAATCCGCTGCCGGTGGCGCTGCTGGGCGTAAGCCTTGCCTGGCTGATCGCAGGACCGAACGCGACGCCCTCTCTGTCCGGGCTGTTCTCGCGGGATGGCAAGAAGGCCAAGCCTGCCCGCCCGGCACGAGCCTACGATGCCAGTGCCTACGAATCGTATGACGACGGCTATCTGGATGACAGGCTGGACGAGTTCGACGATACGCTAGCCGACGCCTTCGACGATGAACTGGAATACGCCTACGCGCCGATCCAGGGCAGTTCGCTGCGCCGGAGTTCTTCCGGGACGGACGAGGCATCAGGCAGCACCTATGCCGAGTTCGTTGACGAAGCCGGCAAGAAATTCCGCGCCGCGACGGATGCCATCGGCAACCGCGCGGGCCACTTCACGGATGAGGCGGGCAACAAGTTCGGCGGCTTCACCGATGCGGCCGGCAATCGGATCAGGCAGTTCCGCGACGAAGCGGGCGATCTGATCAGCGACGCCGCGGGCTGGGCCGCCGAGAAGTGGGGCCAGGGCCGGAGGCTGATCCACGATGCGCGCGATGCCGTGTCGCGTGGGGCCAGCACCGCTTCGGGCGGCGTCGCGAGCGGCGTGTCGGCATTATCAAGCGGCGCTTCGAGCGCGGGCCGCACTGCGGCGCGGGCCGGACGCAGCGTTTCACAAGCCGGCCTGAGCGCCGGTCGTCAGGTGTCCAGCGCCGGAGCGAGTGCCGGTCGCAAGGTAGCGGAGGTTGGAAGCAACATGAGCAGTCGAGTCGCAGACGTCGGCAACACGGTCGGCAAGCAGGGTGCCTACGCGGCACGCAAAACGGCGGACGTTCTCCAGGATCAGCCGCTGGTCACCGGCGCGCTCGCCTTTGCGGTTGGCGCCGCGATCGGCGCGCTTCTGCCGCGCACGGACAAGGAGAACGAGCTTCTCGGCGAGACCGCCGACTCGGTGAAGGCCGAGGCCGGGCGCCGCGCCGGCGAGCTTTACAGCCAAGGCAAGGAGCAGGTCGCGTCGCTCTACAGCGAAGCGACCAGCCGGGCGAGCGAGGTCTATCACCAGGCGACGGAAAAGGCCGGCGAGGCCTATGATCGGACGCGCTCCGCCGTTGCCGATCAAGCCCAGAACCTCACGGGGGCGGCCTCCGCCGCTGCTTCCGAAGTCGCCTCGGCGGCGCGCCCCGACACCAACGACGCCGAGGTGGAGCGGGATGAGGTGAGCTACGGCGACGAGCGCAACCAGGGCCGCGGCATCTGAGCCGAAGCCGGCCCAGAGCATAGCACAAGAGGCCCGGTTCTTCCGGGCCTTTTCGTGTCGCGTGCCGAACGCAGGCGCTGGAACATGGCCGCGAAAGAGCATAGCGCGCCGCCTGAAACGCCGGACGGGCGCTACATCGTGGTGCGCGGCCGTTTATGGCGCAAGACGCGCCCCGATCTCCCGCCGGAGCAGCGGGCAACGTTGGTTCAGCAGTTGATGGCGGCACGACGCGCCGTGAAGGATGCGGGCTCCGACGATGCGGTACGCCGCCGGGCGCGCGGCGACGTCGATGCGGCCAAGCAGGCGCTCGGCGAGCGGGGTCCGGTATGGTGGACCGACGGCGCACCGGACTTCAATCGCCGCCTCGCGCGCAACACGCCCTATCGGAGTTGGTACGAAGCGATGCAACTGGCCGCTCGGCAAGACTGAGGTTGGGAACCCTCTGCCACGCCGCTCCGTTCCTTTCCGCAACAAGGCAGGGAGCGATGCGTTGAATACAGCCAATCTCCAGCTTGAAGGCCTGTATCTGGCGCTCGCCTCCGTCATGGCGGCGTTGCGCCGTCACGAGGTTCTGAGCGAAAGCGCTATCGACGCAGCGCTGGCCGAAGCCGAGCGTTGCGCCGGGGCCGACGACGGCATGGAGCGCAGCGCCTCCAACCAGCAAGCGGTGCTCTTCCCCATCCGGTTGCTCCGCATGGTCAACGCCTATGGCAGCAGCGAGCTTCCGCCCTTTTCGGAACTCGCAGCCCGTGTCGGCTTGCACAACCACGAAAACCAAGATCGCAGCGAATAGAGCGGGAGGCACCAATGGCCGAGAGCAAGAACGATGCCGAGGCAGTGAGCGCGGACCGCAAGGTCGGGCGCGGCCCGGACAGCGGCACCGGCGCCTTTGCCGGAACGCAACACGGCGGCGGCAATGACGGCGTGACCAGCGCCAAGCCGCAAACGATCACCGGGCAGGAGGATGCGTCCTTCAAGACCGACGCGGACAAGGCGCCGACGAAGGATGCCGGCAAGGACATCTGATCCGGCGCTTAGGCGCCCCGCACCTTTACCACCAACGAATAGACGGATTGGCTCGCCGCCATGAAGAGCCGCGTCTTCTTGCGCCCGCCGAAGCAGAGGTTGGCGCAGACTTCCGGCAGGTGGATGATGCCGAGCCGCGTTCCATCCGGGTCGAAGACATGCACGCCGTTCGTCGCAGCGCTCCCCGACCCCGATGCCGCCCAGAGCCGCCCATCGGTGTCGCAACGGATGCCGTCGCTTTTCGCCGGCGCCATGTCGCAGAAGTCGCGCCCGTTCGCGAGCCGCGTGCCGTTTGCCGCCACATCGTAGAGCGTGATGGTGCGCCGGAAGCCCTCCTCGCCGGGGTCGCCCGTGTCCACGACATAGAGCTTCGAGAAATCCGGCGAAAAGCAAAGGCCGTTCGGCCGCGCCTGGTCTCCTTCCGAAACCACGGTCGCCGCGCCGGTCAGACCGTCGAGTCGATAAACCCGCGTCGGCAGTTCGGGTTCGGCTTTGTCGCCCTCATAGTCCGACAGAATGCCGTAGCCGGGATCGCTGAACCACATGCTGCCATCGGGATGGCAGACGATGTCGTTCGGCGCGTTGAGCCGCTTGCCCTCGAAGCGGTCGAGGAGCACGGTCACGGTGCCGTCGTGCTCCGTGCGCGTGACGGCGCGGCTGCCGTGCTCGCAGGACAGCAGCCTGCCCTGGTTGTCGCGCGTGTGCCCGTTGGCAAAGCTGGACGGCGCGCGGAACGTGCTGACTTGGCCGGTTTCCTCCACCCAGCGCAGGATGCGGTTGTTGGGAATGTCGCTCCACAGCAGATGGCGCGCATCGCCGAACCACACCGGCCCTTCCGCCCAGCGCGCGCCCGTCCACAGCCGCTCGACCCGCGCGTAAGCGTTGATGCATGCGCCGAAGCGCTCGTCCAGGAACTCGATGGCCGGGTCGGGATAGGGGAGCACGTCCCCACTCCAATCGCGGTCGAGCCCATATCGTCTGAGAACCGCGCGGCGCGCCTCGAAATCTTCCTCAACGGTCATGGCGCTTATCCTCCCCTGCGGCCTCCCGCACTATCTCAACGCAATCATCCTGTCATCGCAGCAAGGACCACGCATGCCCGCAACCCGTTCACGCATCGAGCCCGGTCCAGGTCAGGAGTCCGTCTGGGACTATCCCCGCCCGCCCCGGCTCGAACCCGTCTCCGAGCGCCTGCGGGTGATCTTCGCTGGGGAAGCCATCGCCGACACGGTTAGCGGCTTCCGCGTGCTCGAAACCAGCCATCCGCCGGTTTACTACATTCCGCCTGACGCCATGCAGCGGCAATTCGTGGAGCCGGCGCCGGGCCGCTCGTTTTGCGAGTGGAAGGGCGAGGCGCGATACGTTTCCCTGCGCGCCGACAACCGCTTCGCGGAGGCCGCCGGCTGGTTTTATCCTCATCCGACGCAGCCGTTCGAGGCGATCGCCGGCTTCTTTGCTTTCTACGCCTCGCGCGTGGACGAGGCTTTTGTAGGCCCGGAACGGGTGCAGCCGCAGCCGGGCGATTTTTACGGCGGCTGGATCACATCCAAGGTCGTCGGCCCCTTCAAGGGTGGTCCTGGTTCGCTGGGCTGGTAAGCGCGATGCTCGCGTCCTTCCCAAGCCCAAGCC
>CAXTCF010000089.1:0-5307 GCA_964242945.1 uncultured Rhizobiaceae bacterium | reverse complement strand
CCCAAGCCCAAGCCTTGCCGTCGTGTGCGGCGGCTCCGGCGGCATCGGCAGCGCCGTCGCGGACGCATTGGAGGCGTCGGGGCGCTTCGCCACCGTGCTGCGGCTCAGCCGCGCTGGTCCGATGAACATCGACTTGGAGCGGGAGGAAACAATTGCAGCCGCGGCGGCGCAGGTCGCGGCATTGCCCCACCCGCTGCGGCTGGTTTTCGACGCGACCGGGTTCCTGCACGACGAGACGATCCAGCCGGAAAAGTCCCTGGCCCGGATCGACGCGCAAGCCTTCGCCAAGGCCTTCGCCGTCAATGCGACCGGCCCTGCCTTGCTGATGAAGCACTTTCTGCCGCTGTTCCCGCGCGAGGAGAAAACCGTCTTCGCCACGCTGTCGGCCAAGGTCGGCTCGATCGGCGATAATTTCCTCGGTGGCTGGCACGCCTACCGCGCCTCCAAGGCGGCGCTGAACCAGATCGTGCGGACGGTTTCTATCGAGCTGCGACGCACGCACCCGCATGCCGTGCTGGCCGCGATCCATCCCGGCACGGTGGCGACGCGGCTCTCCGCCCCCTTTGCCAAACGCGGTCTCGACGTGATCGCACCGGCAGAAGCCGCACGCGACATCCTGATCCTCCTCGACCGTCTCGGCCCAGCCGAGAGCGGCAGCTTCATCAACCGGCATGGCGATCCCCTGCCCTGGTAGAACCCGCCGCTGAACCTTGTGCTGAAACCTACAAAAAACTTGACTCTCTTTGACAAGTTTTCTTACCTGCGGCGACAAGGCGCAACGAAGCGGCAGGGATCATGACCTTTCACCCGCGCATGCAGAGCAGGATCGAAGGCATCCGGATAGTGGAGGACCTCCGCTGGCGCGCCTGGCCCGGCGTGATCGCGGACCTCTGGGACGTCGAATGCGCCGAGGGCGCAACGGGGGAATATCAGTCCCCGCATCCCCGTCTGTTCGTCGTGCTGGACGCCAAAGGCGCCGGCAGCATCGAGCTTTGGACGGACGACAAAGGCCAGCCCGGCGCGCGCGCCGCCCAGCCGATCAGCTTCATGCCCGCCGGCCTGCGCGTGCGCTCCAGCGTCAAGGGCGTCTCGCGGTTGCGCCATCTCGACCTGCATTTCGACTTGGCCGTGCTGCTCGCGCGCTTCGAAGGCCGGGTGGACAACGCCCGCCTGGAAGCGCCGCGCCTGGGCTTCGCGGACGACCGCGTGCTGCGCCTGGCCAACCTGATCGCCGCCGAGTGCCTTCGCGGCGACGAGGAGGTTCTGGACGACCTCTACGGGGAAAGCCTCACCTTGGCGCTGTTTGCCGCGCTCTTGGAAGCGGAGCCGCAGCGCGGCCTGCGGCGTGGCTGCCTCGCACCGCGCAGCCTGCGCCGTGCCACCGACTTCCTTCAGGAGAACTGCCTGCGCTGCGTGCGCCTGGACGAACTCGCCAAGCTCACCGGGCTTTCGCAGTCCCACTTCTGCCACGCCTTCAAGGCGTCCACCGGCATGCCGCCGCACCAGTGGCAGATGCAGGCCCGCATCGGGCGCGTGAAGGAGCTTCTGCTCCAGCCCCAGGCCTCGCTGACCATCGTGGCGGCGAGCGCCGGCTTCTCCGACCAGGCGCACCTGACGCGCGTGTTCCGCCGCTGGACGGGCACCACGCCGGCCGCCTGGCGGCGCGAGGCGGCGCGCTGACGGATACTCAGTCGGACGGCGCGGCTCTGATCTCGAAGATGTCCAAGACCTTGCCGCTGTTCGTCACGTCGGGATCGACGAGGATCGTGCCGCCCGCCTTTGGTTTGCTGGCGGGGAATTCCACTTCAAACAGGAAGTCGCTGCGCGTTGCAGCCGTCGCGGCGTAGCGCCGGCGGCCGCATTCCCCGAAAGCGCCGAAATCACACGCGACCGAGAAGTTGCCGCCGTCCTCCGTGTCGGCCCGCGCAACGATGTCGAACACGGCCTTCTTGCCGGCAAGCTGTTCCAGCACGCCCTGCCCCACCTCAAAGCGGATCGGCTCCTCGCCCTGGCCGGAGCGCACGCGGAGCAGCTTCAATCCTTCGCTCGTCGCGACCGACGCTTCCGAACCGGACGGCACCGTCACGGTCGAGGGGTCCTGCGGGTTGAAGATGTTGATCCAGGCGCGGGTTTCCTGGTTTTCGCTCAGCGGCCCGGCGACGCTTTCCTCCTCGCCCGTCATGGCTTCCTGCCCGTCGGCCGTCTGCGGCGAGCGGGCATTGAGGAAGTCGCCCAGGGGCAGGAGTCCGCTGCCGACCAGCCACCAGCCGCCCGCGCCGAGCAAGGCCAGAAGCAGCAGGGAGACCAAGGTGCCCACAAGCCTGCCGCCAGCGCGGCGGCTGTGGCGCGCATCCGGATCGGCCGCTACCGGATGATAACCGTCACCCTCCTCCGTGTCGGACACGGATCCGCCAAATACCGCGTCGTCCAGCGAAGGCTCGACCCGCCCGCGGGTTCTGCCTTCGCGGCGGGATTGGATGCGCTCGGCTCCTACTGACACGGTGGGCGCAGCGCCCCCGGCATTCCCTCGCCCCAGCTCGTTACCCGCGGAGAAATCCAGATCGGCCAAGTCATCCTCATAGGACGGCGGCCGGTAAAACTCGGCTTCGATGGCGGCGACCGTGCTTTCCAAAGCCTTGCGGCGCGTGATCGCCCGCTCCACGGTCGTGGAAGGATTGGCTTTCAGGGCGCGGTCCAGCGCGTTGGCCGCCGAGCGATAGACTTTCTCGCGAAAGGCGGGATCGCTTGTGTCACCCTTTTCGAAAGCGCTCCGAATGGCCTTTTCGATCGGATCCAAACCCGGCAAACTCCCTGGCACGGCGCCGGACGGCGCTTTCTTTGTCACCGCGCGGAGTCGATCCCTGCTTAGCGCGGGCCGGAAGAGCGGCGCCGGCTCCTAGCATGAATTTTCGCTTCCGCAGAACCGTTGCCGGTCTGGCTTCGATTTCGATCTGAGAGCAGCGCCATCTCGGTCCGGGCCGCGGCCCTACACGAAATGCCACGCGCCAAGGGTTTCAGGCCGCTTCATTCAATGCGTCGTCGGCATCCAGCACGGCCGCTTCTTCCGCTTCGAGTGCCGGCTCGTCGGCCGGCGTCAGACCGAAGCGGGCGGCGACGTCAGGGGCATAGCGAAGCAGGTCGGGGCGCAGCTTGAGCAGGCTCAGGTCCTTCGATTTTGACTCCAGCATCACGTCGAACTCCAGGCCCGCCATGTCGCGCATGAAGCGGGAGAACTCGAAAGGGTTGACGAAGTCGGCGTGGCCTGTCCAGATCGGGGGAGCGTTGACCTTCTCCCTCTTTCCCGTCTTCTTGTTCTTGCGCTCCAGCACGCGAAGTTCGGTGCGCGGGCTGGAGAAATGCATCTTGGCGCGTTGCCCCTCCGGCCAGGTGCTAAGCACGCGGCGGAACGTTTCCACCATGTCCAGCCCTTCCGGGTTGAGGCACCAGAAGTGCTGGTAGTCGAAGATCAGCCGGACGCCGGTCTGCTCGTGAATCCATAAGACATCGGCCGCGGAAAAGCGCAGGTCGTCGTTTTCCAGCACCAAGCGGCGGCGCACCGGCTCCGGCAGGGTTTCCCAGGTCTTCGCCCAGCGCGCCCGGCTCTCCTCCGGCTCGCCATAAACCCCGCCGACATGCGTGACCAGCACGGCTTCGGGCCCAAGCTCCATGCGGTCCAGCATCTCGGCCTGGCTCGCGAGATCCCAGATGCTCTTCTTGGTCAGTTCCGGGTCGGGGCTGTTCAGGAGCACGAACTGGCTGGGGTGGAAGGACAGGCGGATATCCAGTGCCTTGGCCTTGGCGCCGATTGTCCGCAGTTCGGCATCGGACTCGGCCACCATGCCGTGAAACTGCGGCATGTCGGGGTGCGTCGCATAGGGCGCCAGGTCGGAAGACATGCGGTACATGTCGATGCGGTGCTTGGCGAGATAGTCCAGGATCGCGTCGATGTACTCCAGCGAAACCTTCAGGTGCGGGTTGGATTTGTGCTTCCGCGCGTCGTTGCTCTTGAGGTCGTTGCCTCCCAGAACTTTTACGGGAAAGCCGAGGCGAAGTGGCCGGTCGTGGATCACGCTGCTTTCTCCTGTGCCGCCGCCGCGCTGATGCTTTCGAGGAACGACTTCCACTGCTCGGGCCTGAGCGCGCCGCCGCTGGCCTGCACATGGCCTCCGCCATAGTGCTCGTCGGCGCCAGCCGGCTTGTGGGTCGCGAAGAACGTGATGAGGTTTGCATCGGTCGCCGTGCGCGCGGCAAAGTGGGTCCAGCCCGGCCGGTAGCCGGTGTTAGCGGCGATGACGATCTTGTCCTTCAGCCGCCCGCGCCAGCTTTGCGCCACCAGCGGGTGGATTTGGCAGGGCGAGGAAAACTGGATGAGCGCGATGTCGCCGATGATGCGCGGCGGGACGCGCTTGGCTCTCTCCAGCGCAGCCTTGACTTCCTCCTTGGCGGCAAAGAGTTCGGCCGTTTCGGGCAGGCTGCCGGAGAGGATTTCCTTTGGCCCGTTCGCCTTCATCAGCAGGGCGAGCGCAGGGGAACTGTCGCCGGAAGCGGCGCGGCGCGGCGCGTTGACCAGCGAGGCCGCATCTCTGAGCGCCGTGATGCCGTAGGGCTTCGCTTGCGCCATGAGTTCGGGAAAATCCTTGTCGGCCATATCGCCGATCACACCCAGCGCTGCCAGCCAGAGCAGATTTTCCACATCACCCAGCGCCGACACGCATTGATAGGCTAGCAGGCTGGAGGTCGGGATCGGATCGAGCCCGAAGCCGGTAACGATCGTCGTTTCCGCATTCAGTGCTGCGCCGTCTGCAAAGCCTTGCGGCACGTGATGGTCCACGATCACGACAGACAGGCCGGCTGGCCCGACCTTGCCCGCGCGCAATCCAAGGTCGGTGACGATCAGCCCACCCCAGTCCGCTGCTTCCAGTTCGGCTGCCATCTCCGGCGACCACGGGTTCTCGCCGCGCCCCACCGTTCGTGTCTCGACGCGCCATCCAGCGCCTTTGAGAGCGCGGGCGAAGATCGCCGTGGCGGAAAGCCCATCGGCATCGTTGTGGCCCATCACCAGGGCGGGCTTGCCCCGCTCGAATTTTTGGAGCGCGGCGGAAAAAAGCGTTGCCGGGTCGCGAGCGGGTTCAGGAGCAGAAATCTCGGTCATCCCGGCCCCAACGCGCGACGGCCCATCCGGTCGCTGCGGCGGTTTGGTTTTCCCCAACAAACCCGCGCCGGCGGCTGCATGCCGCCGCCCGGGGGTGGGGGGCCAGGGGGAATTATTCGACCGCCCCGGCGTGGCCGGGGGCGGGCCGCCGGACG
>CAXTCF010000088.1:0-16615 GCA_964242945.1 uncultured Rhizobiaceae bacterium | reverse complement strand
ATCTGAACGAGGACTTCCCTTTGCGCGGCACCATTGCCTGCGCACATTGCGGGAAAGCTACGTGCAGGAAGTGACTACGATCGATAAGCAGATCGCAACGCTTCTGGACCGCATCGTGGAAGCAAGCTCCCAAACTGTCATCGCGGCATACGAAAAGCGCATCGCGACGCTGGAACGTTCCAAGCTTCTGATTGAGGCAAAACGCCAGTCTTGCGGCGATCGGCGGGGGACATTCGAGGAGACGTTCGAACTCGCAATGCGGTTTCTAGCAAGCCCTTCAAAAATATGGGCTTCTGGCTCGCTCGTGCATCGCAAACTGGTCCTGCGGCTGACGTTCGCCGACCATCTTTCTTACTCGCCTGAGAACGGCTTTCAAACCCCGAAAACCACGTTACCTTTCAAGGTCTTGGAGGGTTCACGCGGCCCTTTTGAGGCAATGGCGGAGAGGAAGGGATTCGAACCCTCGAGAAGCTTTCACCTCTACGCCCTTAGCAGGGGCGCGCCTTCGACCACTCGGCCACCTCTCCGTAGCTTTCGCCTACCTTGCAAAGCCGCGGGAAACAAGGGCTTTCTAAGGCCGGCAGGGGTTTTGCCGTTTGACGCACCCTGTAGCCCGGAACAGCCAAAACAGGAACGTTCAAGCGAACACACCTCGCTACCGCAAAGTTTGCTTCCGATTTGTTCCGTTTCTCTGCGGAGGGCTTTTGACGCCGATCTCCTCCTGGCACGTGCGCCGCTATCCCGGCGGCTCTCCCAAAAGCCAAGAATGACGCGCGTTCCGCGCCTCCACAGGGAAACATGCGCAAGACCGCTGCGAGAGCATGCCGCGACACCCTGATTGTCGGATAGTCGATGGCGAACCGCACTTGGAGGCGGGCAGCAAGGTCGTTTTCACGATCGTGCATATGGATGGGACGAGAGCCGTACCGATGCGGAGCGCTGCCGCGTTGCTTGTCGACGCCGCCGAAACGCAAGCTTTTCGGCGGCTTTCAACACCGCCATGGACTTCCTTCAGGTTTGCAGATGCGCCGCATTATTCCGCGGCTGGGACCGCCTAGCCGCGCCGGGCCGTGCCACTGCATGCAAGACCCATCGGGCCGAAATCGTCGGCGCCTGCCGAGCGCCTGTTCCGGTGAGAGCGCAGCGACGGTCTGGACTAAACCGCAATCCGCGATAGCTGTGCACATATGCGCAGCGTGATCCTTACCCTTGCCACCGCATCCGCCTGCTTGGCCGCAGGGTGCACCACCGATCCAAATCAGTATAAGTATGACAATCCTCGCAATCTGTCTGGTACTTCGATCGCGATAGAGTCTCGGATCAGGCAGGGTGGGTCTTTTGGAAGGGACTAGACCGCCCTCGTCCTGCTAGGCTTTCTGACCGCCGCATTGGTCTAGCGGCCGACAAGCTTTCTCATCCGTCTGCTTCGATACCTACCTGAGCCTCACCCATCTGCCGTTATGGCCTTCCGCAAAGCCTCTTTCGCCTGTTGCCTTGGGGCGAATCACGGATGGAGGAAGCTGTGATCAGGCCTTCAATCTTCGCTATACTGATGACGGCATTCACCCTCACAGGGTGCATGTCTTCCGATGATCCATGCCGGGATCCCGCGCGCAAGGCGAAACGCGACTGCGGCTGCACAGGCCTCAACTGTTCCCAGGCTCGGAGCCATGGCGACAATGGTCATAGCGGCGGCGGAATGAGCGGCGGTGGTCCTAGCGGCGGGAGCCCAGGTGGTGGAGATCCTGGCGGCGGCGACCCAGGCGGTGGTAAGCCATAAGCCACAGCATCAGGCCGAATAGCGGATTCGGCTCGATGCTTCAGCCCCTTGTTTGCGCATCGGATTGCCCGGAAACCGCTGCGCACTCTTCGGTCCGATGCTTTGAGCCATCCATTTGACCCACCGCTGCGAGCATCGGCATCGCCGCGGACTTCCAGTGTTACCCTTCGTCCCGTCATCAACAAGGACAGGGTCGAAGAGCGGGCACGCGATGAAAGGCGCGATCAGATGTCGAGGTCGCCCATGTCGCCGCCAGCGTCAAAGCCGCTATCATCGGCCGCCGTATCCGTGTCGTTGTCCTGGGCCTGATCCTGGGTGGGAGACGGCGCAGCCGCCTGAGCCGCGTCCGCGCCGAACAGCCCGCCTATGGCGTTCCCAAGCAGCACTCCGCCTGCAACGCCCATCGCGGTCTGTGCCGCACCCGCCAAAAAGCCGCCGCCAGCGCTGCGCCCCTGGTTCTGCCACGGCGAAGCTTGGCCTGCCTGCGGCTGATAAGGTTCAGGCTGGGTGGACTGGGCGCCGGTACGGGGCACGGACCCTCGCCCGCGCGGCGAGCCGCCGAATAAACTGCCCAACAGACCCCCGCCGGCAGACTGCGAGTCCGAAGCCTCCCGCTCCAGTTCCTCAATGCGCGCCTGCGCGGCGTTGAGCGCCTGCTCCTGCACCACGATGGTCTGCGCCATGTAGTAGGGTGCGGCCGGCTGACGGCCGAGTTTTTCCCGGATGAACGCTTCCGCTTCGGCGTCCCGCCGATCGGCCTGCCGTTCTACTTCGGCCAGTTTTTGGAACAGGCCGTCAATCGCCTGCCGGTCGTTGCTGTCCATGTCGTGCGTTCCCTTGTTCTCGTTGGCACCCAGTCGATGCAAAACCAGGTGCTGCGGATGTAGGAACGCGCGTACCGCCTCTTCAACCTGCCGGCAGCGCCGCTGCTCCGATAGACGGCAACGGGGTGTGCAGCCTTGCCTTATTCAGCTTGATCTCGACTTCCTGCCACACTCGCGCAGCCCGCTTTCTCACCTGCTTAGCGTTGATCCACTTGAACCAGTCTTGCCATGGAATGGCAGACCGCAGCCCGATCCCGTCCACGGCAACGAAACGCGCAGCATGACCTGGGCTCTCGACCAGCACAATATTCGCCGTGTGCAAGTCATTCACGCAGATGTGCCGCTCTTCAAGGCTCCGGAAGAACTCGGTTAGCAAGTTGCGATGCGTCGCGTTGAAGGCGCCCTCTCTCAAAAGGGATCGAAGCGTCGGCGCGATCTTGCCGCAAGCATCGGTCATTCGCTCCACCACGAGACCCAAGCCAAGATCGGTTTGCACCAAGCCGTGGACAGCAGCAATCGGGCGCTGGGCGCCTGCGCAGGAATAACGAGCCTGAAATGACAAATACTCGATGAATTCGCGTTGACTGAGGAGATGCGCGCCGGCACGGCGGCGGAGCTTAAACTGCACGCGATGCTTGCGGAACAGGTGTTCACCGTCGGGCGTGATGCGATCAGGCCTGAAAACCTTGATGAGAACATTCGGATAGGCGGGGTGCTCATAGACGAGCCGCATCGCGCCCCGCGCTACCAGTGTCGCTCCGGAAAGCTCGATCCGCGTCGGAAACACCGATGCAGAGTTGCTCGCGTCAACTTCGCTTATGCAATCCACCGCCATGCCCACTCGGCCGCCCAACGTCTTGCGGAAAGCCCCGCCCTTCTGATTTTACGCTCCTAGATGCTTGGGATCACGGTCAAAAAGCGAGCCGGCTCAGTAAATTTGCTCGCGGGCATTGATACTGTTGCGTGATCAGCACACTGCCAAAGGCAAGCTTTGACATGCCGCCTGGCTTGTGCGAGCGCGGAGGCGTTGTTGATGCCGCTCAGAGTGAGCCGATGACCTCAAAACCTGAACCCGCGCACCTGATCCTCTCGCTGCCGCCGACGGTGCCGTTCGTGCCGCCGGAGGCGCTGGAGCGCGGACGCGGTGCGCGGTTTCTTGCCCGTCTCGGCGCCAACGAGAGCGGCTTCGGCCCGTCTCCGCGCGTGCTGGAGGCGATGCGCGCGGCGGCTTCCGAAATGTGGATGTATCCCGACCCGACGAACCACGATCTGAAAGAGGCGCTTGCCGCCCTTCACCGGGTTCATCCCGACAACATCGCCGTTGGAGAAGGGATCGACGGGCTGCTGGGTGAGATCGTGCGGATCTGGACGGAGCCTGGGGCGCCGGTTCTCACGTCTCGCGGCGCCTACCCCACCTTCAACTACCATGTGGCCGCCCACGGCCGGCATCTCGTCGCCCTGCCCTTTCGCGGCGATCACGAGGACTGGGAAGGGCTCGCGCGGGAGGCTAAGGAGAAGGCGATCGGCCTGGTTTACTTCTCGAACCCGAACAACCCGATGGGAACCTGGGTCGAAGGCGAGCAAGTCCGGCGCTTTCTCGACCTGCTTCCCAAAACGACGATGCTGATCCTGGACGAAGCCTATGGTGAAACAGCGCCGGCTTCCGCCCTTATGCCGATCGAACCGGACCGGCCCAATGTCCTGCGCATGAGGACGTTCTCCAAAGCTTATGGCTTGGCCGGGGTGAGGCTCGGCTACGCCATCGGTCACCGGGATGCGGTCGCCGCATTCGACAAGGTGCGCAACCACTTCGGCGTCAACCGCATGGCGCAGGCGGCTGGCCTCGCGGCAGTTGCGGACCAGACCTATCTCGCCGAGACCGTCGCCCGCATCGCCTATGCGCGGGAGGAGATCGCGCGGATCGCGCAGGCAAACGGCTTGGCGACCGTGCCTTCCGCAACCAACTTCATCGCGGTGGACTGCGGCGGCGATGGTGCCTTTGCCGCCCGCGTCCTCCGGGCGCTGGGGGAAGAAGGGGTGTTCGTGCGCAAGCCGTCCGTGCCGGGCTTGGACCGCTGCATCCGCATCAGCACGGCTCCGGACGCGGAACTTGCCGTATTGGAAGCAGCGTTGCCGAAGGCGCTCGGGTGAAAGGTGCAAAGCCAAGGCTGGTGCAGCTTACCGGCAGGCGATCTTTTTTGCGGAAAAGGCCGCGTCCGGCTCGCGATGCCGGAGCGGCCTTTTCGCAACTGCGGGCGTTGGAGCGCCGTTGCAGTCAATTGCGTGGGAAGCGCCCCGCGGCTGGCCAGCCTCCAGGCTGCCGCATTGTCGGCCTTTCCCGCTTATCTTCAGTGTGCCGTCATCCACTCGCGGGCCTCGCGCAGCGCCCGTGCAAGTTCCAGCTTGGTCATCGAATAAGCGACCTCGGCGCGCAGTTCGGCGGCGTGATCGCAGCCTTTGATCGCCGCGATGTTGAACCACTTGTGCGCAGCGACGAGGTCGGTTTCGCAGTCGCGGCCCGTCGCATACATCAACCCCATCTCGAACAGGATGTCGGCCTGCGCCGTCGCGCCCATCGAGCCGAGATTGCCGTCCAGAACTTCAAAGCGTGCCATGGTTTTCGATCCCTGTTTCAGCCTCGGCGCCGGTACTTCTTATTTGTTTGAAGCTTCCGTCCGCCTGATGGAATGAACTATGCTCCGAGCTTTTAAATTGCGGCTTAAAGCCGTTGCTTAACGTGCTGAAAACAAAGCTTGAACAGGCCGTTAAATGGAATTTCGTTAAGCCTGCAACGGCTTGAGCTAGCTCGACTTTTCCGAAAATTTGAGTTCAGCGCGACCGCCCTGATTATACTGCTTGTTCACCAAGCAAACTTCTTCACCTTCGGCCGCCACTCCGCACCGAATTTTTTCGAGATTGAACGGCAGATGAACGCCCGTCTCACGCATCGTTCAACATGCTTCCCGTAGCGTCAGCCTACATGCTTCGAGGGAGGTCCCATGCTCGCCCGCCGTTTTACCGTCGTCTGCCTGCTTTGCGCGCTGTTCGGCATGGGTTTTGCGAACCTTGTGGCGCAACAGGCGGGCACCCGCTCGTGGAGCGGCGGCATGGTGACTCCCTGCCAAACCAACCAGGGCATCGCCTGCACGCCGCTTGCGATGCGCTCCGGCCTACCTTCCCGCCGTTTCTAGCTGATAAGCCGCCCAGCGCGTTCTGCGCTCTCTGCCCCACCGCTCATCAGCCTGCCGCAGGCTTGGCGCGGCCCCTCTCCCAATCGCGCCGTCCCTTCCCTATGTTGGCGCATGGACAAGCGAATCTACCCGAACACCGCCGTTTCGATCATCACGCCGGAAACAAGCCTCAGGCAGAGCTTCACGGACGCGGGCGAAGCCATTGCGGCCTTGAAGCAGCTCTACGACCGCAACACCGCCTTCCTGCGCGATGCTTTCGCCTCATTGGCCCAAAACTCGGACGATCACCACCGTTTCCGTGCCTTCTATCCGGAGGTAGGCGTTTCCATCTCCTCCTACACGCACGTCGATTCCCGGCTCTCCTATGGGCACATGGCCGCGCCGGGCCAGTATGCCACGACGATCACGCGGCCGGACCTGTTCGAGAGCTACCTGACCGAGCAGCTTCGTCTGCTGATGCGCAATCACGGCGTTGCCGTGACGGTAGGCGAGTCCGAGACGCCGATCCCTCTTCACTTTGCGTTCGGCGAGGGCGCTCACGTGGATGGCTCCATCGCGGAGCGTCTCGGCCGGCCGCTGCGCGACGTTTTCGACGTGCCCGACCTGAAGGGCACGGACGACCACATCGCCAACGGCACATACGAGCCGATGGCAGGCGAGCCGATGCCGCTCGCCGTGTTTCCAGCGCAGCGCATCGACTATTCGCTGCACCGCCTGAGCCACTACACGGCGACCAGCCCGGAGCATTTTCAGAACTTCGTTCTGTTCACCAACTACCAGTTCTACATCGACGAGTTCTGCGTCCATGCCCGAAACCTCATGGCGGATGGCGGCGAGGGCTATTCGGCCTTCGTGGAGCCCGGCAATGTGACCACGGCGGCCGGCGACACCAAGCCGGAGGGCGGCGTCACGCCGCCGCGCATGCCGCAGATGCCGGCTTACCATCTGGTCAAGCCGGGTTCGGGCGGCATCACGATGGTCAACATCGGCGTCGGCCCTTCCAACGCGAAGACGATCACCGACCACATCGCGGTGCTCAGGCCGCATGCCTGGCTGATGCTCGGCCACTGCGCGGGCCTGCGCAACAGCCAGGCGCTCGGCGACTACGTGCTGGCGCATGCCTATGTCCGGGAAGACCACGTGCTGGACGACGACCTGCCGGTCTGGGTGCCGATCCCGGCGCTTGCCGAGGTGCAAGTGGCGCTTCAGGAGGCGGTGGCGGAAGTCACCGGGCTTTCCGGCTACGACCTCAAGCGCATCATGCGCACCGGCACGGTCGCCACGATCGACAACCGCAACTGGGAACTGCGCGACCAGCGCGGGCCCGTGCAGCGCCTGTCGCAATCGCGCGCCATCGCGCTCGACATGGAATCGGCCACGATCGCCGCCAACGGCTTCCGCTTCCGCGTTCCCTACGGCACGCTGCTCTGCGTTTCCGACAAGCCGCTGCACGGCGAGCTGAAGCTGCCCGGCATGGCGACGGAGTTTTACAAGCGCCAGGTGTCGCAGCACCTGACGATCGGCATCCGCGCGGTGGAGAAGCTGGCGGGGATGCCTCCCGAACGGCTGCACTCGCGCAAGCTCCGGTCATTTTCGGAGACGGCGTTCCAATGACGAGGCCTGGGGCGCGGCCAAACCGGCCTCTGCGCTCCTACGCCTTTCCGCCGAGTGCGATCAGCAGCTTTTCGACGTTGCCGCCGCTGCGGTGCTCCCGCTTGTCGAAGGCGACTTGGCGCGCTTCATACTCTGCGTAGGTGGCATCGATGCGCCGCTTGACTTGCGCCACCACCGAACGGCAGCTTGGATCGCGCGGCGAACGCAGGCCGGTGATGGACTTCTCCGCCGCCGCGACCATGGCGCGTGCGGTGGCGCCGTGCGTTTCCTCGTGCTTGCGCACACCAGCCATGAAACGGTCCCAGCGGCGCTGAAGGGCTGGCGGCATCGGTCCTGTCGCCTTCGGGAAAGTATAGGTCATGTCGAGCGTTCCGTTCGCCGCGGCAAGCCTGCATGCGGTCCCGCTGCGCTCCCAAGTGAACTCCCAGCCGACGGCGTAGCCGGTCTGGGCGATGGCGCGCGTGGTGAAGCCGTGGCGCGGTCCCTTGCGGTCCATCGCGCCGATGAGGGCCAGCCCCGTGTTTCCGGAGATGCTGTAAGTCTTGGTTTTTACCGTAAGCTTTGTCTTGGCGGCAGCGCCGTCCGCAAGCAGCGACGCGCAAGCGAGAAACACCGCCAAGAACGCAATCGAACGCATCGGATGATCCCCCTCTGTTCGGTGGAAAATCAGCACAGAGGATGCGCCGACGCAACGGGTTGCACCGCTTTCACGAGGCGGTGACATCAGCCTTCGTGGTTAACACGCCGGGCACGGCTCAAAGGTTGAGATAGACCGGCCCTTCGCCGCCCTGCGGCGGCACCCAGTTGATGTTCTGGTTGGGGTCCTTGATGTCGCATGTCTTGCAGTGCACGCAGTTCTGCGCGTTGATGACAAAGCGCGCACCGGCTGCCGCGTGGTTGACCTCCCCGCCCTTGTCGGGCGAACGCGGACCGCCCGTCAGGCCGTTGCCGTCCTTGTCCACCCACTCGTACACGCCGGCCGGGCAATAGCGCGTGGAAGGGCCGGAGAACACGCCGTATTCGGAACGCTTCTGAAGCTCCATGTCGCGCACCTGAAGGTGCACGGGCTGGTTCTCCTCGTGGTTGGTGTTGGACAGGAACACGGAGGAAAGCCGGTCGAAGGTGAGCTTGCCGTCCGGCTTGGGGTAATCGATGCGCTTCTGTCCGTCAGCCGGTTCCAAGCTCGCATAGTCCGGCTTGCCGTGCTTCATCGTGCCGAAGAGGGAGAAGCCGAGAAGCTGGTTGGTCCACATATCCAGCCCGCCCAGGCCGACGCCCAGCACCGTGCCGAAGCGCGACCACAGCGGCTTGGTGTTGCGCACTTGTCTCAGGTCGGCACCGATTGCCGAACCGCGCCAGCCTTCTTCATAGGCCGTCAACTCGTCATGCGCCCTGCCCTGCGCAAATGCCTCGATCACCTTTTCCGCCGCGAGCATGCCCGACAGCATGGCGTTGTGCGAGCCCTTGATGCGCGGCAGGTTGACGAAGCCTGCCGAGCAGCCGAGCAGCGCGCCGCCGGGGAAGCAGAGTTTCGGCACCGACTGCCAGCCGCCTTCGGTGATGGCGCGCGCGCCATAGGAGATGCGCTTGCCCCCCTCAAAGGTATCGCGGATCGCCGGGTGCGTCTTGAAGCGCTGAAACTCCTCGAATGGTGAGAGGAACGGGTTCTTGTAGTTCAGGTGCACCACGAAGCCGACGGAGACGAGGTTGTCGCCGATGTGATAGAGAAACGAGCCGCCGCCGGTCTTCCGGTCGAGCGGCCAGCCGAAGGAGTGCTGCACGAGACCGGGCTTCGCCTTTTCCGGGGATACTTCCCAGATTTCCTTGAGGCCGATGCCGAACTTCGCGGGCTCGCGATCCTTGTCCAACCCGTATCGTGCGATCAGCTTCTTCGCCAGCGAGCCCCGCGCGCCTTCCGCGATCAGCGTGTATTTGCCGAGCAGCATCATGCCGGGCGTGAAGGCGTCGCCGGGCTCGCCAGAGCGCTCCACCCCCATGTCGCCTGTTGTGACGCCGAGCACCTCGCCTTCCTCGCCGTAAACGAGGTCCGCGCCTGAAAAGCCGGGATAGATCTCAACGCCGAGTTCTTCGGCCTTCCCTCCCAGCCAGCGCGTGACCTGGCCGAGCGAGCCGACGAAATTACCGTGGTTGTTCATCAACGGCGGCATAAGAAAGTTTGGCAGCCGCACCGAGCCGGACGGGCCGAGCACCAGGAACTGGTCCTGCGTGACAGGTGTTTTCAGCGGGTGGTCCTTGTCCTCGCGCCACTCCGGCAGGAGCCTGTCCAGGCCGATCGGGTCGATCACGGCGCCCGACACGATGTGCGAGCCGACCTCGCCGCCCTTCTCCAGCACCACGACGGAAAGGTCCGGGTTCAACTGCTTGAGCCGGATCGCCGCCGACAGGCCCGCAGGCCCGGCGCCCACGATCACCACGTCGAATTCCATGCTTTCGCGTTCGATGTCGGTCATTCGCCTCGCGCCCACGCCGGGCGTTTCCTCATGTTTCAAAGTTTGCCAATGGCAGGCGGCGTCATGATGCGCCCGCATAGGCGCGACGCCCCGTGCAAAAACCGCGCCACCGCCGGTTTTTTTCTAGCGCAAAGCGACCGTCGCGGGAAAGCCTGCCTTTGTCGCAGCGGGCGAACCGGACGGATGTTCAAAAGCCGCCGCGCTTCAGCACTTCGCCAAACAGGTCAGCTTGGCGCAACCTTCTTCGCGGGGGGTCTGGCGTTTTCATGTTCCCTCGCCTGCTCCACCGCGGCGAGCGCGACCACGAGCCAGAGGTCGCGCAACGGCCAGCGCCGCTCCGAAGGTTTCGACCGCACCGTCTCGAAGTATCGGGAAAGCATGAATTCGGGCAGGCTTTGCGCGGCCTTGGCGGCGTTGCATGGCTTGCAGCAGGGAATGGTGACGTGCCGCCCCTTGTGGGCGCGCGGAATGACATGGTCGCGCGTTGCGTTGGCCTTGTTCTGCCTGCTGCGCAGAATGGCTGTGCCGCAGTAAGCGCACCAGTTGCGCCGGTCATCCGTCCACCAGCTTCCAGTCTTGCGGTGGATCAGGGAAGCTGGATCGGCAGCGGTCATGGTCTCCTCGCAGTTGGAGGAGGATCATCGTTCAGTTATCCTGATGTCTCGTTTATCGCCGGGGCAGTTCACAGAAATCTTGCGCCGGGCGAGCCACGCTTATTCCCGCACCTTGCGTTCGCGCCGCAGCTCGGACCAGCGATCCAGGCGTCGTTTGACCTCCTGTTCGAAGCCGCGCCCAGGTGGCTGATAGAAAGTCTGGCGGCCCATCTTGTCCGGGAAATAATCCTGGCCGGAGAAGGCGTCCGGCGCCTCGTGGTCGTAGGCGTAGCCCGCGCCGTAGGCCTCGTCCTTCATCAGCTTTGTCGGGGCGTTCAGGATGTGCTTGGGCGGCAGCAGCGAGCCGTTTTCCTTGGCGGCGCGGGTAGCCGCCTTGTAGGCAACGTATGTCGCATTCGATTTCGGCGCGGTGGCGAGATAGAGGCACGCTTCGGCCAGTGCTAATTCGCCTTCCGGCGAGCCGAGGAAGTCGTAGGCATCCTTTGCGGCGTTGGCGACCACGAGCGCCTGCGGGTCGGCTAAACCGATATCCTCGACCGCCATACGCACAAGGCGACGCGCCAGGAACAGCGGCGCTTCGCCGGCATCCAGCATGCGGCAGAGATAGTAGAGCGCCGCGTCCGGGTCGGAGCCGCGCACCGATTTGTGCAACGCTGAGATCAGGTTGTAGTGCCCGTCCTGCGACTTGTCGTAGATCGGCGCGCGGCGCTGGAGCACCGCCTGCAAGGCATCCGCCGAAAAGATTTCCGAGCCCTTCGCGGCGCGCCAGACTTCTTCCGCCAGCGTCAGCGCGGCCCGCCCGTCGCCGTCGCTCATGCGGACCAGCGCCGTCCGCGCTTCTGCGTCCAGCGGCAGCGGCCTGCCTTCCATCTCTTCGGCGCGGGCGAGCAGCCGGGCGATGTCGTCCGGCTCCAGCGAGCGGAACACCAGAACGCGCGCCCGCGAAAGCAGCGCCGCATTGAGCTCGAAGGAAGGGTTTTCCGTGGTCGCGCCGACCAGGACGATCGTGCCGTCCTCCATCACGGGGAGGAATGAGTCCTGCTGGGCGCGGTTGAAGCGGTGTATCTCGTCCACGAAGAGCAGCGTCTGGCGGCCGTTGGCGCGGCGCAGCTTCGCTGCTTCGAACACCTTCTTCAGGTCCGCCACGCCGGAGAAGATCGCCGAGATCTGCTCAAAAGCCAGCGCCGTTTCACCGGCCAGCAGCCGCGCCACGGTCGTCTTGCCGGTGCCGGGTGGGCCCCAGAAGATCATGGAGCCGAGCGAGCCCGAACCGATCATCCGCGTCAGCGCGCCGTCTTCGCCGGTCAGGTGCTCCTGCCCGACGACCTCGCCAAGCGTCCGCGGGCGCAGCCGGTCGGCCAGCGGGCGGCTTCCCGGCAGGACAGGCTTCTCCGCTTCCGGTGCTCCGAACAGGTCGGCCATCAGTAGCTGAGGCGCTGGCGCAGGAGCTTGCCGTCGCGCTCGATCGTGAAAGACCAGCGCCGCGTCGTCTCCGATGCCGCCTGCTCCAGCGCCTCGGCCGAAGCGATCGCCTCGCCGTTGACCTCGCGCACGATGTCGCGGGGGTGGAAGCCCACTTGGTCGGCGGGCGAGCCCGGCTGGATGTCCAAGACCGCCACGCCCTGCACGTCGTCGTGCAGGCCGAGCCGCTGGGCTAAGCGCGGCGACAGGGCGGCTGCCTTGATGCCGGCGAACGGGCTGCGTCCGCCGATGGAAACCTCCGCGCCGGACTGGCCCTCCGGCGCGCGCTCCAGCACGACGGAAACGCTCTTCTGCACGCCGCCGGACAGCACGGTGAGTTCCGCCTTCGCGCCGATGGTCTGCGTTGCGAGGCGGTAGCCTAGCGCATCCACGTGCTGGATCGGCGCGCCGTTCATCGCGAGAACCGCATCGCCCGCCTTCAGGCCCGCTTTGGCTGCCGGTCCGTCCGGCAGCACGCCGGCGATCAGCGCGCCTTGCGGCCGATCAAGCCCCAGCGCCTCGGCAACCTCGGCCGTCACGGGCTCGAACGTGGCGCCGACAAAAGGCCGCTCGAAATAAGTCTCGCCCCGGATGGCCGACGCCGCCACCGCACGCACGATGTTGGACGGTATCGCGAAGCCGATGCCGATATTGCCGCCGGAGCGGCTGTAGATCGACGTGTTGATGCCGATAAGCCGCCCGCTCATGTCGATGAGGGCGCCGCCGGAATTGCCGGGATTGATGGCGGCGTCCGTCTGGATGAAGAAGGAAAAGTCGCCCTGCCCCACATTGGTCCGCGCCAGTCCGGAAACGATGCCGCTCGTCGTGGTCTGCCCCACGCCGAACGGGTCGCCGATCGCCAGCACGAGATCGCCGACTTCCAGCGCGTCGGAGTCCCCGATCGCCAGCTTCGGGAACGGCGTCGGCGCTTCCACCTTCAGCACGGCTAGATCGAGCGACTCGTCCTTCAGCGCTACCTTGGCCGGAAATTCCCGCCCGTCGGAAATTGCGACCTTGATCTGGTCGGCATCCTTGATGACGTGGAAGTTGGTGACGATCCAGCCGCCCCCATCCACGATCACGCCCGAACCGAGCGAGGAGCGGGCGCGGCGTGTCAGCTGGCCGCCGAAGAACTCCTGGAAGAACGGGTCGTCAGCAAAGGGCGAGCGCACCTTTGATGCCGTTTGCGAAGCATAAACGTTGACCACCGCGGGCGCGGTCGCCTTGACCAGCGGCGCGAAGGAAAGCTGCATCTCCTCCTGGCCGAAGGGAACACGCCTTGCTTGTGTCTGCGCCTGTGCGGGGAGGATTGGAGCGTTGCCCTGTTTCGGCTCCGCAGCGGGTTTGTCGGCGTCTCCGCTTCCCCGCAGGAGATCGGAGAGTTCCTTCATCAGCCCGGAGTCTTCGGCACGCAAGGCAGCGGTAGAAGCGCCGAGAACAGCCAGGGCGAGTCCCGCCGCCCGAACGGAGTTTTTCAGCCACCACATCGCAGCACCAATCCGACCTTCATGCGTCTGCGCATCAACACGCCAATTGTGCAAAAGCCATGGCTGCGCTTGTGCGAGGCTCACGGGCAGCCGGTCAGCACTCCACGACGTTGACGGCCAACCCGCCCAGGCTGGTTTCCTTGTATTTCTCGCTCATGTCCATGCCGGTCTGGCGCATCGTCTCGATCGCTGCGTCGAGCGGCACGACATGCGTGCCGTCACCCTTCACGGCAAGCGAGGCGGCGGTGACGGCTTTTACCGCGCCGAGCGCGTTGCGCTCGATGCAGGGCACTTGAACCAGGCCGGCCACGGGATCGCAGGTCATGCCGAGATGGTGTTCCAACGCGATTTCCGCGGCGTTCTCGACCTGCTCCGGCGTGCCGCCCATCACGGCGCACAAACCCGCCGCGGCCATCGCGGAGGCGGAGCCTACTTCGCCCTGGCAGCCGACCTCCGCCCCTGAAATGGAGGCGTTGGTCTTGATGATGCCGCCGATCGCCGCCGCGGTGAGCAGGAAGTCGCGGATGCTCGTCTGGTCCGCCTCGTCGTGGAAGTGCAGCCAGTAGCGCAGCACGGCCGGGACCACCCCGGCCGCCCCGTTTGTCGGCGCCGTGACGACGCGCCCGCCGGCGGCGTTCTCCTCGTTGACGGCCATGGCATAGATCGACAGCCAGTCATTGGCGAGCAGCGGATTGGGACGGTTGCGACGCCAGTCGTCCTGGAGCTTGTCGTGCAGGTTCTTGGCACGCCGCCGCACCTTGAGGCCGCCCGGCATGATGCCTTCCTGCGTCAGGCCACGCTCGATGCAGCCGCGCATGGAATCCCAGATGCGGTCCAGGCCTGCGTCCAGCTCGCCGGCAGAGATGAAGACTTCCTCATTCGCCCGTTTCATCTCGGCGATCGAGAGCCCGCTGCGCGCCGCCATGCGCAGCATCTCCTTGGCGTTGGCGAAGGGGTACGGCACCGGCTTCCCCGAAGGTTTTGCGGCGCTGCCCTTCAGGCGCTGAAGCTCGTCGTCCGACACGACGAAGCCGCCGCCGATCGAATAGTAGATGCGTTTCAGGAGCAGCCGCCCGTCGCCGTCGAAGGCGGAAAAGCTCATGCCGTTGGCATGGCCGGACAGCGCCACGCGCTTGTCCAGCACGAGATCGGTCGCGGGATCGAAGCGGTAGGTCGGATGGCCAGGCGGCTGGATGCGCTTTTCCCGCTTCACCTTCTCGACCGTCTCGTCGCTGCGGTCGGGATCCACCGTCTGCGGGGTTTCGCCGGTCAGGCCGAGGATCACAGCCCGGTCGGTGCCGTGGCCGACGCCGGTGAAGGCCAGCGACCCGTGCAGGCTGCACGCGATGTGCAGGACCTTTGCCCCGGCGGGACGCGGCCAGTCGCCGCCGATAACCTCGTCGAGAAAGCGCCCTGCTGCCGTCATCGGCCCCATCGTGTGGGAGGAGGACGGCCCGATGCCGATCTTGAACAGGTCGAAAACCGAAAGGAACATCTTTTCCGCGCTGCATGCCCGTGCCGGCGTGACTTAGCCCAGCCTGGCTATCACGTATCGCCCGCATATGGTGCACGGAGGCCGACTTCGCTTGCCTGAGCCGCGACATCACGGAAGCGATCGCGTAAACTCAGCGGCCAGTTGGAGCCAAGGGGAACCTGATCGAGCGATGTCTTTGACTGCAACCGACTGGATGGCGCTTCTGCTTTTCGCCCTGGTCTGGGCGCTGTTCGGCTCCGCCACCGAGGGCCACTTCTTCCACCGGGCGTCGCTCACCGTCGCGATGAACCAGCAGCGCCGCCGTTGGATCCACACCATGGCGCGGCGCGAGTTGCGGATGATCGACACGTCGATCATGAGCGGCTTGCAGCAGGGTACCGCCTTCTTCGCTTCAAGCTCGCTGATCGCGATCGGCGGCTGCTTCGCGCTGCTCGGCACGCCGGACAACATGCTGTCGCTGCTCCAGGAACTGCCCTTCGCTCCGCCCTACTCGCGCGCGCTCTTCGAGTTGAAGGCCGTCGGCCTCGTGGTGCTGCTGGCCTATGCCTTTTTCAAGTTCGGCTGGGCCTACCGGCTGTTCAACTACTGCTCCGTGCTGATCGGCGCGGTGCCGCCGGTTGCCGAGGGCATCGTCGATCCCGCGCACACTGAACGCGCGGTGGAGCGCGCGGCCAAGATGAACATCCTGGCGGCAAAGCACTTTTCCGCCGGCCTGCGCGGCGTGTTCTTTTCCGTAGCCTATCTCGGCTGGTTCCTTGGGCCGGAAGCGCTGGGCCTGAGCACGCTGCTGCTGCTCGCCGTGTTGACGCGCCGACAGTTCTTTTCCGCCGCCCGCGCCGCCGTGATCGACGGCCTTGCCGATCAGCCCTCGTCGGGCGAAGGCAGCAGGGTGTCGGTGCGTCCCGACAGCCTATAGGCGATCAGGCCGACCCACTCGCGGATCGCAGCCGTGGTGTTCTGAAGCGAGGTGTTGGCGTTGTCGCCAAAGAGGGAGAACCCCTCACGCCCCGATGTTCGATGGTCTGTCGGCCAGGGCACTACCGGGAATCCCGCTTTGCGAAACAGCGCGACCGAGCGCGGCATGTGGAAGGCCGAGGTGACGAGCAGCCACGTCTCACCCGGCTGCGCCTGCACAAGCTCTTTCGTGAAGCGCGCGTTCTCGTCCGTGTTGCGCGAGCGGCCTTCCAGGATAAGGCGATCGCGCGCGACGCCGAGCGCTGTAAAAAGGCGCGGCGCGGTTTCGGCATCGCCCTCGCTCTCGCCGATCAGGATTCCCGTACTGCCGCTGACAACGACCTTTGCTTCGGGATAGCGCCGCGCCAGGATCGCCGCCTCGACAAACCGATCGCCGCCGCTGTTCAATTCATAGCCGCCGCGGACGAGGTTGACAGCGCCTTCAAAGCCCCCGCCCAGAACGATGATGCCGGCGACCGTTTCCGGCGGCACGGCCGGGCGCGGGAAACGATCCTCCAGCGGTTCCAGCAGGATAGCTCCTAGCGAGGTCCAAGCGGAAAGCATCAGAAGGAGGCATCCTGCCAAAGAGGCGCAGAGGCCGAGCGTGCGAAAACCGGATAAGCCGATCATGACACCGGCCGCAATCAGCAGGATTGAGAAGTTCAGTGGCTGAAGGAAGAAACCGGCGATTTTGGAGAAGATGAAGAACAAGGGATCTATCCGC
>CAXTCF010000087.1:0-16764 GCA_964242945.1 uncultured Rhizobiaceae bacterium | reverse complement strand
CCCCCCCCGGCCCGCCCACCCACCCCCCCCTAAACGGCCTCTAACCGGGCTCCTTCAGCGGCGGCTGGCGAGGCTGTGGTTGATCGCCTTGTTCGCCGCATAGGCTTGGCCGTAGAGGTCGAACATCGCGGCGTGGCGCTCAGCGCGGGACGGATCGGGCTCGTAGTCGCGGTCAAATCGCACCAGGCCCGCCAGCGCTGCGTCAAGCGTCGGATGGATGCCGCCGCCGACCGCAGCCAGCGCCGCGGCGCGCCTACGTCCGGCACGGCGATCCGGCGCAGCGGCCGGCCGAGCACGTCGGCCCTGATCTGGTTCCATGTGTCCGACTGGAAGCCGCCGCCGCCGCAGTTGAGGCTTTCCGCCAACTGACCGCCCGAGCTTTCGACGGCCTCCAGCGCGAGCCGCGCGGAATAGGCGACGCCTTCCATGACGGCGCAGGCGAGATGCGGAGCGCCATGGCCTGCCTCCAGCCCGAGAAAGGTGCCGCGCGCATGCGCGTCCCAAAGCGGCGCCCGCTCGCCTTGAAGGTGGGGCAGGAAGAGCGGCACGTCTTCGCCGGCAGGTTTGGCAAGCGCCAGCGCCGAGAGTTCCGCCAAGTCCTTTCCGAGCAATCCCGCCAGCCACATCATCGATGCCCCGCCGGATTGCGTCGGGCCGGCATGCAGGGTGATCCGCTTGTAATCGGGGAACACGATCACCCCCGGCGTCGGCACGCGATGCGGCGAGATGAGGCCGAGGATCTCGCTCGTGCCGCTGAGATACATCGCCTCGCCCGGCGAACTGACGCCGACGCCGAACATGCCGCTCCAGGCATCCATGGTTCCGGCGATCACCGGGGCGCCGGAAAATGGCAGGCCATCGGCAACGATGCCGGCCCGATCGGTGAAGCCGTGGAGCGGGGCCATCCGCCCCAGCGCGCCGGGCACCCGATCAAAAAGGGGCGCGACATAGGCGAGGGCGGCGCCGACCAAGCCGACCGCCGCAATCGGATCGGCGACCGCGGCGCCCGTCAGCCTGAGGATGCAGTAGTCCTTGGGCGAGAGAACATACCGCGTGCGCGCCCAGATGTCGGGATGGCACCGCGCCATCCAAGCCATGCGGGGAAGCGCGTGGCTTGCGTCGATCGGCATCGGCGCTCCCCACCAAGCGATGCGCTCGGCGTCGGCTACCGACCGGTCGAGCGTTTCCGCCTCGGCCGCGCAACGCCCGTCCTGCCAGACGAATGCCGGCATCAGCGCCCTTCCGTCGTCGCCGACGAAGACATGCGTGTTGACCTGCGAGCAGATGCCGACCGCGCCCACGCCCGCAATGTCGGGCCGCGCAGCGAACTGCGCCAGCGCCTTGAGGATCAGCATTACCCAGGTTCCGGCATCCTGTTCGACCCTACCGCCGCCGCGCCGTGCCGTCGGGTAGGACTCGGCAAAGCGGTCGATGATCCGGCCGTCCGCCGCGACGAGCAGCGCCTTGACGGTGGTGGTTCCGACATCGATGCCGATGATTGTCTCGTCAGCCATCCTGCAAGCCGCTCCAAAGGCCGAGGTCCGTTCATCGCATGCCCAAGCCGGCCCGCACCTGCCTCGCCATGCTGGCCCCTCCGTCCGGCATGATCAACATGCCAAGGCCGGAAACCAGGCTCAGCCAGGCAGGAGCAGCCGAGCACAGCGCGGCGCTGTCAGTGGCGGCGTTTGGCCAGTGTTGCCCCGCCGGCGTCGAACGGTGGTTTCACGTGGTTCGCCACGCCGAACACGAGCATCCCTCCTCCACACAAACGAGCTACGCAGGAGGAACTCAGCCGAGCCAACCAAGCGGAAAGCGCATGATGCGCGAAGTGCCTCGAATCCATGAATTTCAGCACTCGCTAACCCTGATTCGGAAAGCCGGCACCGACCTCGTCCGGCTAACGCCTGGTTAGCGCTGCTCCCCTACGCTCCCCTCCAATGCCACGGGCAAGGGGAACAGGACTGTGACGGCATCGCATTATCGTCTGGTGACACGTAGCGACTTCGACGGCCTCGTATGCGGGATGCTGCTGAAGGAACTCGATCTGATCGACGACATCAGCTTCGTGCATCCCAAGGACATGCAGGACGGCAAGGTGGCGATCACTGACCGCGACATCACCACCAACCTGCCCTATGTGCCGGGCTGCCACATGGCGTTCGACCACCACTCCAGCGAGGCGGTCCGCAACGGCGGGAACGTTCCCGGCAACTACGTCATCCTCCCCAACGCGCCTTCCGCGGCCCGCGTCGTGTACGACTATTACGGCGGCAAGCCGACCTTCGGACGGGTGCGGCAGGACCTCATGGAAGCCGTGGACAAGGCCGACTCGGCGCAGTTCAGCCGCGACGAGATCCTCAACCCGACCGGCTGGACGCTGCTCAACTTCGTGATGGACTCGCGCACCGGCCTCGGCCGCTTCCGCGACTTCCGCATCTCCAACTACGAGCTGATGATGAAGCTCATCGACCACTGCCGGGACCATTCCGTGGAGGACGTGCTGGCGCTGCCCGACGTGAAGGAGCGGGTCGATCTTTATCGCGGCCACAAAGCCAGGTTCGAGGAGCAGCTTCGCCGCTGCACGACGATGCATGGCGACCTCGCGGTGCTCGACCTGCGCGCGGAGGATATCATCTACGCCGGCAACCGCTTCATGATCTACGCGCTCTTCCCCGCGTGCCGGGTGTCGGTGCACGTGATGTGGGGTTTGAAGCAGCAGAACACGGTGTTCGCGGTCGGCAAGTCGATCCTGGACCGCACGTCGTCGGTGAACGTGGGAGCGGTGTGCCTGTCGCACGGCGGCGGCGGGCACCACGCGGCTGGAACCTGTCAGGTGGACAACGGCAGCGCAGCCATGGTCATGCGCGACCTGATCGGAAAGCTTCGCGGGTAGGTCCAGCCAGACCAAGAGCCGATGGCGCCGCGCTTCGAGGATCCGGCCATCTGAAGTCGGCCGAGGGCCCGTCAGTTCGGGAAGATGCGCTTGAGATGGGCGAGGCCGTCGGCGGCCAGCCTGTTCTCGCTTTCGGCGAGCGGGCGCCAGATCGAGACGGCTCGGGCGATTTCCCGGATGCGCGGCGTGAAAGCTTCGATCACGACCGGGCCTGAGAAGCGTGCATCGCGCAGGGCGGATGCGATGTCGGCCCAGGGCAGGTGATCTTCGCCGGGCGTGCCCCGGTCGCTTGAACAGGCATGGAACTCGACGATCCGGCCGCTCGCGCGGCGGATCGCACCGGGAATGTTTTTCTCCTCGATGTTCATGTGGAACGTGTCGAGAAGGAGCCCGACATTCTCCCGCCCGACCTGCTCCACGAGTTCCAGCCCCTGTTCGACGGTGTTGATCATGTCCGTTTCGAAGCGATTGAGCGGCTCAACTCCAAGCTGCACGCCGTGGTCGGCCGCGACGTCCGCGGCCTGCCGGATGCCGTCGGCCGCAAGGTCGCGCTGGGCGCGCCGCTCCTCCGGTTCGGCAAGCCGCGTGCGCCCGACGGCCGAATACATGGGACCAAGGACGCGGTCGGCGCCAAGTTCGGCAGCGATGGTGATGCAGCGCTTGAGGTAGCCGAGCGCGTTGGCGCGGGTGCCCGGGTCGTCGCCGCTCAGGTCTCTGTCCGGCCCGAAAGCACCGCAGACGGTAGCCCTGATGCCGGCATGGTCAAGCCGTTCGCGGATGCGGTTGGTGTCGATCGTTTCGGGGTCCTCGACGCAGATCTCGATAAAGTCGAAACCCATGCAGGCGACCTTGTCGATCAGGTCGAGCGTGTCAGTCGAAAAGGGCGACACCCAGATGAACGTGCTGGCGCCGAATTGCATGGCAGGATTCCTGGAGGTACGAGCGGACGTCGGAACGGCTGCTTGGGGACCGTTGCGGCCCCCTCCACGATGCTACGCATGGTTCCCCTCCCCTGCGGAACGCGGCGGAGGGGGCGCTAGCAGCGCACGCTTTTGCGCGAGGGTTACTTCTTGCCGCCCCAGCGTTCGGGATAGCCCGGCAACGCCTCGCAGCCGCACAGCGCGTAGTGGAGCGGCGGCATCTTGTCGTTGACGTAACTGTCCAGCGTGTCCTGCGTGATCGCAGGCTGCGGCAGCTTCCAGGTCGGCCCGATTACCGGCTCGCCCTTGAGGATTTTCACCGCGGCGATGATCGGTGACCGCCATTGATAGGTCGGATAGGATGGCCCGAGCGCCGTCAGCTTTTCCGCCTTCCACTTCTGCAGAAAATCTTCCTGGTCCTCGCCGGTGATGACCGGATAGGGCTGGCCGGCATCCTCGAACGCTTCAAGCGCCGCAACGGCGGTTGCGCCCGCGTCCATCCAGATCGCGTCGATCTTGCCCTCGCGGTTGATGTAATCCTCGACGATCGACTTGGTCTTGGCATTGTCGCCGTCGGTGAACTCGGCGCCCGCAACCGTGATGCCCTTTTCGTCGAAGATGCGCTTGGCGGCGGCCCAGCGGTTCTCCAGCACGTCCACGCCGGGCAGGATGCGCAGCGCCAGCACCTTGCCGCCTTTCGGCATCTTCTCCGCGATGAAGTCCGCCGTCTGGATGCCCCAGCCATAGCCGCCGACGGGATTGACGAACGTCACCGGGCAGGTCGTGTTGACGCCGCGGTCGAATACCACGACGGGCAGCTTCTGGCAGGCCTGCTCGACGGCCGGCGTCAGCGCCGCGGTCGTGTTCGGCGACACGATCAGGACGTCGCAATTGCCGCTGTTGACCAGCGTGTTGATGTCGGAGATCTGCTTGTCGTCCTTGCCCTCGGCATCGACATGCGTGAACGATTTGATGTCGGCCTTCTGCGATTCCACTTCGGCCTGCATGTTGGTAAAGCCGACGACGCGCCAGGGATTGTTGACGCCTGCGTTGGAGAAGCAGACGTTATAGGGTCCAGGCTTCTTGTATTTGGAGGTGTCGACCTCCTTGCCGCCCAGGTTCTGCTCCCAAGGTTTTCCTTCTGGACCTTGCGGCTGCATCGTCAGCAGTTCCTTCTGGCGCTGGAACTCGGCGGGGTCGTCGAAGCTCTGCGCCCAGCCGCTCGTTGCCGTCGTGAGGGCGAGCAGCCCGGCCAGCACATGCAATCGTTTCATTCTCTTTCCTCCCTTGTGTGCCGCTGGAGAGCGGCGTTGCGGAGCCGGATGGCTCCAATGCTTTTTCGGCCTCTACCGGCCAAGCCTCCGTGCCGCGCCCAGCGCGACGGCGGCGATCAGGATGAGCCCTTGCGCGGCGTCGCGGATCGGCTGCGGCAATCCAGCCAAGTTGAGCAGCGTGAACAGCGCAAACAGGCTTAAAGCGCCGAACACCGCGCCCGCCACGCTGCCGCGCCCGCCGAGCAGCAGCGCGCCGCCGATCACGCAGGCCGCGATCGCCTGAAGCTCCAGCCCGTCGCCGACATTGATCGAAACGCCCGCAAAGCCGCCGAGCATGATCCCGCCGGTCACGGCGGCGAGCGCCGAAAACACGAAAGCGAAGACGCGCACCGCATCCACCCGCACGCCCGACAGTTCTGCCGCGCGGGGGTTGTCGCCCACGGCCAGAAGGCAGCGGCCGAGCACGGTCGCATGGAGCAACCAGGCGGCTAAGCCGGCAACCCCTGAGAGCACCAGCACCGCCAGCGGCAGCGTGCCTATGAGGGGTACGTCGCGGAACACAAGGCGGCCGAACATGCGGAAGTTTTCAGGCAGCGCCCCGCGCGGCGAGCCGCCGGACCACAGCAGCGCCGCCCCGTTTAGGGAAAGCAGCATGCCGAGCGTCGCGATGATGGAAGGGACCTTCAGCCTGGCGACGACCAGCCCGTTGACGAGCCCGACGCCAAGGCCGATCGCGTAAAGAAGCGCGATCGCGGGCCAGGTGAGCGCAGGATCGCCGCCGGTGGTCATCGAGGCGCCAAGCACGGTCAGAGTGACGAGCGAGCCCATCGACAGGTCGAAGCCGCCCGACACGATCACGAAGATCTGGCCGCAGGCGAGGATCACCAGGGGTGCCGCGCGCCGCAGGAAGTTGGTGAAGCCGGCAGGCTCCAGGTAGTTCGGCTGCATGAAGGCGATCGCGGCGTAGAGAACAACGAACACGGCGATGCCGACATTCACGCGTAAGCGGAAATGCGGGCGAACGCGGCGCATCGGCTCGCTCGCGGCACTCACGCGACGTGCCCCTTCATGCGCACGGTGTAGACCGCGACGGCAAACACCACGATGGCGCCGCGCAGCACCTGCTTGGCGAAGGCATCGACCCCGGCCATGTTGAACACCGCGTCAAGCACGGCGAACAGGAACACGCCGGCGATCGTGCCCCAGACCCCGCCGCGCCCGCCGGCCAGCAGGGTTCCGCCGATCACCACCACCGCGATCGATTCGAGGTCGTAGATGCCGTCGCGCCCGACCCAGGGCGCGCCGGAGCGCAGGCGGCTGGCGAGGTAAAGGCCTGTCAAGCCGGCCGACACCGAAGCGATGACGTGCGCGGCGACCGTGACGCGCGCAGTGCGGATGCCGGCCTGCCGCGCCCCATCCGGGTTGCCGCCGACCGCGTAGAGATGGGCGCCGAACCTCGTGCCCCGCAGCACGCCTGCCGCAACCAGGGTGAGGCCCGCGAGAAAAAGCACCGGCAGCGGCAGGCCGAAGACGGTGCCGTAGGCAAGCTGCTGGAACACAGCCGGAACCGAGCCGGCGAAATTGTTGAAGCTTGCGGAAAGCAGGCCCTGAAGGATCAGGCCGACGCCGAGCGTGGCGATCAGCGGGTTCACGCGCAACTTGGTGACGATCAGCCCGTTGGCGCAGCCGATCAGAGCTGCAAGCGCAAGGACCGCGGCCGCCGCCGGCACCATTCGCGAAGGCTCGCCCTGCATAAGGAAGGACGCGAGCACCGCCGACACGCTGATGAGGTTGGCGACGGACAGGTCGATCGAGCCCGCGAGGATCGTGAATGTCTGCCCAAGCGCCACGAGCCCAAGGCCCGGCATGCGCTGGAGCAGACCGGACACGCCTTCTCCCGTCAGCGCGGCAGTCTGCCCGGTGGGGATCGCGGTCGCGACGTAAAGGATCGACGCGCCCAGGAACAGGACGAGCGGGACGGCCGGACGCCGCCGCCGTCTGGGTGCGGCTTCCAGCGCGACGACGCTCACTGGAGGCTCGCCCCCGCATCGCGCGATCCGTGCCCGAGCGCGAGCTGCATCACGCTCTCCTCGTCCGCGCCGCCGGCAAGCTCGCCCGCAATCCGGCCTTCGTGCATGACAACAATCCGGTCGGAAACGCCGACGATCTCGGGCAGGTCCGACGAGATCATGACGACCGCCCGGCCTGCATCAGCCAGTTCGCGCATGATGCGGTAGATCGCGGCCTTGGCGGCCACGTCGATGCCGCGCGTCGGCTCGGCGAAGACGAAAAGCCTGGGACCTTGGGCGAGCCAGCGCGCGATGATGACCTTCTGCTGATTGCCGCCGGAAAGTTCCCGGATCTCCTGGCCGAAGTCGGCTGCCCGAACGTCGAGCGCCTTCAGGCCTGCATCGACGTCCCGCTGCGACATCCGCCCTGCCTGCGGCCGCTTCCAGGCGGCGAAGAAGGCGCGAAGCCCAAGCAGCGCATTGTCGCGCAGCGACTGGAGCGCCAGGATGCCTTCGCCCTTGCGGTCGTCGGACACGTAGCCGATGCCGCTCTTTACCGCCTGGCGCGGCGAGCCGGGCGAACCGGCGTGACCGGCGATTTGAAGGGCGCCTGATGTGAACGGCTCGTCCCCGAAGATCGCGCGCCCCAGCGCGCGCTTGCCCGACCCTTCCAGGCCGGCGATGCCGACGATCTCGCCGGCACGCACTTCGAGATCGATGTCGTGAAGCAAGGCATTGCCGCCTTTCTCGATCTCCAGCACGGGCGCGCCGACCGAAGGAGCGGGCGCGCGGGGCGGGTAGAAGTCTGCGAGGTCGCGGCCGACCATCATGCGCACGACTTTCGCAGGCGTCAGCTCGGCAAGCGGGCGCGTATCAACGCGTCTGCCGTCCTTCAGCACGGTGACCCGGTCGGCAACCGCCGCGATCTCCGGCATCCGGTGCGAGATATAGACGATCGCCACGCCCTGAGCCCGCAGTTCGCGCACAAGGGCAAGGAGCTTGTGAGCATCCTGGTCGTCGAGTGCTGCCGTCGGCTCGTCCATGACGACGACGCGCGCGTCCAGCGCCAGCGCCTTGGCAATCTCGACCAGCTGCCGTTCGGCGATCGACAGGTCTGCAACGGAGGCGTCTGGGCCGAATCGGGCGCCGACGCGCCGGAGCAGCGCAGTTGTGGTGCGCCGCATGGCAGGCCGATCGAGGAGCCCGCGCCGGGCGGGCTCGATGCCGAGCAGCACGTTTTCCGAGACCGTGCGGTCGAGCATCAGGCTGAGTTCCTGGTGGATGATGCTGATCCCGGCCCGGCGCGCTTCCGCCGGATGGGCGAAGTGGACGGGCGTTCCGCCCAGCCGTATCTCGCCGCCGTCGGGCGCGTAGGAGCCGCCAAGTACCTTCATCAGCGTGGACTTGCCCGCGCCGTTTTCTCCGCAGATCGCATGAACCTCCCCGGCGCGCACGTCGAAGTCCACAGCATTGAGCGCGGAAAAGCCCGCGAAGCTCTTCGAGATGTCGCGCATGGAAAGAACCGGCTCGGCAGAGCCGATGCCGGCCGCGACTGCCGGTTCAGGCATCATGCCCGCGCCCTTCCAGTGCCCGGCGAACTCGATCGCAACTCCCGCCTCCTCGCGCCGAACCCTGCTCCCACAGTCCGTTTCCGGTCCATTCGACAGGGATGGAGGCAACACCGCCGCAGCAGCTTGCGCCAGTAGAACTTCAATCCGGCAGTCCAGCATTTGAGACGTGTGACGGCGCTGGACGCTTGACGCATGGACTGTGCGTCCGGCACTTTCGCTTGGAGGAAGCAAGCTGAGGCCCGAGGCGCAGCAAGGATGACGCCCAAGCAAAGGCGCCCGGCGGTTCTGACCGGCATCGCGATCCTGAACGCGCTTGCCCGCGCCGACGGAGAGATGCGCATCGCGCTCCTGTGCACGGCGATCGGAGCGCCGCGCTCCACGATCTATCGCACGCTCGGCGCGCTTGCCAGGTTCGGGCTGGTCGAGCCGCGCGGCCGCGGTTGTTTCAGGCTCGGGCCCGCAGCGGTCGCGCTGGCCTTGGCGCGGGACGAGGTGCTGGCACAGCGCGACACGGAGCGCGTTTCGCGCCGCACGCCGCCGGCACTGCGCCGTGCGGAAAGGCCGCTGATGCTCCGCGAACCGGACGCGCTGCGCCTTTTCCCCGCTCCGAAGCGGGTCCGGCGCGGCAAGCTGCGGATCGGCTTCTCCAATGCCTCGCTCGACAATCCCTGGCGGACAGCTCTCGTGCACAGCGTTGAATATGCGGTGTCGCGCTACCGCTCCACTATTGCCGATCTCTGGATCGGCGACGCCGACAATTCGGCAGAGCGCCAAGCCCGGCAGATCAGAGCCTTCGAGGGCGACGGCCTGATCGTCAGCGCCACCCACGGACACCCGATCGCCGAAGCGCTTGCGGATGCGACGCGGCGCGGCATTCCCGTCGTGCTGGTGGACCGCGGCGTGCCGCCTGACTTCGCCTACGCGAGTTCGGTCGGCACCGACAACTACGGCATCGGCCACGTCACGGCGCTTTGGCTCGCCGAGCACCTGGAGGGCCGAGGACGCATCACCCTGCTGGCGGGACGGGAAGATGCCGAACCGGCGCGCTTGAGGCTGGCCGGTGCGCTCGATGCACTCGCGGCTTTCCCCGGCATCCATCCGCTTGCCCCCCTATGGACCGGCTGGCAGCGGGAGTCGGGCTTCGCGCACACCGCGCGCCTCCTTCGCGGCGGCGAGCGGATCGACGGCGTCTGGGCCTGCTCCGGGCTCCAGGGGGTCGGCTCGATCGAGGCGTTCATCACGGCTGGTTTTGCCCGTGGAACGATACCGGCCCATACAGGCGGCGATCTCAATTACGTTTACAAGCTCGCCTTGCGCTACGCGATCCCGTTGGCCTCCCGCGACTATCCTCCGGCGATGGGCCTGAAGGCGATCGAGGTTCTCCTGGCTTGTCTGGGCGGCCGCAGCGTGCCGCGGCGCGTCGAGGTCGCCGCGGATATCGTGGTGACGGACGGCCACGCCACGTGCTCCGTGCAGCCGGACTTCGTCGCCGAGAACCACGTGCGCTGGGACCTGCCTGACGACCTTATCCTCGCAACCGGCTTGGGCGCCGCCTATGATCCCATGCAGTTCCGCGTGAACTATCCCGGCAACCGTTACAACCAGTCGTCAGTCCGCCGCGGGAGGGACGTGCATGGGATCTGAAACCCGCGGCCTGGAGGAACTCGGCACGGCCCTTGAGGCGCTGACGCGCCAGCCCGGCCGGCCGGTGGCCCAACTCGCCGCCGCTTGCGGCTTGCCGCGCTCGTCGGCCTTCGCGCTCGTCGGGCAACTGGAGGAGGCAGGCATCGTGGAGCGCGACGCGAACGGCTTGGTCTGGCCGGGCAGCGGCGCCGCGGCGCTCGGATTCGGGGCGCTGCGGCTGTCCGGGCTTGAAGGAGCGGCCGATGCGCTGATCGGCAGCCTTTGCGAGGAACTCGACGCCACCGTGCAGCTCGCGGCGGGCGAAACGGTGCTGGTCGCCCGCCGCGCCGGCTGGGAACGCAAGGGCGTCGCGGCGCGCCCCGCCCTGGAGGTTCCGGTTGCTGACCACGCCCGGCTTCGCCTCACGCTGCGCGCATCCGCAAGCGAGGCGCAGATGGTCGAGGCGCGCGAGTGTCTGGAACGCACGGCGCAGGCCCTTTCGGATCATCTTCTTGCACGGAAGCCCGAAACCGGCTCGACGCCTGGCGCGTCGGGATGAGCAGCGGGAACAAGGGCCACGCGCCGTACGCCCCCGGAAGGCGCGCCGGGTTCACCCCCGCGCTGGCGGGGTGCACGCGGTGAGCACCCGTCCGGCGGCACTGTCCGGACGGCCGAGGTCGCGCATGATCGTCATGTGATCGAGGTCAGGCAGCGCCGCCACAGTTGCCCGATCAGGCCATCGTGCAGCAATCGCCTGCGCCTGGCCGTGGAAAGGCCGGGTTTCCTCGGCGCCGACGGCAAGCGTCAGCTCGACCCCGGATGCAAGCTCGCTCTCGACTGGCGAAAAGGCGGCCACCTCCTGCTCCGTCAAGCCTATTTCGGCCTGCAGGAAACTATGCGGGATCGGTTTCAGATCGTAGATCCCGCTGACCAGGAGGAGGCGGCGAACCCCCGGTTCGGCAGGTGACGGTTCCTCCCGTCCGCGCGCGGCGAGATAGAAGGCCAGATGGCCGCCGGCCGAGTGCCCGCTCGCCGACAGGGCCGCCGGGTCGCCGCCGTAGTCGCTGACGTGCTCGGTCAGCCAGCGCGCGGCGCGCCGGACCTGGTCCACCAGCGTCGCCATGCGGGCGCCCGGCATCAGGGAGTAGTCGATCACCGCAGCGATCGCTCCCGCCTCCGTTACCGTGTCCGCGACAAAGGCATAGTCGTTCTTGGTGTTGGCGCGCCAATACCCGCCATGGATGAACATGTGGACGGGCGCCCCCCGAGGGTTGCTCGGCAGGAACAGGTCCAGCTTTTCATCCCCGCCGTTTCCGTAGGCGAGATCGGCGATCGCGCGCAGCTTCCGGCGCGTGGCGGCGCTGGCTTCTGCATAGCCGCGCCGGATCGCCTCGAAGTCGGCAACATGGTCCGAAATGCGGAATGGATCGTCGGCGATCATCGCAGCCCCTCGGCAACCCTGGGCAGAGAAGCCAGGTGCTGCAACATGTCCAGGACTGCGGCAGCCCCTGTCCCAAATGCAGGACTCGCGCAGAGATTTCGCAGTGGTGCGTCCCTGAGGCCAACTTATCATCGTTCGTGCGCTTGCTTGGATATCAATCGGGAGGACGGAACCGTCCTGATTGCCGCAGCGCACGACAAAGGGAGGAACTGAGATGCCGGCGCATGCGGTGGAAAAGCTTTTTTCGAAACCGAAGGGGATGCTGCCGAACAGCCGCTATCCCCTGCTGATCCATCGTGGCGGCATCCCTGGGGGCGGAGTGGATGCCGTGGAGGAACGGTTCCGTTCCAACGGATGGTACAACAACTGGCGCTATCCCGGCATCTACACCTACCCCCATTTTCATTCGACCACCCATGAGTGCCTCGGCGTCGCATCAGGCTGGATGGAAGTCGAGTTGTTCGGCCGCGGCGGCACCCGGGTGCGCGTGGAGGCAGGCGACGCGGTCGTCATGCCGGCCGGGGTGTCCCACGCCATGATCGGGCAGTCCAAGGACATCATGATGGTCGGCGGCTACCCCGACGGGCGCGACTGGGACAACATGCAGGAGGAGCGCCTCACCGAGGACCTCCGCCGCGCCGCCGCCAAACGCATTATGATGTGTCCGATTCCCGCGAAGGACCCGGTTACGGGAAACAGCATCCAGGAATGGATCGACGCCCCCTCCTCGGTGGACGCCGACCTGAACGAATTTCGAGACGGCCTCGATCTAGGCTGAGCCGTCAAAGACCGAGGCTTCGATGACGCAGACCATGGGGCAGCCGTATCTGGATGGCTTCCGAACGACTCGGAAGATCAGGCCGCGCCTTCAGCCTTTCAGCCACGTCTGACGGTCAGCGGCCCAGTAGTGTTTCAACGTCTTGGCACGTCGGCTGCCCGCCGGCGAAGCGTTCCTTTACAAGCGTTTTTGCGGGCGCTACCGTGCCTGGGTCGCGCTGCCTTGGGAGGAAATCGCAGCCGGCGACGTGGGGAGAGTGTCCGGAGTCAGGGCAGTGCGCGGCAGAACCGGAGCACGAGGCGCGTCCGTGGCAACTGCCGGCTTTGGCGGCAGGCGGAACCCCTGCGTCTCAATTGAACCCTGGGAGGAAATATATGCTGAAGTTGCTGTTGCGTGCCGCCGTTGCGGCAAGTGCCTTGTCGTGCATCACGATCTCTGCGGCCTTGGCCGACCCTGAAGCGGTAAGCGGGCCGGCGGCCGAATCCAGCTGCATGGTGCCTTGGACCGCGCAAACGAAGTTCTTCAAGTTTCCGAAAAAGGACGGGCCTTACCGCATCGCGCTCGCCAACGGCTATATCGCGAACACCTGGCGCATTCAGATGATCCAGACTGCCAAGGCTTATGCGGCGCAGCCGGATGTCGCCGCCAAGCTCAAGGAGTTCAAGGTGGTCTCCACCGGCGAAGACGTGCCGGCGCAGATCTCGGCCATCAACAACTTCATCGATTCCGGTTACGACGCGATCGTCGTCAACGCGCAGAACCCTACGGCCTTTGGTCCCGTGATCAAGCGTGCCAAGCAGGCAGGCGTCGTGCTGGTCGCCTTCGACAACACCCTGGACACCGAGGATGCCATCAACGTCAACGTCGATCAAAAGGGCCTCGGCGTGCTGTGGGCGGACTGGCTGATCAAGCACGTGCCGAACGGCGGCAAGGTGCTGGAGGTGCGCGGCGTCGCCGGCACGTCCGTCGACACCGACCGCCATGCCGGCATCCACGAGACGCTGGACGCGTCGGGCAAGAAGTGGGACGTGGTGGAGGTGTACGGCAAGTGGGACGACCCCACCGCCCAGAAGGCGGCCGCGGACGCCATCGCCGTGCAGAAGAAGTTCGACGGCATCACGGCGCAGGGCGGGGACACAGGCGTCGTGCAGGCGATGATCGACGCCGGCCATCCATTCGTGCCGTTCGGCGGCGAGACCGAAAACGGCTTCCGCAAGTTCTGCTCAAAGTATGCGGGCGAGGGCCTGAAGTGCTCGTCCGCCGGCACCGGCCCGGCCCAGGTCGCGGTCGCCATCAAGACGGCGATCATGGCGCTGGAAGGCCAGGTGGTCCCGCAGTCGGTGAAGCTGCCGCTGGCCATCGTCGAGGATCCCAACTTCAAGGACGGCCAGGATTATTTTCCCGCCCAGTCCGACAACTTCTTCGTCGGCAACTCCTTCCCCACCTGCGGCATCAACTTCACCGCCCAGGAGATCATGGGACAGAGCAAGGAGAACCAGTGATCTGATCCCCGCGCGCGGGGCGGCCGCGAGGCCGCCCTTTCATTCGAAGGGCTGAAACGATGGACGCAAGGCCTGCCGCCGGATCGCAGCCCCTTCTTCTGATGGAAGGCGTGTCCAAGCGCTATGGCGGCGTGCGGGCTCTCGAAAAGGTCGATCTCGCCGTATTCCCCGGCCGCATCCATGCGATCCTCGGCGAGAACGGGGCGGGGAAATCGACGCTGATCAAGGTGATGTCCGGCGTGGTGGCGCCCAACGAGGGGCGGATGGTGCTGGACGGGCGCGACGTCGCCTTCGCCTCGCCGGCCGAAGCGAATGCGGCGGGCATCGTCTGCATCTTCCAGGAATTGTCGCTGATTCCTGAGCTTTCGGTCGCCGACAACATCGTCATCTCCAACCCGCCCAAGCGCTTCGGCCTGATCGATCGCCGCGCCCAGCGGAAGATCGCCGAGGCGGCGCTGGCGCGGGCGGGCGCTTCCGACGTCCACCCTTCCGCCCTGGTCAAGGACTTAGCCCTGTCGCGCCGCCAGATGGTCGAGATCGCCAAGGCCCTGGCGCGACGCCCACGCATCCTGATCCTCGACGAGGCCACTTCGGCGCTCACCGCGGCCGACGTGAGACAAGTGTTTGCCGTCCTGAAGCGCCTGCGCGCCGAGGGCTTGGCTTTGCTCTACATCTCACATCGCATGCACGAGATCGCCGAGCTTGCCGACGACTGCTCCGTGTTCCGCAACGGCCGCTCCGTCGCTTCCTTCCCGGCAGGCACGAGGTCCGAGGCCGAAGTGGTGCAGATGATGATCGGCCGCGAATATTCGCAGGTCTTTCCGCCCAAGCCGCCCGCACCCGAACCGGGCAAGGCGCCGCCGATGCTGGAATGCCGAGGCCTCGCCTGGGCCGACCGGCTTGCAGGCATCTCGTTTACCGTGCGCGCGGGTGAAGTTGTCGGGCTTGGCGGGCTGGACGGGCAGGGCCAGCGCGAATTGCTGCTCGCGCTGTTCGGCGTGCTGCGCGGCCTCAAGGGCGAGGTGCTGGTGGAAGGAAAGCCGGCGCGGATTTCCAGCCCCGCCGCAGCGCGAGGCAAGGGCGTAGGCATGGCGCTGATCCCGGAGGACCGAAAGACCGAGGGCCTGATGCTGCCCATGACGGTGCGTGAGAACCTTTCCTTCGCGGCGCTGGACCGCGTGTCCAAAGCCGGCATCATCGACCGGAGCGAGGAAAACCGGCTCATCGGAGAGATGGTGGACCTGCTCGCCATCAAGACCGCAGGCATCGACGCGCCCGTCGGTGCGCTTTCCGGCGGCAACCAGCAGAAGGTGGTGATTGCCAAGTGGCTGATGCGGCAGCCGCGCATCATCCTGCTCAACGATCCCACCCGCGGCATCGACGTCGGCACCAAGGCGGAGATCTATGCGCTGCTGCGCAGGCTGGCCGACGCAGGCGCGGCGATCCTCTTCTACTCCACCGACTATGACGAGTTGATCGGCTGCTGCGACCGCGTGCTCGTCCTGTATGACGGCCGCGTCAAGCGCGAGCTCGCCGGCGGCGAGATCACCGAGCACGCCCTAATTGCGAGCGCGCTGAACATCGGCCAGGAGGCGAAGGCCATGGCGGGCGTGACCAGGACGGAGCTGACCGCGTCATGAACGAGAGCCGTTTCTGGCTGGCGGAGAACCGCGGTACGCTGCTTGCCTTCGCGATCTTCCTCGCGATGTTCACCATCTACTGCTCGAACCACCCGGCAGGCTTCACCGCGAACGTCGTCCAGACCGCCGCCAACAAGGGCGTGCTGCTCGCCTTCGTCGCCATGGCGCAGACGCTGGTCGTGCTCACCGCCGGCATAGACCTGTCCGTCGGCATGGTGTTCACCCTCACTAACTGCCTGGCGTCCTGGATCGTGCTCGGCGGCACCGGCGCGACCGCGCTTGGCGTTGCCGGCGTGCTCCTGACCGGGCTTGCCTGCGGGGCGCTGAACGGCGCCATCGTGATCTGGGGACGCTTGCAGCCGATCGTCGCGACGATCGCCACGGGCGCGGTCTATTTCGGCATCGCGCTGCTGCTCCGGCCCACGCCCGGCGGCTCGGTCAACGAAGACTTGGCCGACCTTGCGACCGGCCGCGTTTTTGGCGTGGTGCCGACGAGCCTTCTGGTGCTGCTCGCCGTCATCCTCGTCGTCTGGGTGCCGTTCAGTCGCTCGGAGACGGGTCGCGGCGCTTATGCAGTCGGCTCCTCCGAACCTGCCGCTTTCATGTCGGGTGTGCCGATTCGCCGCGCCAAGTTCATGGCCTACACCTTGTCCGGCCTGCTTGCAGCGATCGGAGGCCTGTTTCTCACCTTCTTCACCTATACCGGCGAGGCGGCCTATGCGAGCGGCAATGCCTATACGCTGTTTTCCATCGCCGCGGTGGTGCTGGGCGGCGTATCGCTGTTCGGCGGGCGCGGCGGCGCGATCGGCGCGATCTTCGGGGCCTTCGCCTTCCGCACCATTGGCGACCTGCTTTTCGTGTTCGACTTCGATCCGCTCTGGCAGCCGCTGTTCCAGGGTGTCGTGCTGCTCATCGCCGTCAGCCTCGGCGCCTTCGCGCTGTTCCGTGTGAAGAACCGGCTGGAGTGGTTCGGATGAGCGATCTTGCCGCCACGCCCGCCGCCGCCGGCCGTTCGCCGCGAAAATTCCTCCGGCGCTTCGACCCGGCGGTCGCGCCCGCCTTCGCCTGCATCCGGGTGGTGCTGATTCTCGGCAGCCTATACTCGCCCAACAA
>CAXTCF010000086.1:0-16772 GCA_964242945.1 uncultured Rhizobiaceae bacterium | reverse complement strand
GCGCTTCGAGCGCCCGTTCCCGGCGCTTTGCCAGCCAGTTGCGCAGCGTCGAACGCCCAATGCCGAGGTCATCGGCAACCTGCTTCTGTGATCGTCCGCTCGTTGCAACAAGGCGAATGGCTTCCGCCTCGAACTCCTTGCCAAACCGCCGATGCGGCTTGCCCATGAAATGCTCCTCTTTCCTTCAGAAAAGCCCTCCACTTTCCCAGGGCAAGTCCACTCGGAAAGGCATGCGCTCGTGCAAGCAGGTTGACGAGCAGCTGATCCGGCTTACGCTGGCAGGCCGGCCAGAAACGTGTGCCGCTCCGAGCCGCTTTGGTTGAAGCGCGAAAGGTCCAGCACGGGAATGAGCCTGGTCAAGGGTGATCTCCTCCTTTGGGATCGGCCGCGCCTGGCCGATGCCGGCCAAGCGCCAAGGCCAGCAGCCCAACTGCGGCTCCGATCCACAGCAGTTCGGGCGAATAGCGCCTGATGCCGAGGACGTGCCAGTTCTTGCACAGCGACATGGCGAGCGAACAGCGGTCGGACGTGTTGAGCAGGCAGGGAAGCGCCTGGATGAGCGAGAAGTCCGCGTTCAGCATCACCTGTCCGTAAACGAGCGCCCACCAGGCAAGTGCGACGCACACCGCGCCGAGCGCTCCGGCTTCCAGCCAGCGCGGCGTCCTTTGCGAAAGGGAACTCATGCGGGAACGCCCAGGATTTCAAGGATTTCGCGGCGCTGGGCCACGATGGAGGGATCGTCCCGGTGACGGGGGTGCGGCACCCCAACAGGAACTTCCGCCAGGATGCGGGCGGGCCGTTCGCTCAGGACCACCACGCGCTGCGACAAGAGCAGGGCTTCCTCGACATCGTGCGTCACCAGGATCACCGACACGCCGGTCTGCCGCCAGAGCATCAGAAGGTCCTGCTGCATGGCGAGCCGCGTCAGCGAATCCAGGCGGCCGAGCGGCTCGTCGAGCAGAAGCAGGCGCGGATCGTTGACAAGCGCGCGGGCCAGCGCGACACGCTGCGCCATGCCGCCGGAAAGCTGGTGCGGAAAGGCGCCGGCAAAGGCTTCGAGCTTGACCAAGCGCAACGCGCCGTCGATGCGCGCTTCCGAGCGGTGCAGGACGCCTCTCGCTTCCGGCCCGATCGCCACGTTGCCGCGCACCGTGCGCCAGGGAAACAGGGTCGGGTCCTGGAATACCAGCACGCGCTCCGGATCGGGCTCGGCGATCGCGCTGCGATCGCCGGTCACGGTGCCTTGTTCCGGCCGCTCCAGCCCGGCTGCCAGGCGCAGAAGCGTGGACTTGCCGCAGCCCGAAGGGCCGAGCACGGCCACGAACTCGCCCGGCGCAATCGCGAGGTCGATCGCCTGGAGGACCGGAAGCGTTTTGCCGTCGAGTTGGTAGGCGTGGCTGACGGCGCGGAACTCGACCGCCAGCCCCGGCTGGGGGCGGGAAACGGCAAGGGAGGCTACCACTGCACGATGCCCTTCTGCCAGGCGAGCAGCCGGTCGCGCGCGACGAAGAGCAGCTTGACCAGACCGGAGCATGCCAGCGCCATCAGGATCAGCATGGCATAGACATTGGCGTAAGCCGAGTAGGCGGTCTGGAACTGCAGATACCAGCCCATGCCATACTTGGCGCCGAGCATCTCGGCCACCACCAGCACGGCGAAGGAATAATAAAGGCCCATGAAGAGCCCGACAAAGACATGCGGGAGAGCCGCCGGTATCGCCACTTTGAGGATCAGGAAGCGCTTGTCGGCGCCCAACGTGCGCGCCACGTCGTAGAGGGCGCGATTGACCGAGCCGACGCCGGAGGCGGTGAGGATCGCCACCGGCACGCCGGAGGCGAGCGCGACCAGGAAGATGCTGGCCTGGAACGTGGTCGGGAACAGGAAGAAGGTAGCCGGGATCCAGGCGCTGGCGGGCACCGGCCCGATCAGCTTCAGGATCGGCATGCCCCAATAGCTGAACGTCTTCGACCAGCCCAGCGCCACGCCGGCGACGAAGCCCAGCGCAATGCCGCTGAAGAAGCCGATGCCCCAGAGCCGGGCGGTGTAGGCGATGCAGATGCCGATGCGGCGCCAATCCACGACATAAACGTGGAACAGCCCGTGCGGCGGCGAGAAGAAGGGTTTTGGAAGCCAGCCGAGCTTGGCGGTGATCAGTTCCCACGCGAAAAGCCAGACGCCAAGCGCCACCAGCCACGGGCCGTAGTGGGTCAGGCGCGGGCCTGGCCGCCCGACAAGGGCAAGGCCACCCCACAGAACCGCGAAGCCGACCAGGAGCGCCGCAAACAGGTCGCGGCTGCCCCAAGGCACGACATCCGGCAGGGCGACGGTGACAAGCGCGGCCGCAAGCCAGGTTCCTCCAGCAAACAGGCCGTGCCGCCAGATCGGCCGGCGTTGCCGGACCGGCGCGGCGGCGCCTTCCGCCCCGGCCTGAAGAGCCGTGCTGCTCATCGAGCTATGGGCCGCTCACGCCAGGATATCGACAGTGACGCGGTGGGCAAGCTCCGCCGGGTCGGTGGTCGGATCGAGCACCCCGATCAGCGCGAGGTCGTCGGCCGCATGCTTCACCTGGCCTTCAAGCTCCTTGCCGACGGGATGGTTGTGCAGCACCCAGGAGGCGATCTCCTCGTGGATGTCCTCATAGGGGAAGCCGGGGTTCAGGTTCTCGACGAACCACTTCGCCACTTCGTCGGGATGCGCGGCGGTGTATTCGTGGATCTCGATATTGGCTTCCGCCAGGCGGCGCACGGCGTCGGTGTTGGCTTCGAGGAAGGCCGAGTTGACGCCGAGCACGCAACAGACCGCGCCCTCGAAGGAGCCGGTCTGCGTGTTCGCGACTTCGACGAGGTCGAACTTTTTCTTGTGCGCAAAGGCCCAGGGGTCGAGATGGGCGAGCGCGTCCGCATCGCCCCGCGCCACTGTCTCGCCCACGAGGTCGAAAGGCACGTTGATCCAGTTCACGTCGTTGTTCGGGTCGAGCCCGGCCTTCGCCAGCGCCACTTGGAACGAGTGCTTGGGCGGGCTGGCCACGTCGTAGGAGACGATCGTCTTGCCCTTGAGCCCTTGCAGCGTCGTGACGCCGGAAGCTCTTGAGGCTAGCAGCCGCGTGCAGCCGCCGTGGCTGCCGACGAACAGCTTGACGTCCAATCCCTGCTCCAGCGGCTTCACCCAGTCGTAGAGCAGGCCCGCGCCGGCATCCGTCTTGCCCGTGGCGATCGACTGCACCAGCGTCTGGCCGCTCGATCCCTGGTAGAACAGTTCCACGTCCAGGCCTCGCTTGGCGTAGAAGCCTTTAGAGACGGCGAATGCCACCGGCGAATGGCAGGCGGCGAATTCCGTCCAGGAAAGCCGCAGCTTGGTCGGATTGCCGGCAATGGCATAGCTCGTCGGCCGCGCGAGGATGCCGGCCGCCGCGGCCCCGACCCCGGCCACGCCTGCCGCACGCAGCAAGGTGCGGCGCGAGATGCCTGATGCCGCAGAGGCGCTGGATTTTTCTTCGCTCATGGAACCCTCCTTGTGAGTTGCCGCCGGTCCATCCCGGCGGGCTTCAAGCCTCAGGCAGCCTTCAGTTCGCGCACGCCTTCGGCCTGGGCGAGCGCCTGGTCGAGGTCGCGGATGATGTCGTCGGGGTGCTCGATGCCGACGGAAAGCCGGACATAGCCGGGCGTCACGCCGGTCTTCAGCTGCTCTTCCGGCGAGAGCTGCGAATGCGTCGTGGTGGATGGATGGATGGCGAGCGAGCGGGCATCGCCGATATTGGCGACGTGGTAGAGCAGCTTCAGCGCGTTGATGAAGGAGCGGCCGGCTTCCCGCCCGTCCTTCAGTTCGAAGCCGACAAGCGCGCCGTGATAGCCCGGCTTGAGGACGGCATCGGCGCGGCGCCTGTCCTCGCCCGTTTGGAAGCGCGGGAAGATCACGCGCTTCACCTTGGGGTGGCCCTGCAAGAAGTCGGCGACCTTGATCGCATTCTCGTTGTGCTGCCGGATGCGCAGCGGCAGCGTTTCCAGGCCTTGCAGCAGCTGGAAGGCGTTGAACGGGCTGATCGCCGCGCCGACGTCACGCAGGAGCACGGTGCGGATGCGCACGACATAGGCGACGGGACCGAGCGGCTTCACCGCCTCCACCCAGATCTTTCCGTGGTAGCTGGGGTCGGGCTGGTTGAGCGTCGGAAAGCGCTCCGCGTGCGCTTCCCAGGGAAAGTTCCCGCCATCGACGATCAGGCCGCCGATGCTGGTGCCGTGGCCGCCGATGTATTTCGTGGCGGAATACACGACCACCGCCGCGCCGTGGTCGAGCGGGCGCAGGAACAGCGGCGCCGCCGTGTTGTCCACGATCAGCGGCACGCCGAGCGAGCGGCCGATGTCCGCCACTTCCCTGATCGGAAACACCTGGAGCTTCGGGTTGGGCAGCGACTCGGCATAGTAGGCGCGGGTGCGGGCATCCGTGGCGCGGCGGAAGTTTTCAGGGTCGGCCGGATCGACGAAGCGCACCTCCACCCCGAAATGCTTCAGCGTCGCCGCAAACAGCGCCCAGGTGCCGCCGTAAAGGTCGGTGGAGGAAACGATGTTGTCGCCGGCGCCTGCGAGGTTCAGGACGGAGTAGGCCGAGGCTGCCTGCCCGGAGGAAAGCGCCAGAGCCGCAGCGCCCCCTTCGAGCGCGGCGACGCGCTGCTCGAAGGCGTCCTGCGTCGGGTTGGACACGCGGGTGTAGATGTGGCCGTCCACGTCGAGCGAGAACAGCTTGTCGGCGTGGTCCGTGTCCTGGAACTGGTAGGACGTGGTCTGGTAGATCGGCACGGCCACTGCGCCGGTCGCCGGGTCGGCGCGCCAGGTGCCGCCGTGCAAGGCAAGGGTTTCGGGCGCAAGATCGGTCAGCGTCGTCATGAGGAAGGCTCCGGATCAGCTTCGGTGAATTATTTGTGCTCAGGCCGCCTGATCGGTCTTGGCCGGCGCCTCGATCAGGTCGGCATAGTGGCGTTGCGCCACGTCGGGATGTGAGCGCAGGCGGCTCTTCAGCGCGTTCTGACCGGAAACGCGGAACAGCGGATTGGTCGGGTCGCGCGTCACGCCGGCGGCCTGCGCCTTGAGGTGCGGCGGCAGGTCGATCAGCGGGATCTCCGCGTCGAAGGGCGCGCCGAGGAAGAAGGCGACCGACAGGCGGTCCGTGCCGGCCGGCGGCGTGACGACGCGGTGCACGGTCGCCTTGAGGTAGCCGTCCGTCGCCATTTCCAACAGTTCGCCGATGTTGACGACGAAGGTGCCGGGCCGCGGCTCCGCCTCGATCCAGCTGCCGTCCACCGCCTCGACCTCCAGCCCTTTCTGCTTCTCTTGGAGGAGCAGCGTCAGGAAGCCGCTGTCCTTGTGCGCGCCGACGCCCTGCTCGCTTTCGGTGGAGTCGCGGCCGGGATAGCGGATGATTTTGATGAGGTGATTGGGGGTGCCGGAGTAGATGGTCTCGAACACGGTCTCGTCCTGCTCCAGCGCGACGGCAAAGGCCTGAAGGAGCCGGGTTGAGATGCGGGTCAGCTCGTGCTGCCAGCGCAGGATCAGCGGCTTCAGTTCGGGCTGGGCGCTGGGCCATTGGTTCGGCCCTTGCAGCCGCTTCCAGGCGGGATCGCTTGGGCCCACCGTCAGCGCCGCCGCCTCCGATCCGATATCGACCTGCTCGCGCCAGTCGCGCCGGCCCTTCGTCCGCTCCTGGCCGACACGATTGTAGCCGCGGAAATGCGGCGAGTTGACCATCTCGATCTCAAGCTTGTCGGCATCCGGCAGCGCGAAGAAGCGGCGCGAGCCGCGCAGCACGCCGTCGATCAGGTCCTGGGGGACGTCATGCCCGGTGAGGTAGAAGAAGCCGACGTCGCGGGCGGCCGCGCGAAGTTGCGCCAGAAAGGCGAGACGCGCTTCCTTGCCTCCTTCCCACTGCGCAAGGTCGAGAACAGGAAGAGCCGGCGCCGCCATGCCAAAACCTTTCGTCCGATTTCAGTCCGGCAACGGTCGCATGGCCCGAATGTCCACAAAAGGAATATACATTCTCTTGTGAACCGGAGGCTGGAACAGGTTCGCTGTTTGCGGCAGTCTTTCGGGGTTGATTGTTCGCGAGCAGCGGCGTTCGCCTTGCAGGCATTTCGGACCGACCTCCCGGCTCGCCGTTTCTTGCGCCGGTCGCCGACAGGGCAATCGCAAGCTCAGATGAAACCGAGAACCAGCGCGAGTATGAAGCTGAAGCAGAGCGCGAAGGCAGCGTGCGGAAGCCAAGCCGTTACGGCCGCTAGGCTGCGCGGCCATATTGGTTCGCTGCGCAGATGCTCGAAACTTGGGATATCGACCATCGGGCTAATCAGTCCCGCGGCCGGCGGGAAGCGAATAAAGGGGCGACCCCCCGGCAAACCCGCTGGTCATGCCGGGCGCCCGGCTTCGGTGGCTGCCGCCACTTCGTTGAGCCTGCCTGTCTTCACATCGTAGATGTATCCATGGACCGGTATCGATGGATCGACGAGCGGATGCTCGCGGATGCGGCGGACATCCTCCGTGAGGCTTTTCTCGTTGTCGCCGAACGTGTGCCACTTGATGAAATGGCCATGCGCCGAGCCGTGCCGATGCTGGGGATTGCTCCAGGTTTTTCCGTCGAACGCGGCCGTGCCGAGGTCGTCCTCCAGCAGGTCGCCGATCACCTCGTCGGAGAACAGCTCCATCCCGCAGTTCGTGTGATGGATGACGAACCACTCCTTGGTGCCGAGCAGCTTGTGCGAGATGACGAGCGAACGGATCGCGTCGTCCGTGGCGCGGCCTCCGGCATTGCGGATCACATGCGCATCGCCTTCCGCAAGGCCGGCATATTTCGCCGGGTCCAGCCGCGCATCCATGCAGGTGAGGATGGCAAAGCCGCGTGCGGGCGGCAGCGTGAGGTTCTCTTTTTCTCCGAAATCCGCGGCATAGGCTTCGTTGGCGGTGAGCACCTCGCGGTGGATGTCGCTGCGGTCGGTCGGCATGGAAAGCTCCTTTGCGCGTCAACTTCTCGATTCATGCAGGGTCAATCGCGCCCGGCCCACGGCACCAGCGTCCGCTCGACGCGGCGGATGATCCATTCCAGCGCGAAGGCTATGCCCGCGATCACGAAGATGCCCATCAGCACGACGTCGGTGACGAGAAACTGCGCCGCCGACTGGATCATGAAGCCGAGGCCGCGCGTGGCCGCCACGAGTTCCGCCGCGACCAGCGTGGTCCAGCCCGCGCCGAGCGCGATGCGGATGCCGGTGAGCATCTGCGGCAGGGCGCTGGGCAGCGTCACGTGCAGGGCGACTTGGGGACCGGAGGCGCCGAGGGAGCGGGCGGCGAGCACGCGCTCGCGGCTGACGGCGCGCACGCCGGCTGCGGTGGAAAGCGCGATCGGCGCCAGCATGGCGAGCGCGATCACCAGCACCTTCGAGGGCTCGCCGATGCCGAACCAGATCACGATCAGCGGCAGGTAGGCGAGCGGCGGAATGGGCCGCAGGAACTCCAGCAGGGGATCGAAGACGCCGCGCCCGATCGTGGAAGCGCCGATGGCGAGCCCAATGGGAATGCCGGCGGCCAGCGAGACGCCGAGCGCGGCGAAGACGCGGCCGAGGCTGGCGCCGAGGTGCTGGAGCAGGGTCGCATCCACGAAGCCGTTCTGCCAGACCGACACGAGCTTGCGCAGCACGGCTTCCGGCGTGGGAAGGAACACCGGCGAAGTCAGGCGCAGGTGCGACGCCAGCCACCAAGCAGCCAGAACTGCCAGGACCGTCAACAGGCTGACGATGCGCGTCTTCGATTCAGGCCTGAGCGGCGTTCTGGACAGCGCGGCAGGGCGCTGTGGGTTGCCGGCAGCGTCCCTTTCTTCGCCGAACCGAGCCGGCAAGGGCGCTGACGCCAGCGTTTCCGGGGAAAGGTTCTCCGTAAACGACGTCACGCGAGTTCTCCCTGGAAGATCGCGTCCGCGAGTTCCGCACGCGCGACGGCGAACTGCGGATCGGCCTTGATCGCGCGCACCGGCTCGCCCGCGCGGTAGCGGCTGCCGAAGGGGGCCGGGATGCGCTGGACGACGCGGCCGGGCGACGGCGCCATGACCACGACTTGCGTTGCCAGCAGCAGCGCCTCCTCGATGCCGTGCGTCACCATCAGCACGCCGACCCCGTTGGCGGCCCAGATGTCGAGGAGCAGCGTCTGCATGCGCTCGCGCGTCAGGGCGTCGAGCGCGCCGAGCGGTTCGTCCATCAGGAGGAAATCGGGCTTTGCCGCGAGCGCGCGGGCAAGGCCGACGCGCTGGCGCATGCCGCCGGAAAGCTCCCAGATCGGTTTGGCGCCGAAGCCTTCCAGCTTCACCAGCGCAAGAAGCGCGTCGGCCCGCGCATCGCGTTCGGCCTTCGGCACGCCCCGCATGCGCAATGCGAAGGCGACGTTCTCGCGCGCGCTGGCCCAGGGAAACAGCGCATCGTTCTGGAACACTACGGCCCGGTCCGCACCCGGTGCCGTGATCGGCTTGCCGTCGATCGTGGCCGTGCCGCTCGCCGGCGCCACGAAGCCCGCGGCGACGTTCAGCAGCGAAGTCTTGCCGCAGCCGGACCGGCCGGTCAGCGTGACGAAGCCGCCGGAAGGCACTTCGATGGACGCCTGCTCCACCGCCGGAGCCGGGCTCCCCGCATAGTGGACCGTGACGTCACGCAAGGAAAGAACAGGCATGGGTGCGTCGCCTTGGTTCAAGCAGGACCGCTCCGGCATCCACAGGATGCCGGAGCGGTTCGCCGCATCGTCTTGGGAGGACGTTTCGTGCGGCTCAGTTCGAGGCGAGCGCCTCGGATACGTATTTGGTGGTCACGTAAGGCGTGTAGTCGGACAGGACGGCGTCGATCTTGCCCTGCTCCTTCAGGAAGGCCGAGGTCGCCGCCACGGCCTTGACGGTCTCGCCGCCCAGGAACTTTTCCGAGGCCTGATCCGCGAGTGACGGGAAGACGTAGCCCTTGAGCAGCGCCGGCACCTCTTCCAGCTTGGCGCCGGTCAGCTTGGCGATCTTGCCGGCTTCCGCCGACTTGACGTCCCAGGCGCCAGGGTTTTGCAGGAACTCGGCGTAAGAAGCGCCCGTCACCTTGACGAAGTCGCGCACGGCTTCCGGGTGCGCTTGCGCGAAGTCGGTGCGCACGATCCAGGCGTCGAAGGTCGGCGCGCCCCACTGCGCGACCTTCGCGGAGTCGAGGATCACCTTGCCGTTGGTCTTGATTGCCCCAAGCGCCGGATCCCAGACATAGGCCGCGTCGATGTCGCCGCGCTCGAAAGCCGCCGCGATCTCCGGCGGGCGGAGGTTGAGGATCTCGACGGACTTCGGATCGACGTTCTCGTGCTTCAGTGCCGCGAGCAGGCTGTAATGGGTCGTGGAAACGAAGGGCACGGCGACCTTTTTGCCGGCCAAGTCGGCGACCTTCTCCACGCCCGCGCCGTTGCGGGCGACCAGCGCCTCCGACTCGCCGATCAGGCCGACCACGAAGATCGTCTGGATCGGCAGTTCGCGGCTGGCGGCGGCCGCGAGCGGGCTGGAGCCGACATAGCCGATATCCACCGAGCCGGATGCGATCGCCGCGATCACGTCGGCGCCGGAGTCGAACTTGCGCCAGTCGATCGCGGCCTTCGTCGCCGCCTCATAGGCGCCGTCCGCCTGCGGCACCTTCGAGGGCTCCACGACAGTCTGGTAGCCGATCGTAATCTTCAGGTCTTCGGCCATCGCAGGGCTGAACAAAGCAGCCGTGAAGGCAGCGGAAGCAGCCAAGGTGAATGTTCTTCTTGAAACAAGCGACATAGTCAGTTCCTCTGTGTTGTTGAGACTGCCACAGTAATGACTTCGATCTCGCCTGATGGATAGGAAGATTGTTGCTTTTGTTGAGCCTGAGGCAGAAGTTATTTTTGAGATTTACCTTGCTCATGCCCGCCCGAAAAGCCGGTCGAGAATGATGCCTTCCAGCCGGGCGGCTTCCACGCTGCCGTGGCGGCGCGGGCGCGGCAGAGGAACGGCGAGGTCGAGCGCGATGCGGCCGGCCTCGATCACGATCACCCGGTCGGCCAGCGCCACCGCTTCGGCCACGTCATGCGTGACCAGCACCGCGGTGAATGTCTGGGCCAGCCAGATGCGCTCCAAGAGCGCCTGCATCTCGATCCGCGTCAGCGCGTCCAGCGCGCCCATCGGCTCGTCCAGTGCGAGAATCTGCGGGTTGCCGACGAGAGCGCGGGCAAGCGCCACGCGGCTCTTCTGGCCGCCGGAAAGAACGGAGGGCCAGTCGCCGGAGCGCGCTTCCAGCCCGACCTCGCGCAGGATCGCCGCGGTCCGCTTCGCCGCCTCGGCGCCCTTGGCGAGCCCCGTCAGCCCGACCGCGACATTGGCGCCCACCCGCGCCCAGGGCAGCAGGCGCGCTTCCTGGAACATGACGCGCGTGGCCGTGCGGCTGGCTTGGCTCTGGCCCAAACGGATCGTGCCCGACGACGGCCGATCCAGGCCGGCCAGCAGGCGCAAGAGCGTGCTCTTGCCGCAGCCGCTCTTGCCGATCACGGCAATGAACTGACCCTGTGCAACTTCGAGGTCGATACCGGAAAGGACGGCATGATCGCCGAAGGATTTGGTGACGCTCTGGAACGAGAAGGCGAGCGGTCCGCTGGAAGATGTCACCGGGAGCGGCGCATCGTTCTCGATCACTGCAAAGGGTGGGCGGATGGGAGCTGCGGCGTTCACCGTGCTCACCGCGCTGCCTGGAAAGCCGGGTGCCATTGCAGCGTCAGCCGCTCCAGCAGGCGGGCAAAGCTGTCGGCGAGTTTGCCGAGCAGGGCGTAGATCAGGATCGACAGCACCACCACGTCGAGCAGCAGAAACTCGCGCGCCTGCATGGCCATGTAGCCGAGGCCCGAAGAGGCGGCGATGGTTTCGGCCACGATCAGCGTCAGCCACATGATGCCCAGCGCAAAGCGCAGGCCGGCAAAGATCGCAGGCAAGGCGCCCGGCAGGATCACGCGCCGGAACAGCTCCACGCGGCCCATGCCGTACACCCGGCCCATCTCCACCAGTTGCGGATCGACGCCCTGGATGCCGAGCAGCGTGTTGACATAGATCGGGAAGAACACGCCGAGCGCCACCAGGAACAGCTTGGCTTCCTCGTCGATGCCGAACCACAGGATGACGAGAGGGATCAGCGCGAGATGGGGGATGTTTCTGATCATCTGGAGCGTCGTGTCGGTGAGCCCGCGGCTGAGCCGCGAGAGCCCGTTGGCGAGCCCCAGCGCGAAACCGATCGCGCCGCCGACGGCGAAACCGCCGAGCGCCCGCGCGGTGCTGACCCAGATGTTCTGCAGGAGCTCGCCGGAGCGCAGCAGGCGCCAGAAGGCTTCCGCTACAGCGCTTGGCGCGGGCAGCACGTTTGCGGCGATCAGCCCGGCGCGGGCGCCCGCCTCCCAGCCCAGGAGGATCGCGACGGGCAGCAGCCAGCCGATGCCGCTGCGACTGAGGCGGGAAAGCGCCGCGGTCACGATGCAGCCTTGAGGCGTTTTTCGCCGTGGAAGCCGACGGAAAACTCGTTGGCGATCTCCTTTCGCGCCGGCGCCCGCTCCGTGCCGAGGCCAAAGAGCGGGAACAGGAGCTCGGCGACGCGATAGGCCTCTTCCAGGTGCGGGTAGCCGGAGCCGATCACGGTGTCGATGCCGAGCGCCTGGTATTCGCGGATGCGCGCTGCCACTTGGGCGGGCGTGCCGACCAGCGCGGTTCCTGCTCCGCCGCGCACCAGGCCGACGCCGGCCCAGAGGTTCGGCGCGACGACCAGCCGGTCGCGCCGGCCGCCGTGCAGTTCGGCCATGCGGCGCTGGCCGACCGAGTCCATCTGGCTGAGGAAGCGCGCCTGCGCGTTTTCGATCTGCGCGTCGGTGACGTCGGCGATCAGCCTGTCGGCGGCGCGCCAGGCTTCCTCCTCCGTTTCGCGCACGATGAAGTGCAGGCGGATGCCGAAGCGCAGCTTCCTGCCTTTCGCCGCGGCCTTCCGGCGCACGCTCTCGATCTTCTGGCCGACCGCAGCCGGCGGCTCGCCCCAGGTGAGAACCATGTCCACTTGGCTTGCCGCGAGATCCTGGCCGGCATCCGACGAGCCGCCGAAGTAAAGCGGCGGGTAGTCCTGCGCGGGCAAGAGGTCGAGCCGGCCGTTCTCGACGCGAAAATGCTTGCCGGAGAAGTTGACGGTCTCGCCCGAAACCAGCGCCCGCCAGATCTGGAGAAACTCCGCAGCCTGCGCGTAGCGCTCGTCATGGGGCAGGAACACGCCATCGCCGGCAAGCTCCACGGGGTTGCCGCCGACCACCACGTTGAGCAGCAGCCGCCCTTCGCTCAGGCGGTCGAGCGCCGCCGTCTGGCGCGCGGCAAAGGTCGGCGTGGTGACGCCGGGGCGCAGCGCCACCAGGAACTTCAGCCTCTGCGTGTGCGCGGCCAAGCCTGCCGCGGTGATCCAGGAGTCCTCGCAGTTCTGCCCGGTCGGCAGAAGCACGCCGGGGAAGCCCAAGCGATCGACAGCCTGCGCGATCTCCTTGAAATAGCCGAACTCCGGCGGGCGCTGGAGCCGCTCGGTGCCGAGGAAGCTGCCGTCGCCGTGGGTCGGAATGAACCAGAAGAAGTCGAGCGGGGCGCGGTCCGCCGACACGGGGATGGCGATGGTCATCGAACGGGTTTCCGGGATCAGTTCGAGGCCGGCGCCGTCCAGACGATGTCGGATACCTTGACCGCCCGTGGAATCAGGCCGAGCTTGAAGAAGCGGTCGGCCGTCGCCTGCTGGCTGGCTATGATCTTGTCCGTGATGGGGAAGATGCCGAAGCTGGCACGGTCGGCAGCGAGCGTCTGCGCCTCCAGCGGCACGTTCGTCACCTCGTGCAGCGCCTCGGCCACCTCGCCGCGATGCGCGTCCGCCCAGCGCGCCGCCTCTTGCAGGGCGCCGACCGTGGCGGTCACCGCTTCGGGATGCGCGCCGGCGAAGTCCTTGTTGGCGAGGAAGTACGTGTTGACGTCGAGCACCTCGCTGGTGCGGGCCAGCACGCGCGGGTGGAAGCGCGTTTCGGCGATGGCGAAGAAGGGATCCCACACGGCCCAGGCGTCGATCTGGTCGCTGGCGAATGCTGCCGCGGCGTCGGGCGGGGCGAGGTACACAGGCGTGATGTCGGAGAAGGCCACCCCGGCCTTTTCCAGCGCTGCGACAAGCAGGTTGTGCGCGCTGGTGCCTTTGCCGACGCCGACTTTTCTGCCCTTGAGATCGGCGACCGATTGCACGGCCGAGCCCGGCTTGACGAAGATCGCCTCGCCCGGACCGTTGGAGGGCAGCGCCGCGATGTAAGTGATCGCGGCACCTGCCGCTTGGCCGAAGATCGGCGGCGCGTCACCGGTCCAGCCGAGGTCGATGGCGCCGCTGTTCAGCGCCTCCACCAGCGGGGGCCCCGCGGTGAACTCGACCCACTCGACCTTCACGCCGTCCTTTTCCAGCGCCTTTTCGATCAGGCCCTGCCGGCGGGCGATGATGGGCAGGCCCGTCTTTTGAAAACCGACCTTGAGTTCGGAAAGGTCGCCGGCCGCTGCCCAATGCGGCAGCAAGGTCGCGGCTGCGAGGAAACCAAGGCCGAACAGGCGGCGGGAAATAGATAGCACGGCCGATCCTCATCGCGGCGCCCCAACGGCGCGTCATGACGGTCAGGCTAGATAGTCCATGCAATTAGTAGAGTTATTTTTTTCCAATTTTCCGGAAGCCTGTAGAACGAAGGCTTCATGACAGGCTTTGCATCGGTCGTGCGCGCGGCAGGAGTTCTGGGCTGTCCGGAAACGCCGTTCCAAGCGGAGTGCTGGACGCAGCAGGATTATTGCTTCCCGAAGGCCGCTTTGGGAGATGCGTTCTCAGCACATGGGCCGAAATCCCACTAGCCTTGTGGAGATTCCATAGGAACCGATCCCTTGAAGCTCGTCGCGTCCAATTCTCCCAGGATCGTAGCCATCTCCGGCAACCTGCATCGCCCGTCGCGCTCGCGCGCCCTTGCGGAAGCGCTGGTGGACGGCCTGACGCGCAGGGCGGACATCAATGCCGAAGTCTTCGACCTGCTCGACGCCGGGCCGGGCCTGGGTGCCGCCTTTCACCGCAGCGAACTCGGCCAGGACGCTCTTCGTGTCGTCGAGGCCGTGGAGTCCGCCGACGCCGTGATCGCCGTTTCGCCGGTCTATAAGGGTTCCTATACCGGCCTCTTCAAACATCTGGTCGACTTCCTGCCGCCCTCCGCTCTTCAGAACTGCCCGGTGCTCATCGGCGCGACGGGGGGCGGGCATAGGCACGCTCTCGTGGTCGAGCATCAGCTCAGGCCCTTGTTCGGCTTCTTCTCCGCTTTGGTGGTGCCGACCACCGTCTATGCCAGCGACGGCGAATTCATCGATGGGCTTCCGGCTGATCCTGCGCTCTTGTCGCGGATCGATCTGGCCGTCGCGCAGCTTGCCGCCCTGCTGCCCCTTCATCGCCGAGGGTGGCAGCCGGGCTCCGGCTCCCCAGCCGATCCGCGGGTGACGGCCGCGTAGATGCGGAAGAAGGGGCTGCTCCGGGCGGCGTCGGCAGCAGCCCGGCTTGGCCTTGATTGTGCGGGCCGAGGCGGTGCGATAAGAGCCAGCCGAGCTTGGCCGGAGCGGATGCCGGTCGGTCCAGGCGACTTCAGCAGCTTTTCCGGCGCTCCGAACTCGGCCAAGACGCTACATGCTGACCCGCAAGGGCAAATACGGGCTGAAGGCCCTCATCTACTTGGCGGAGGTGCCGGAAGGCCAACTCGCCTTTGTCGGCGACATCGCGCGCGCCGAGCACATCTCCAAGAAGTTCCTGGATGCGATCCTGGGCGAGTTGCGGATCGCCGGCTTCGTGCGGAGCCTGCGGGGCAAGGCGGGCGGCTACCGGCTGGCGCATCCGCCCGACAAGATCATGGTCGGCCATGTGGTGCGCGTGCTGGACGGGCCGCTGGCGCCCTTTCCCTGCGCCAGCCGCACGCGCTACTCGCCATGTCTCGACTGCGACGAGGCGACCTGCCAGGTGCGCCACATGATGCTGGAAGTGCGCGAAGCGATCGCGGACGTGCTGGACCGCCGCAGCCTGGCGTCCATGCGCGACATGCTGAAGGACGAAGCCCCGCCGGCCGCCGCCTTTGCGCTGACCTCAGGCTCAAGACGGGAGCGCTAGCAAGGGGGCGCCCGCCATGACCGATGCGGGCGGTCCGGTAGCCAATTCGATCCTCATCATCGGCGGCGGGGCCAGCGGCGTCATCATGGCGTGTCACCTCCTGCGGCAAGGCGGGCCGAGCCTGCGCCTGACGATAGTCGAGAAACGGGCGCAGGTCGGCCGCGGGATCGCCTATGGCACGAACGATCCCGACCACCACCTCAACGTGCGCGCCACCAATATGAGCGCGCTGGCCGACGATCCCGGCCACTTCGTCGAATGGCTGAAGCGCCAAGGCGTCGCCTCGCGAGATTTCGCCACCGTTTATGCGCCGCGCGCGGCCTACGGCCGGTATCTTGAAGCAACGCTGCGCGAGGCGGAAGCCGCCGGCGCGCCGGGACGGCTGCGCATCGTCAACGAGACATGCGTTGCCGTCGTCCCGCATGGGGCAAGCGTCGAGGCAAAGCTCGGCGGCGGCTCGACGCTCGCAGCGCAGGCCGCCGTGCTGGCGACCGGGCACGAGGAGAGTCCGCTTTCCGAGCGGCCGTTTGCCGTCCGCTTCGGCGCCGACCGCGATCAGCCGCTTGATCCGGAGGCACCAGTGTTGATCCTGGGAACCGGGCTCAGCATGGCCGACACCTGGCTCTCGCTGGTGCGCCGCGGCCATCGCGGGCCGGTGACGGCCGTGTCGCGGCGCGGGCTGTTTCCCGCCCGCCACCGCCGCAACGTGCCGATCAGGCTCGACCGCGCCGACATCCCCTTCGGCACCGACCTGACCTACTTCCTGCGCTGGTTCCGCGGCCTGCTCACTGAGACGCAAACCCGCGGCGGCGACTGGCGCGACGTGGTGGACGGCCTACGCCCCTTCAACCAGCAGATCTGGCGCCATTGGCCCCCCGGCGCCAAGCGCCGCTTCTTCGAGCACACCAAGGCATGGTGGGACATCCATCGCCACCGCATGGCGCCCGAAATCCACCGCCGCATCCTCGACGCCGTGGCCGACGGCGCGATCCGCCTTGTTGCAGGCCGCTTGCTCAAGGCTGAAAAGCACGGCGAAGGCTGGCGCGCCGCGTTCCAGCATCGCAGGACAAAGGAGATGGAGGAGCTTTATGCAATCCGCATCTACGACTGTTCCGGCATCCTGACCGATCCATCCAAGAGCACCAACGCTGCAATTCGATCCCTGTTCGCGGCACGTTTGAGCAAGCCCGATCCGCTCCGCATCGGTCTCGATGTTACGGAGAACTGCGCCGTCTTGGACGCCGACGACCGAGCCTCGGATCGCCTCTTCGCCGTCGGTCCTCTCACACGCGGGGCATTTCTTGAGATCGACGCCGTGCCCGACATCCGGCTGCAAGCCCGAAAGCTGGCTTCCTTTCTGCTTGAGCAGGGAGCCGGCGGCAGAGTCTCGCCGTAAGGGAGCAGCCGAACTGCGGGGATATCGCCGTTGGCAGGCAGCGTCGTGTTCAACCGCCCCCAGCCCTGCTGCTTTCGACTACGGCAACTGGATGCAGCTGCCTCCCTAGAGCATCGGACGGTTAATCGGATGCAGGCTGGTGGTTGGGGGCGGGATGCA
>CAXTCF010000085.1:0-16952 GCA_964242945.1 uncultured Rhizobiaceae bacterium | reverse complement strand
CCGCGCAGGCTGCCGGCGCCCGGCGCCAAGGCCGGGCCACGCATGCCCGCCGCCCGCGCTTCCTGGCGCGCCGCAAGATCGGTTCGCTTGGGCTTCGCCTCGTCATCGAGGGCGAAGAGATCATCGCCGCGGAATGACGTTAAAGCAGGGGCTTGATCCCGGCCCATAGACCTCCGGCCAGCAGGCCGAGGAAGACCAGCCAGCCGATCTGGCCGTTCGAGCGGAACAGCCGCAGGCATTGCGCGGGATCGTTGATGTCGAGCGCTGCAATCTGCCGGCCGAAATGGATGCCGGCGGCGACTAGGCCGGCGAGCGCGGGCAGCGGCACCTTTGCCGCCGCGAAGGCGAGCGCGAACAGAAGCAGCGCGCCGCCGTAAAGGCCGGCAAGCCAGGCCTTGGTGTTGTCGCCGAATAGCCGCGCCGTGGAGCGCACGCCGACCAGCGCGTCGTCTTCCCTGTCCTGATGGGCGTAGATCGTGTCGTAGCCGATCACCCAGAGCACCGAGCCGGCGTAAAGCGCGAAGGCCGGACCGTCCAGCGCGCCGAAATGGGCGGCCCAGCCCATCAGCCCACCCCAGGAAAAGGCAAAGCCCAGCACAAGCTGCGGCCAGTCCGTGATGCGCTTCATGAAGGGGTAGGCTGCTACGACGAGCAGGGAAGCGAGGCCGACGAGGATCGCGAAGCGGTTGAACTGCACCAGCACCGCCAGACCCACGAGCGCCTGCAACACGAGGAAAGCCCAGGCCCTGCGCTTGCTGACCTGGCCCGAGGGTAGCGGGCGCGAGCGCGTGCGCTCGACAGCCTCGTCTATGCGCACGTCCACGATGTCGTTGTAGGTGCAGCCGGCCCCGCGCATCGCCACGGCGCCGATGAGGAAAAGAACCAGATGCCAGGGCGAGGGCAGCAGGCTTGCAAGCGGCTCGCCGGCCTGGGGGTAGGCGCTGGCGGCCAACGCGGCAGACCACCAGCAAGGCCAGAGCAGCAGTTCCCAGCCGATCGGGCGGTCCCAGCGGGCAAGCTGCGCGTAGGGCCAAGCCGCCCGCGGCAGGGCGCGATAGACCCAGTGGCCGCTCGGCGCATCGGCCACGCGGCCCTGGGCTTTCCGCGATTGGATCGTGTCGCTCATAAGCAATCCGTGGCAGGCGAGCGGACGCGGGTCAATCCGGGCGCGTGATCGAGCACTGCTTCAGCCACTCCACGGGCAAGACGTTCACGGCTGTTCCCGGCTCCAGCCGGTAAAAGGCCATCTCGCGATAGCTCCAGGCGTAGGGCACGCAGTCCTTCAACGCGGCGGCATGGAGGGAGAATTGAAGGTCTCCGCCTCTGTCGTGGAGGGAAAGGAAAAACGAATGCTCGATAGAGTCGTCGGCAGCGAATGCAACGATTTCGAGGCTCCGCAATGTTTCTGCATAGATGCCGACAAACAGAACGGCCAAAACCTGTGACGAGGCAAGGAATGCCGCAAGCCAGTAAGGCGGCTCATCCCTGTCGCCCTTGAGTGGAAAGAATACAGCCGCCGAGAGTGCGGCGCCAAGCAGTGCCGCGAGCGGCCAGAGCGGGGCTCCCAGGGGAACGAGCCAAAAGGCCAGGTAGGCCGCAGGACCGAAGGGATGGCCGAACACCACAAAGCTAGTGATGACATAGGCGAGAAAGGCATAGCCAAGGGATTTGAACGTTCTCACGGCCGTCCCTTACCACAGACGAATGTCTGGCTGGCATCGTGCAAAAATTCAAACCGAAGTCGCGGCGCGGCAAGCGGTTGACGCCTTCTGAGCGCTCCCTTAGGCGCAGGAGCGTCGAGGCGGGATGCGGCGGATGGATGTTCTCCTGATCGGGTCGGGCGCGCGCGAGCATGCGCTGGCCTGGAAGCTCCGGCAGTCGCCGGGCGTCGGCCGCCTGCTTGCCGCGCCGGGCAATCCCGGCATTGCCGAACTGGCGGAATGCGTAGCGCTCGACACCGCGAACAATGCAGCGGTGGTGGAGTTTGCCGTTCTCACCGGGGTTGGGCTCGTGGTGGTCGGCCCGGAAGCGCCGCTGGTGGCTGGCCTTGCCGACGATCTGCGCGCGGCCGGCATCAAGGTCGTCGGACCGTCGCGCGCCGCCGCGCAATTGGAGGGCTCCAAGGGCTTCACCAAGGATCTCTGCGCGGAGAGAAACATCCCGACCGCCGCTTATGCCCGCTTCGATGCGGCTGATCCCGCGAAAGCCTATGTGCGGGAGCAGGGCGTGCCGATCGTGGTCAAGGCCGACGGGCTTGCCGCGGGCAAGGGCGTCACCGTGGCGATGACGCAGGAAGAAGCGTTGGCCGCGATCGACGACTGCTTCGGCGGCGCGTTCGGGAGCGGCGGGGAGGTTGTGGTCGAAGAGTTTCTCACTGGCGAAGAGGTGAGCCTTTTCTGCCTCTGCGATGGTGCAACGGCGATTCCCTTCGGCACGGCGCAAGACCACAAGCGGGTGGGAGAGGGCGACACGGGCCCGAACACCGGCGGGATGGGCGCCTATTCGCCCGCCGTCATTCTGGACGAAGCCCTGCTAGGCCGCGCAATGCGCGAAATCGTGGAGCCAACGATCGCCGGCATGGCGGCGCGGGGCACGCCGTTTTCCGGCATCCTTTTCGCCGGCCTGATGATAACGGCCGAAGGCCCCAAGCTGATCGAATACAATGTCCGCTTCGGCGACCCGGAATGTCAGGTGCTTATGCTGCGGTTGAAAAGCGACCTGCTGCCTCTGCTGCTTGCCTCCGCCGTGGGGAATTTGGCCGACGCTCAGGTTTCGTGGAAGCCGGATGCGGCGCTGGCAGTGGTGATGGCGGCAAAGGGCTATCCCGGCGATTTCACAAAGGGCACGGCGATCCGCGGGCTGGACACGGCCGAGGCTGCGGGCTGCACCGTGTTTCAGGCTGGAACGGTGATCCGCGGCGGCGAACTGGTTGCGGCCGGCGGCCGCGTCCTGAGCATCTGCGCAGCCGGCGCCTCAGTCGGCCGGGCGCAGGAGCGCGCCTATCGCGGCGTGGACGGCATCGATTGGCCCGAAGGCTTCTGCCGTCGCGATATCGGCTGGCGCGCGGTGCGGCGCGAGGGCTGATCGCGGCAGCGTGCGCCATTGACGGGCATGGAGCGAAGCCCTAGCCGTTGAGCCCACGCGCCGGACGGGGAGGCCAAACGAGAGATGTATCGCGCGCCGGTTCAGGCAATCTTTTCGGCCATGCGCCATGCCGCGGGACCGAAAGAGCTGGACGAAGAACTCACCCTTGCGGTGCTCGAAGAAGCGGGCCGCTTCGCAGGCGAAGCTGTCGCGCCGCTGGCGCCGGCCGGCGACAAAGAAGGGGCGCGCTTCACGGACGGCGCGGTGGCAATGCCGTCCGGCTGGCCAGAACTTTACCGGGAGTGGCGCGAGGGCGGCTGGAACGGGCTTTCGGCGCCGGAAGCGTGGGGCGGGCAGGGCTTGCCGGTGCTGCTCGGCATGGCCGTGGCCGAGATGTGGAACGCCGGCTCGATGGCCTTCGGCCTCGTCTCGACGCTGACGGCGGGCGCCGTCGAAGCCATCGCCGCCCATGCTTCGGACGACCTCAAGGCGCTCTATCTGCCTAAGCTGGTTTCCGGCGAATGGACCGGCACGATGAACCTGACGGAGCCGCAGGCGGGTTCCGACGTCGGCGCGCTTTCCACGCGGGCCGAACGCGCGGAGGACGGTACATATCGCCTGTTCGGCCAAAAAATCTTTATCACCTATGGCGAGCACGACCTCGCAGACAACATCGTGCATCTCGTGCTGGCGCGGCTGAGCGGCGCGCCCGCGGGAACGCGCGGCATTTCCTTGTTTCTGGTGCCAAAGTTCCTGCCCGACTCCGAAGGGCTGCCAGGCCACCGCAACGACGTGGTCTGCGGCGGCATCGAGAAGAAGCTCGGCATCCACGCTTCTGCCACCTGCACGATGCTTTACGGCAGCGGGCCGGAACAGGGAGGCGAGCCGGGCGCGGTCGGCTGGCTGGTCGGCGAGGAGAATCGCGGGTTGGCCGCCATGTTCACCATGATGAACAGCGCCCGCCTTGCCGTCGGCATCCAGGGCGTCGGCGTGGCGGAAGCCGCCACGCAGAAGGCGCTCAGCTACGCCGCCGAGCGCCGGCAGGGGCGCACGGGAAAATCCGACAGCGCTCCCATCCTCCACCATCCGGACGTGCAGCGCACGCTGCTGACCATGAAGGCGCTGACCGCCGCCGCCCGCGCCATCTGCTACGCCTGCGCCCATGCGATCGACGGCGGCCGGGAGCCAGGGGAAGACGCCGCTTTCTGGAAGGCGCGGGCCGACCTGCTGACGCCGGTCGCCAAGGCGTTCTCCACGGATGTGGGCGTCGAGGTGGCGAACCTCGGCATCCAGGTGCATGGCGGCACGGGCTTCGTGGAGGAAACGGGAGCCGCGGTGTTCCTGCGGGACGCGCGCATTGCGCCGATCTACGAGGGCACAAACGGCATCCAGGCGATCGACCTCGTCACGCGAAAGCTCGGCCTGGAGAACGGGCAGCCGATGGAGCAGCTTCTCAATCATCTCGCCGGCATCGCTGACACGGCCCGGGCGCAAAATTGCTCCGCTCTCATGCTGAGCGGCGAAGCGGTCAACGAAGCCGTCCTGAACTGCCGCGCGGCGACGGCCTTTCTCCAAGACGCACTGAAGGAGGGGCGGCAGGAAACAGCGCTTTTCGGCGCGACGCCGTATCTGCGCCTGCTCGGCCTGACGCTGGGAAGCGGGCTGCTGGCAGGGCAGGCGCTCGACCGGCGGGATGATGAAACCGCCGCGCTCTGCCGCTTCTTCGCCGAGAATTTTGTTGGCGAGACGGCCGCGCTGCGGCGCCAGGTGATCGGAGGCTATGACAGCCTCGCATCCGCCGCGAAAACGCTCCTCTCCCCTGCATGACCGGGGAGATCCTGATCGAACGGCACGGCGCGGTTCAGGTGATCCGCCTCAACCGGCCGGACAAGAAGAACGCCATCACGCGGGCGATGTATGCCGCGATGGCTGCGGCGCTTATGGAAGGCGACGCGGATGAATCTCTGCGCGTCCACGTCTTCTTCGGCGTGCCCGGTGCGTTTTCGGCGGGCAACGACCTTGCCGATTTCCTGAGCGTTGCGGCAGGCGGAGAGGAAGGGCGCGAGGTCTGGGATTTTCTTGAGGCGCTGGCTGGGGCGCAAAAGCCTGTTCTGTCTGGCGTGGATGGGATTGCGGTCGGCATAGGTACGACGCTCAACCTGCACTGCGACCTGACTTTCGCCACGCCGCGCACGGTGTTCCGCACGCCCTTCGTGGACCTCGGCCTCGTGCCGGAAGCGGCTTCCAGCCTGCTCGCGCCGGCAGTGATGGGGCATCAGAGCGCCTTTGCGCTGCTGGCGGCAGGCGATGCGTTCTCCGCCGCCGAAGCGTTGGCGGCAGGGCTGATCCGCGGGATCGCCGAAAAAGCCGCGCTTGAAGCCACGGTGATGGAAGCGGCCCAAAAGCTCGCCGCAAAGCCGGCCGAGGCTTTGCGCATCGCCCGCGGCCTCATCCGCCCGCCGCGTGAAGCCGTGCTGGCCCGTATCCGGGAAGAAGGGCGGCTCTTCTCCGAGCGCTTGCGCTCCGACGAAGCAAGAGCCGCCCTTTCTGCCTTCCTGGGCAGAAAGAAAACTTGAACGTCAGGGATACAGGCGTTGCACGCTCCAGCCTTCTGCTTCGCGGGAAAACACGAAACGGTCGTGCAGGCGAAAATCGCCTTCCTTCCAGAATTCGAGCGTCTGCGGCTTGATCCGGAAGCCGGACCAGTTGGCGGGGCGCGGGATCGGATTGTCGCCGACACGTGCTGTTTCCGCCTGCACCGCGTCTTCCAGATCCTTGCGGGAGGCGAGGGGGCGGGACTGCTGGGAAACGCGGGCGCCGATGCGGCTGCCGCGGGCGCGGGTCTCGAAATAGGCGTCAGCCTCGGTTTCGGAGACGGTTTCAACAGCCCCCCGCACGCGCACCTGCCGGCGCACAGACTTCCAGTGGAAGCACATGGCGGCCTTCATCGATTGCAGGATCTCCGTGCCTTTCGCGCTTTCGAAATTCGTGTAGAAGGTGAATCCGCGCTGGTCGAAGTCCTTGAGGAGGACCATGCGCACGTCAGGCATTCCGCTCGCGTCCACAGTGGCGAGTGCCACGGCGTTGGGGTCGTTGATCTCGGAGCGGGACGCATCTTCCAGCCATGCGGCGAAAAGACTTAAGGGGTCGTCTCGCTTGGCGAGGTCATGTTCGGTTAAGTTTCCGGTGTCCATTATCCGCGTCCGCCGTGTCTGAGGTGTCCCCCGCAAAGGGGTTTGAGGGAGATTGCCGATTGCCGGTTTCCACGCAAGCGCCCCGTGAGCGATCGACTTTCCGCCGCGGCGCCGCTGCTTTCGCCGGCATGCTCCTGCCCGTTCTGGCGCTGCTGCCTTTGGCCGGCTGTACGTCGGGCGGCGTGACGCTCGACGAGGGCAAGGTGGACGCCGCCATGCAGACCGGCGAAGTGGCGGGAGCCGCGAAGCCCGAACCCGACCAGCTTTCCGACCAGGCAACCATCCGCAACGCGGTGTCTTCGGCTGACATCAGCGGCCTCAGCGGCCAGCCGCTCGCCTGGGCGAATTCCGATACCGGCTCCCGCGGCGCGATCACCGCGCTGAACGAGCAGCGGCAGAACGGCCAGCTTTGCCGTAAGTTCACCACCTCCCGCGAGAATTTTGAAGGCGTCGCTCTCTACCAGGGTGAAGCCTGCATGGCGCAGGCCGGCGTCTGGCAGCTGCTTGACTTCAAGCCGCTCTGACTGGCGTCGCCCGCTGCACATTTTCTAGGCAGTTTCGCTCCTGGCTCCGCCGCGCTCTGGAAGCTTGCGGCAGGAGGACGCATATAGAGGGGCGAGACCGTTTTCCCTGAGGGCATCGCATGCCTAACCCTTATGAAGTGCTCGGCGTCGCCAAGGATGCGTCGGCCAAGGACATCAAGTCGGCTTTTCGCAAGCTGGCGAAGAAATTCCATCCGGACCAGAACCCGGACGATCCCAAGGCCAAGGACCGCTTCGCCGCGGTCAACCAGGCCTATGAGGTGGTCGGCGACGAGAAGAGCCGCGCAGCCTTTGACCGGGGCGAGATCGACGGCGAGGGCAAGCCGCGGTTTCAGGGGTTCGAGGGGGGCGGCGATCCGTTCGCCGGCTTTCGGCAGCGCGGTGCGGGCGGAACCGGGCCGGGCGGCGTGCGCTGGGAGTTCCAGGGCGGCGGGCCCCAGGCGGAAGGCTTTTCCGGCGACATCTTCAGCGAACTGTTCGGGCAGGCTTTCGCGGGCGGACGCGGCAATGCCGGCTCCGGCAGTGGGCGCGCTCCCGCGGCAGGGGCCGACATCGCGGCAACGCTGGAGATCACGCTGGAAGAGGCGGCTACGGGCGCGCGCGTGGAAGCGCAGTTTCCCAACGGCAAGCGCATCGCCGTGAAGCTCCCGGCCTTTGTGGATGACGGCCAGACCATCCGCCTGAAAGGGCAGGGCGAGCCGGGACCTGCGGGGAACGGCGACGCCATGGTGACGCTGAAATTCCAGCCGCATCCGCGGTTCCGTCTGGACGGCAGGGACATCCATGCCGACGTACCCGTGCCTCTGCAGGAAGCGGTGACGGGCGGCAAGGTGCCCGTGGAAACGCCCTGGGGCAGGCTGGGGCTCAACGTGCCGGCCTGGTCGAGCTCGGACAAGGTGCTGCGGTTGAAGGGGCAGGGCATGCCGACCAGGGGAGGCGGCAAGGCCGACCTCTACGCCCACCTGCGGATCATGCTTCCCGAAGGCGAGGAACGCCGCGCGCTGGAAGCGCTGATGGCCAAGGTTTAGAGAGCCTAACAAGACTCCTGGGGCCGGCTGGCCGGTGCTTTTCGCCGCTTGGCTATCGTTGCCGGTCCTCGCCGATGCCTCCAGCATCGCCTCCGGCCGGCGCCTTGCAGACGGCGAAAAGCCCTCGCCCATCCTCAACCCACGAGTTTTGTTAGGCTCTCTTAGCAACGGGATATCGTCAGCTTCGGCCGAACCTTGCGGCGCCGCGCCGGGATGATCCTGCGCCGCTTGAAGCGCTTTGGTCCCTGTGCAATAGGGCGGACAAAATTCCTTGTGGAGTGGCGTCTATGGCAGCAGCGGGGGCGGAAGCGGGTCGCCGAGGTCTGATGGAAGGCAAGCGCGGGCTTGTCATCGGCGTGGCAAACAACCGCTCGATCGCCTGGGGCATTGCCAAGGCCTGCGCCGACGAAGGCGCCGAGATCGCGCTGACCTATCAGGGCGACGCCTTCCGCAAACGTGTCGAGCCGCTGGCGGCGGAACTCGGCGCCCACCTCGCCGGCCACTGCGACGTCACCGATCCCGAAAGCCTCGATGCGGTATTCGCCAACCTCGCAGCGAAGTGGGACCGGCTCGATTTCCTCGTTCATGCCGTCGCCTTCTCCGACAAGGACGAGCTGACCGGCCGCTATGTCGAGACGACGCGCGACAATTTTCTGCGCACGATGGACATCTCCGTTTATTCCTTCACGACGGTCGCCAAGCGCGCCGAGGCGATGATGGGGCAAGGCGGCGCGCTGCTGACGCTGACCTATTACGGCGCGGAAAAGGTGATGCCGCACTACAACGTGATGGGCGTCGCCAAGGCGGCGCTGGAGGCCAGCGTCCGCTACCTCGCCGTGGACCTTGGGCCGAAGGCGATCCGCGTCAACGCCATATCGGCCGGGCCGATCAAGACGCTGGCGGCCGCCGGCATCGGCGACTTCCGCTACATCCTGAAGTGGAACGAGTACAACGCGCCGCTGCGGCGCACGGTGACGCCCGAAGAAGTCGGCAGCTCCGCGCTCTACCTGCTTTCCGACCTGTCGCGCAGCGTGACCGGCGAGGTCCACCACGTCGATTCCGGCTACCACGTGATCGGCATGAAGGCCGTGGACGCGCCCGACATCTCCACGGTCAAGGATTGAGCGCCGCTTCTCTGCCGCCGGTCGATTTCCGTTCGCTGCCGCTCCTGTTCGTGGTGCGGCACGGGCAGACCGGCTGGAACGCGGCGGGCCGGCTGCAAGGCCAGACCGACACGGACATCTCCGACCTCGGCCGCGCCCAGGCCGACCGCAACGGCGCGGTGCTGAAGCAACTGATCGGCGAGCCCGAAACATTCGACTTTGTGGCGAGCCCGCTCAAGCGCACCTGCGAAACGCTGGAGCGCATCCGCGCCGCGATGGCGTTGGAGCCGAAGGCCTATCGCACCGACGCGCGCCTGATCGAACTGCATTTCGGCACCTGGCAGGGTTTTACGTACGCGGAAGTGGAAGTGCGGGAGCCGGGAAGCCTGGCGAAGCGCCACGCCGACAAATGGGCCTTCGTGCCGCCGGGCGAGGGCGGGGAAAGCTATGCCCTGCTCGCCGAACGCGTCGCCCCGTTTCTGCAAAGCCTGAGCACGCCTTCCGTTTGCGTCTCGCATGGCGGCATCCTGCGCACGCTTTTCGCTTTGTCCGGGACCATGAGCCCGGAGGAAGCCTCGCTGGCCTCGATCCCGCAGGACAAGGTGCTGCGTATTGAGAGTGGCAGGTTGGAGTGGCTTTAACGGTGCGGGGTGCTCCGTTGAGCGGCGCTGCGGCGAAGCGGCTGTCTGGCTACAGGGCTGCGTTGTTCGCCCCCCTCTGCCCTGCCGGGCATCTCCCCCACAAGGGGGGAGATCGCAAGCGGCCTGATCGCCGCCTTTCCTGCAACGTCTCAGAGGGATGCAAGCCGCCGAAGCTGCTGGTCTCCCCCCTTGTGGGGGAGATGCCCGGCAGGGCAGAGGAGGGTGAGAGCCGGCGCGGTGCCGGCGATGCGCAAAGGCCAGGGCTATTTCCCTGATGTCCCACAACACGTTCGGCCATCTTTTTCGCGTGACGACCTGGGGCGAGAGCCACGGGCCGGCGCTTGGCTGCGTGGTGGACGGCTGTCCGCCCGGCATCCGCTTCCGGCGCGAGGACATCCAGCATGACCTCGACCGGCGGCGGCCGGGAACCTCGCGCTTTGTTACCCAGCGGCGCGAACCGGACGAGGTAAAGATCCTTTCGGGCGTGCTGGAAGGTGAAGACGGCTGGCTGACCACGACCGGCACGCCGGTTTCCCTGCTGATCGAGAATGTGGACCAGCGCTCCAAGGACTACGGCGCCATCGCGCAGCAATACCGGCCGGGGCATGCCGACTTTGCCTATGACGCGAAATACGGCTTGCGCGACTACCGCGGCGGTGGGCGTTCCTCGGCGCGCGAAACCGCGGCGCGCGTGGCAGCGGGAGCATTGGCGCGGCTCGTCCTTCCCGGCGTCAAGGTGCGGGGGGCGCTGGTTGCGATGGGGCAGAAGAAGATCGAGCGCGCCAACTGGGATTGGGATTTTGTCGATTCCGGCGAAAATCCCTTCTTCACGCCCGATCCCGCATCGGTGCGGGTCTTTTCCGAGTATCTCGACGGCATCAGAAAGAACGGATCCTCGGTCGGCGCGCTGATCGAGGTGGTGGCGGACGGCGTGCCGGCGGGGTGGGGCGCGCCGATCTACGGCAAGCTGGACGCCGACATCGCCGCCAACCTGATGTCGATCAACGCGGTCAAAGGTGTCGAGATCGGCCGCGGCTTCGAGGCAGCCGAGATCACGGGCGAGGAGAATGCCGACGAGATGCGGACCGGCAATGACGGACGCCCACGCTTCCTGTCCAACAATGCCGGCGGCGTGCTTGGCGGCATCTCGACAGGAGAGCCGATCGTCGCGCGCTTCGCGGTGAAGCCGACCTCCTCCATTCTGACGCCGCGCCGCTCGATCGATGCGGAGGGCCAAGAGGTGGATGTTTCCACCAAGGGCCGGCACGACCCTTGCGTCGGCATCCGCGCGGTGCCGATCGGCGAAGCGATGGTGGCCTGCGCGCTGGCCGACCATTTTCTGCGCCACCGCGGCCAGACCGGGCATGGCTTGGCCGGGCGCGGCTGAACTGTCGCCGCTTCCCCTTCGCAGCCTATATCCGCATCCCATGGTCACACGCCTCTACACGCATCCCGTCTTTCTCGGCCACGTCACCCCCCCTGGACATCCCGAACGGCCGGAGCGGCTGGAGGCGATCGCAGCGGCGCTGGACGACCATGCGTTTGCGGCCCTCGACAGGAAGCAGGCGCCGATGGGAAGCGTCGAAGCGGCGGCGCTGGCACATCCGGAAAAATACGTGGAAGCGATCCGCAAGGCGGTGCCGGAGACGGGGCTCAGGCGGCTCGACGCCGATACCACGGTGAGCCCTGGAAGCTGGGACGCGGCGCTGGCAGCCATCGGCGCTGCCACGGCTGCCGTGGACGACGTGTTTTCCGGCCGCGCGCAAAACGTTTTCGTCGCCTCGCGCCCGCCCGGCCACCATGCGGAAAAGGCGACCGCGATGGGCTTCTGCCTGTTCAACAACGCGGCGATCGCCGCGCGCCACGCGCAACAGCGGCACGGCGCGGAACGGGTGGCGATCATCGACTGGGACGTGCACCACGGCAACGGCACGCAGGACATTTTCTGGGCCGATCCTTCCGTGCTCTACGCCTCGACGCACCAGATGCCGCTCTATCCCGGCACGGGCGCGGCAAAGGAGACCGGGGCCGGCAACATCTTCAACGCACCGCTGGCACCCGGTAACGGCGGCACGGAGTTCCGTGAAGCGTTCAAGGAAAAGATCCTGCCGGCGCTGGAGAATTTCCGGCCGGACTTCGTCATCATCTCCGCCGGCTTCGACGCCCACCACCGCGACCCGCTGGCGCAGCTTGAGCTTTCGGAGGAGGATTTCGGCTGGGCCACGGGCAAGCTGATGGACGTGGCGGACAAGCATGCCGCGCACCGCCTCGTCAGCCTGCTGGAAGGCGGCTATGATCTGGAAGGTCTCGCGCGCTCGGCAGCCGCGCATGTCAGACGATTGATGACGGGCGATTGATGACTGGCGGTTGATGGAAGGATGAGGAAAGTGGCGGCAGGGCCGAACGACGACGTCAAAACCATGAGCTTCGAGCAGGCGCTGGATGCGCTGGAGAAGATCGTGGACGATCTGGAGCGCGGCGAGGTGGCGCTGGACGAGTCGATCCGCATCTACGAGCGGGGCGAGGCGCTGAAGGCGCACTGCGACCGCCTGCTCAAGGCCGCGGAAGACAAGGTGGAGAAGATCAGGCTTTCGCGCGAAGGCAAGCCGGTCGGCACGGAGCCGTTAGACCCCGAATGAAACGCCTTCGCTGAAATAGTCACGCGAGCGTTTTTTCCGCCGCATTGCCTTATCCGGCGGCTGGGCCTATCCCGGAAAGCTGGTAGATCAACGGGAGCAGCGTGAAGCGGCTTTGAGCAATCATTCCCATACGCCCCTCCTCGACGGCATCCGCATCCCCGCCGACCTGCGCGGACTGGACGAAAAACAACTCCCGCAGCTTGCAGAGGAACTGCGCGCGGAGGTGATCGACGCGGTTTCGCGCACCGGCGGCCATCTCGGCGCGGGCCTAGGCGTGGTCGAACTGACGGTGGCGCTGCACCACGTCTTCAACACGCCGGACGACCGGCTGATCTGGGATGTCGGCCACCAGGCCTATCCCCACAAGATCCTGACAGGGCGGCGCGACCGTATCCGCACGCTGCGCCAGGAACACGGCCTGTCCGGCTTCACCAGGCGGGCGGAAAGCCCCTACGACCCCTTCGGCGCTGCGCACTCCTCCACCTCCATCTCGGCCGGGCTCGGCATGGCGGTGGCGCGCGACCTGAAGGGTGGAAGCAACAACGTCATCGCGGTGATCGGCGACGGCGCGATGTCGGCCGGCATGGCTTTTGAGGCGATGAACAATGCCGGCGCGCTGGACGCGCGGCTGATCGTCATCCTCAACGACAACGACATGTCGATCGCGCCGCCGGCCGGTGCGCTCAGCGCTTATCTCGCGCGGCTGGTTTCGGGCAAAACCTATCGCGGTTTGCGGGAAACGGCGAAGCAGCTGGCAAAGAAGCTGCCGAAATTCCTTCAGGAGAAGGGGCGGCGCGCCGAGGAATACGCGCGGGGCTTCTGGACCGGCGGCACCTTGTTCGAGGAACTCGGCTTCTACTATGTCGGACCGATCGACGGGCACAACCTGGAGCACCTGCTGCCCGTTCTGAAAAATGTGCGCGATACGGTGGAAGGGCCCGTGCTCGTCCACGTCGTCACCCAGAAGGGCAAGGGCTACGCGCCCGCCGAAGCTGCCGCCGACAAATATCACGGCGTCAACAAGTTCGACGTGATCACCGGCACGCAGGCTGCCGCGCCGGCCAATGCGCCGAGCTACACCCGCGTTTTCGCGGAAAGCCTGATCCAGGAAGCGCGAGAGGACGAGCGCATCGTGGCGATCACCGCCGCGATGCCTTCCGGCACCGGCCTGGACTTATTCGGCGAAGTTTTTCCCGAACGCACCTTCGATGTCGGCATCGCCGAGCAGCATGCCGTGACCTTCGCGGCCGGGCTGGCGACCGAAGGGCTCAAACCGTTCGCTGCGATCTACTCCACCTTCCTCCAGCGCGCCTATGACCAGGTCGTGCATGACGTGGCGATCCAGAAGCTGCCCGTGCGCTTCCCCATCGACCGGGCCGGCTTCGTCGGGGCGGACGGGCCGACGCATTGCGGCGCCTTCGACACGACTTACCTCGCCTCGCTGCCGGGCTTTGTCGTGATGGGCGCCGCCGACGAGGCGGAACTCCGGCACATGGTCCGCACCGCGGCCGAATACGACGAAGGACCTATCGCCTTCCGCTATCCCCGCGGCAATGGCGTCGGCGTCGAGATGCCGGAGCGCGGGCAGGCGCTGGAGATCGGCAAAGGGCGCATCCTGCGGGAGGGCACGAAGGTCGCGCTGCTTTCCTTCGGCACGCGGCTGGCCGACTGCCTTCTTGCCGCCGAGGAACTTGCCGCGGCGGGGCTTTCGGCGACGGTTGCCGACGCGCGTTTCGCCAAGCCGCTGGATGAAGATCTCGTGCGGCGCCTGGCGCGCGAGCATGAGGTGCTGGTGACGGTGGAGGAGGGCGCCGTCGGCGGCTTCGGGAGCCAAGTTCTGCACTTCCTCGCCCGTGCCGGGCTGCTCGACCACGGCTTGAAGATCAGGCCGCTGGTGCTGCCCGACGCTTTCGTGGATCAGGCCAAGCCGGAAAAGATGCTCAGCGATGCCGGGCTGGATGCCGCCGGCATTGCCCGTGCCGCATTCGCCGCGCTCGGCACGGCAGCCTTGGCTGCGCGGGCCTGAATCTTTCGCGCCCGCTCATGGACGCGCTTCGGCTGGAGCTGGGAGGCGAGACGGACCTTCCCTTCGTCATGGCGGCCGAGCGGCGCCCCGGCTACGGGAAGCTCGTCGGCCGGTGGGAGTACGACCGGCACGCCGCAGCGCTTGTGGATGGTCGCCATACCTACTTCATCGCGCGGCGGGGCGGCAAACCCGCCGGCTTCGTCATCCTGCGGGATTGGCAGAGCCCCGAACAAGTTGCGTATATCAAGCGCGCGGCCGTCGCGGAACCGGGCCGCGGGCTCGGCCGGCGGATGATGGAACTGGTGACGGATGCCGTGTTCGAGCAGACCGGCTCCTATCGGCTTTTCCTCGGCTTGTTTCCCGACAATGAGCGGGCGCGCCGCGCCTACGAGGCTGCCGGCTTTGTCGCGGAAGGCATTTCGCGGGGCAGCGCTTTTTTCGGCGGCGAGCACCGCGACGAACTCGTGATGGCGATCCTGCGCCCTGAATGGCGATCGAGGCGCGGCGTCGCATGAGCCTGCGGCTGGACGAGGCGCTGGTGCGGCGCGGGTTCTTCGCCAGCCGCTCGCGGGCGCGCGACGCGATCCTGCGCGGCACGGTGCGGGTGGAAGGCAGGCTTGCGCGAAAGGCCGGCGAGGCGGTGGCGGAGCACGCAGATGTCAGCGTGGACGACCCAGCGCAGGCCTATGTCTCGCGCGCCGCGCTGAAGCTGATCGCCGGCCTGGATGGCTTCGGCTTCGATCCCTCCGGCTGCACCTGCCTCGATGTCGGCGCTTCCACCGGCGGCTTCACGCAGGTGCTGCTGGAGCGCGGGGCCGTGCATGTGTTCGCCGTCGATGTCGGGCATGGGCAGATGGCCGAGAGCCTCCGAAGGGATCGGCGCGTTTCCTGCCGGGAAGGTCTGAACGCGCGCGACCTCACGCTTGAGCATCTCGGTGGCAGGCGACCGGACTTCGTGGTTTCCGACGTCAGCTTCATCTCGCTGAAGCTGGCTCTGCCGCCGGCCCTGGCTTTGGCTGAGCCGGGCGCGCGTGCGGTTCTTCTGGTGAAGCCGCAATTCGAGGCGGGACGCGAGGCGATCGGCAAGGGCGGCGTGCTGCGCGGTCCCGCAGCCGCTCAAGAGGTTGCGCAGGATCTGCGCGCTTGGCTCGACGCCCAGCCGGGCTGGCAAGCGCTCGGCTTGCTTCCGTCGCCCATCGAAGGCGCAGAGGGCAACCGCGAATTCCTGCTCGGCGGAGTGAAAAGCCGGTGAGCGAACTCGTCCGCATCGACCGGATCGGCGCCGGCGGCGACGGCGTTTCGGAGCGGGAAGGCGGGCCGCTCTACGTGCCGTTCACCTTGCCGGGCGAACTCGTGGAAGCCGAAAAGGAGGGCGGCCGTGCCTGGCCGCTCGCGATCCGCGAAGCGTCGCCGGAGCGCGTGACGGCGCCCTGCCGGCATTTCGGCCGCTGCGGCGGCTGTTCGCTTCAGCACTGGGAGGAGGGCGCCTACCGCGCCTGGAAACGCGGGCGCGTGGTGCATGCGCTGCGCAGCGAAGGCATCGACGCGGCGGTGGCGGAACTCGTGCCATGTCCGCCGCAGTCGCGCCGGCGCGTTGCCCTGACGGCGCAGCGGACGGGCGATGGCATGCTGCTCGGCTTCAACCGCATGCACAGCCACGAACTCGTGGACATCTCCGAGAACTGGATCGCGCTGCCCGCGATCGTTTCGGCGCTTGATGCACTGCGCGAGGTTGCCCGTCTCATCGCGAGGACGTCAAAGCCTTTCCGCTTGACTGTAACAGCGACGGCTTCGGGCCTGGACGTAGCCGCGGAGGGTTCCGGCAAGCTGAACGAAGGTGAGCGCCGCGCTGCCGGCGCGGCTGCGATGCGCCTGGATCTGGCACGGCTTTCCGTCGATGGCGAAATCCTGATCGAGCCGCGCAAGCCGACCGTGATGTTCGGCGCCGTGCCGATAGTGCCGCCGCCCGGCGCGTTCCTGCAAGCCGTGGCGGAGGCGGAAAGCGCTATGGCGGCACTGGTTGGCGAGCACCTGAACAAAGCCAAGCGTGTTGCCGACCTGTTTGCGGGCTGCGGCGCCTTTGCTTTGCGGCTTGCGGGACACGCCGCCGTTCACGCCGTCGAAAGCGATGCGGCTGCGCTTGCCGCCTTGGATCGCGCGGCCAAGCATGCGCCCGGCCTCAAGCCTGTGGCGGTTGAGCGGCGGGACCTGTTCCGGCGGCCTTTGACAGCCAAGGAATTAGACAAGTTCGATGGGCTTGTCTTCGACCCGCCGCGCGCCGGGGCGGACGCGCAGTCGCGCGAGATCGCGAAGTCGAACGTGCCGCGCGTCGCCGCGGTGTCCTGCAATCCCGCGACGCTGGCGCGCGACCTGAAGATCCTGCTCGCCGGCGGCTATCGGGTGCTGAGCGTGACGCCGGTCGATCAGTTTCTGTGGTCGAGCCATGTGGAAGCCGTGGCCTTGTTAGAGAAGACAAGGCGGCGCTGACTTGCAGCTCACGCTTTTTGGGCATCCTTTGAGCGGGTCCTTGTAAATCTATGCGCAAGCTGTGGTGCGATGAGCCCTTCCGTTTCCACCGCGCGTTTTAGAGCATCGGACGGTTAATCGGATGCAGGCTGGTGGTTGGGGGCGGGATGCAGGCTAGAGCATCGGACATTTAATTGGACGCATATCCTTCGGCTCTGAGGAAGTTCCA
>CAXTCF010000084.1:0-17081 GCA_964242945.1 uncultured Rhizobiaceae bacterium | reverse complement strand
GCTGGAGCGTGGGGTGCGCGTCGCCGACGTCGGGTGCGGTCGAGGCCATGCGATCAACGTCATGGCTCGAGCCTTCCCCTCGTCCGTCCGGTCCCGGGCGCCCCCGCCCCCCCCCCCCCCCCCCCCCCCGCTCCCAGCGGCGCTATCGTGGTTAACGCTAGGTTTTCTGTGTGAAGGTGCTGTGACAGCCCTGTACGTCTTGCCCTTGCGGCCAGAGCCGGCTGTCACAAATCTGTTGCGCAGGCGCCCTAACGGGCGGAGTTCGTTCGGTTCCCTTCGTCTTTTCCTGAGGTCCAGGATGCGCGCTCTTCTCGCCAGCCTTCTTTTCGGATTATTCGCCTCCCACGCTTTCGCGGCGGAGGGCAAGCTTGTGCTCTACACCAGCCAGCCCAACACGGACGCGCAACAGACCGCCGACGCCTTCATGGCCAAGAATCCCGGCGTTGCCGTCGAATGGGTGCGCGATGGTACGCCCAAGATCATCGCCAAGCTGCGTGCCGAGATCGAGGCCGGGCAGCCGCAGCCCGACGTGCTTCTGATCGCAGACGTGGTGACGATGGAGTCGCTGAAGAAGGACGGCCTGCTGGCCGCCTACCCGGAGGCCGACACCTCCGCTTTCGCCGCCGGACTGTCCGATCCGGCCAAGTTCTACTTCTCGACCAAGCTGATCACCACCGGCATCGTCTATAACACCAAGGCACCGTTCAAGCCGGAAAGCTGGAACGATCTCACCAAGCCGGAGGCCAAGAACCTCGTCGCCATGCCGAGTCCGCTGACCTCGGGCGCCGCCATGATCCACACGCTGACGCTGACCGGCAACCTTCCTGGGGGCTGGGATTATTACGCGGCGCTTGCCAAGAACGGCGCGCAGGCTGCCGGCGGCAATGGCGACGTGCTCAAGGCGGTGAGCGGCGGCGACAAGCTGTTCGGCATGGTCGTGGACTACATGCCGATCCGCGAAAAGGCGAAGGGCGCCCCCGTCGAGTTCGTGTTCCCGGCGGAGGGCGTGTCCGCCGTGACGGAGCCGGTGGCGATCCTGAAGAGCGCCAAGAACCCGGAAGCGGCACGAGCCTTCGTGGACTTCCTGCTTTCGCCCGAAGGCCAGAAGCTGGAGCTTTCCCAGGGCTATATCCCGGCCCGCTCGGACGCGGGGATGCCGGCCGGCTATCCTGACCGCTCGACGATCAAGGTCTTGGGCTTCGACGCCGCGGCGGCGCTCGCCAACGACGAAGCGAACAAGGAGAAGTTTTCCGAGGTCATGGGGCAGTGACGCCGGCTTGATCTGCCGGCGAGACCGCGGAGCCCTTTGACTCGGAATCAGGATCCGGCGCAACGGGAAGCGCAAGGCAGGGCGATTCCCGCGCGCCTTCCTCGGCTTTCCAGCGTCGCGGTTCTGACTGTGGTCGCCGTTCTCAGCCTCCTGCCGGTCGCGCGGCTGCTGCTTGCCGCGGTGGCGCCCGGCGGCGCACTCGACCTTGCCGCCTTTGCCGAACGGCTCGCCAAGCCGCAGACGATCAGGGCCGCCGCGCACACGCTGGACACCGCCTTCTGGGGCGCCGTGCTTTCGCTGCTGATCGGCGCTCCGTTCGCCGCGGCGGTGGCGCTTTCCGACCTTCCCGGACGCAAGCTCCTGGCCTTTCTGCTGCTGCTGCCCCTGACGATCGCCCCGCAGGTGACCGCGCTGTCGTGGCTGCACCTTTTCGGGCCGTCGAGCGCTTTGCTCAACAGCCTCGGCTTGGCGCCCGCGCCGGGCACGCCCAATCCGCTGCTCGGCCGCAACGGCATCATCCTGCTCTACGGCGTGCAGCACGCTCCCCTTGTTTTCGTCACGCTGCGGGTGGGCCTGTCGCAGGTGCCACGCGACCTCGTCGAGGCCGCGCGCATATCCGGCTCCCGGCCGCTGCCGGTACTGGCGCGCGTCGTCGCGCCGCTCGTCCGGCCCTACCTGATCGCGGCGGCGGCCCTCGCCTTCGTTTCGGGCATCGGCAACTTCGGCATTCCGGCGCTGCTCGGCCTTCCCGTCAACTACCTGACCCTGCCCACCCTGATCTACCGGCAGCTTTCCAGCTTCGGCCCCGGCGTGCTGCCGCAGGCCGCGACGCTTGCCCTGCCGATCGCCGCCCTGGCGCTCGTCGGCCTCCTCCTGCAAGCCCTGGGCGCGCGCGGGCGCGCGTCGCGCTTTTCCGGCGGCACGCCGGCGCGCTTTTCCCTCGGCGCTTGGCGCTGGCCGCTCGCCTGCCTTGCCTGGACGGTGATCGCCGCGATCCTCGTTCTGCCGCTGCTGGCGCTTCTTTCCACCGCCCTCATCCCCGCCTTCGGGGTGCCGCTCACTTCCGAAACGGCGACGCTGGCCAACTTCCGCGAAGTGCTGGCTGTGCAGCCTTCGACGGTGCGCGCCTTCCGCAACTCAACTCTGCTGTCCGCCGCCGCCGCGTTGGTTCTGTCGCTCTCAGCCGTGCCGCTCGTGCTGGGGCTGGAGCGGTTTCCCCCGCCGGCGCGCCGCGTCCTCGTCGGCCTGACGGAACTGCCCTTTGCCATTCCCGGCATCGTGCTGGCGATCGCCTGCATCCTGCTTTTCCTGCGCCCTTTGCCGCTGATCGGCAGCCTCTACGGGACGGCGGCGATCATCCTCATCGCCTATCTCATGCGCTTCCTGATCCTGCCGCTGCGCTCCGTTTCGGTGGCGGTGGGGCAGATTCCGCACGATCTCCTCGACGCGGCGGCTGTGTCCGGCGCGGGGCCGCTGCGCCGCACGGCGACGGTCACGGTGCCCCTTGCCGCGCCCGCCGCGCTGGCCGGCGGGCTGCTTGTGTTCATGAGCGCCTTCAACGAACTGACCGTCTCGGCGCTGCTTTGGTCGAGCGGGGTCGAAACCCTGGGCGTCGTGCTGTTCAACCTGGAGGAAGCCGGCCTCGGCACGCAAGCCGCAGCGCTTGCCGTTGCCACCGTTTCGGTCGTGGTGGCGCTGCTGATCGTGCTGGACCGCTTCGGCCGCAGGCTTCCGCCGGGCACGCTGCCCTGGCGGTAGCCGTCAGGACGGCACGACCCAGGCATCGCGAACCGCAAGCCGGACAGCCTCGCCGATGCGCAGCGGCCGGGAACTGTCGGCGACCAGCACCTCTCCGCTTGTCGCCAGCGCCAGCCTCGCCTCGAAGACCGGCCCTCGGTAAACGGCATCCAGCACGGTCGCCTGGAGGCCGCCGCCGTCCAGCGCGAGCCCTTCCGGCCGCAGGAGGATCTTTGCGGGGCCGAGTCGATCGCTGTCGGCGCGCGCCGTGAAGACGCCGCCGCCTGCCGCCACCGTCGCCTTCCCTCCCGCGGCCGCGGAGACCACGCCGGACACGAGAGCGCCGCGCCCGACGAAGCGCGCGACGGCTTCCGCGGCGGGAGAATGGTATATGGCGGAAGGCTCCGCCGCCTGGAGCACCCGCCCCTTGTCCAGCACGGCGATGCGGTCGGCAAGCGCCAGGGCCTCCCCCTGATCGTGCGTGACGTAGATCATCGTGGCGCCGGCGCCATGGCGGATCGCCCGGAACGTATCCACCATCGCGGCCCTCAGGTGGATGTCGAGGTTGGCGAGCGGCTCGTCGAACAGGATGATCCCGGCTTCCGCGACAAGGCACCGGGCGAGCGCGACACGCTGGCGCTGGCCGCCGGACAGTTCATCGATGCGCCGTCGTTCGAAGCCGGACAATCCGACCGTTTCCAGCGCCCGCGCGACGCGCGGGGCGATGGCGGGCTCCGGCGTGCGCCGAGCCCGCAAGGGGTAGGCGACATTCTCTGCCACTTCGAGGTGAGGCCAAAGCGCATAGGACTGGAAGACGAACCCGATCCCGCGCTTTTCCGGGGGCGTCTGCCCGGCGGGATCGGCGACAGTCGAGCCGTCAAACAATATCCGGCCAGCATCCGGCGCCTCGAAGCCGGCGATCAGCCGCAGAAGCGTGGTCTTGCCGCAGCCCGATGGTCCGAGCAATGCCGTGAAGGAGCCGGGACGGAATTCCAGGGATACGGCATCGAGCGCGACCGTGCTGCCGAAGCGTTTGGACAGCGCTTCAACCGCGATGCCTCGCATCCGCTCACCTTGACCTTCGCGCTGGATCACCGTGGAGAGCATGCCGAGGGCCCATAACACGATGAGGTTGGAAAGGATACACAGCCGGCGATCGCGCAGGCCGGCATCCATGCGGCGCGGCAAAACCGATGCCGCGGATGCCGAGGCAATCCGCCGGCGCAACAGCGTCCGGTCAGCCCGCCGGGGACCTTGTCAGGCGGCGGCGGAAGCGCTGGCGAGGCTTTGAAGGATCGTCCTGCGGTCGAACGGCTTCAGAAGATAGCCTTGCGCGCCGGCGCGCTTGGCCCGCATGATGGTGGCGACGTCCACCTCGACCAGGCAAACCAGGATCTGCGGCTTGACCGAAGCCGGCATCGCCCGCACGCGGCGGATGAAGTCCGGCGTGTCCATTCCAGGCAGCAGGCTGTCCACCACGATGATGTCGGGCATGTCCAGCACGCAGACGGTCAGGGCTTCCTCAGCCGATTCCGCTTCGATCACCGTGATGCCGGCGCCTGTAAGGATTCGCTTGGCGACCTTCCGGATCAGGCCGGAGTCGTCGATGAACAGGCAGCGTTTCATGGTCCCTCCCCTGCGCTTGCAAGGCGTCGCGGTCGCGGAGCATCCGATGCGCGCGCCTAAGCAGCGCGAAACGGAAGCACCGAAGCAAGCGCTTGACGCACCGCCTCTGCCCCGAAGCTTAGGCCAAGAGAGTAAAGAAAAGGGGAAAGCCGGCCGCTGGCATTCAAGACGCCGTCAGAACGATCTCGTCGGCCGAAGCCGTGATGCCGATCTCCATGCCGGCCTCGCGCGCCAGCAGCAGCGTGTAGTAGAGCTGCACATTGTGAGCGTCGATGACCTCGCCTTCGAGCTTGCCCGTGGCGTGCAGCTCCAGAAATTTCGGCGGCACCCGCAGCATGCGTCCGCTGATCCTGATGGTGAAACGCGGGCTGGTTTCCAAATCGTCCAGATGCACTGCGATCGTGCCGCCGCGCGGGATCGCGCCGCTGGCGATGAGGAGCAGGTTGAGCAGGAGCTTGACCTTGTTCTTGGGCAGAAGCGCCCGCCCCCCGTTCCAGGAAAGCTCAGGCTTTTCGTTCTTGAAGAAGGCGGCGGCCTTCTGTTCGGCCTCGCCGGTGTCGATCTGCATCCCCGCCGAACCCGCCGCGCCGAAGGCGAGCCGGGCGAACTGGAGCCGCGCCGAAGCGTTGCGCGCGCTCGTGCGGATGAGGTTCATGGCGTCCTCGTCCGCGCCGCCCTCGTCCAGAAGCTCCAAGCCGTTGTTGATGGCGCCGACCGGCGAGATGATGTCGTGGCAGACGCGCGAGCACAAAAGCGCCGCGAGATCGGGGGCCGATAGCGTGACCAGTTCAGCCATGAAACGTCGTTCCTCGTGCATGAGAGGCAGCGCGCCGCATGCGCCGCCCCAACCTTTCCCGTAGCACAAAGCGCGGCACCGGCAGCGGGATTTCTCGACCGCCGGTGTCTCACCCCAGCCGGGAGACGCAAAGATTTCTGCATTCTTAATGGTTGAAAAAGGATTAGGGGCGAAGTTGCTCCCAAGGCACCACGCAAGCGTGCGCAGCGACGAGGCGGAGCATCAAACATCCGCTTCAGGCAGGGAAAAATTCCGAGGTGTTAGGCAAAGGCTCCCGAACGGAGACGAACCAATGCATGCACGATTCTTTCCCCTTTTCCGCCGGGCGCTCCTCGCCCTGTTTGCCCTTTCCGTCGCGATGGCCGGCGCACGCGCTGAAAGCTATACGGCCCAGGAAATCGTCGATTCCGGCCACAAGTTCTTCGGCGCGACGTCGGGCGGCCTGGGCACGCTGGTCGAGAAGATCTTCTCCTCCTATGGCCTGCCCAACGGCTACGTGCTGGGCGAGGAAGGCTCCGGCGCGCTGATCGGCGGCCTGACCTACGGCGAGGGCACGCTGTTCACCAAGAATGCCGGCGACCACAAGGTGTTCTGGCAGGGGCCCTCGCTCGGCTTCGACTTCGGCGGCGACGGTGCGCGGGCGATGATCCTGGTCTACAACCTCAACGAGGTGAACGGGCTGTACGGCCGCTTCGGCGGCGTCGCCGGTTCGGCTTACGCGCTGGCTGGCCTCGGCTTCACCGTTCTGAAGCGGCAGGACGTTCTGCTGGTGCCCGTGCGCACGGGCGTTGGCGCCAGGGTGGGGCTCAACGTCGGCTACCTCAAGGTGACGGAACGGCCGACCTGGAACCCGTTCTGAGCCTCCCCCGCCGTTTACTTTACGACAGGATGCGGACTGGATCAGGAACGGGCGGCCATGCCACAACAAGGCAAGCCGTGTAAGGACCTGACCACCCTTTGATCCAGCCGATCCTTTTCTTCGTGCTCGGCGCCTTGAGCCTGTTCATGCTGGTGCTGCTGGCCGCGCCCGGCTTTCGCCGCAGCGCCGAGCGTGCGGCGCGGCGCAAGCTGGAAGCAAGGCTGCCGATGTCGCTCAACGAGATCGACGCGGGCAAGGATGCGTTGCGGGCCGAGTTCGCGTTGGCGTGTCAGCGCTTCGGGCATGAGGCGAAAACTTTGCGGGCGGATCGCAACGAGCAGGCCATCGCCGCCGGTCGCGCTCTGGAGGAAGCCCGCGCCTCCCAGACGGAGGGCAATACCTTCCGCGAAACGATAGGCGCGCTGGAAAGCGAGCGGGCCGCGCTGCGCCTGGAAATCACCATCGCCGAGGAGAACGCCAAGAACCTTGAGGCACAGCTTGCCGCTCAGGAAAGACTGATGGAGGAAGCACGGATCGAAGCCGGCCGCCTGGAAAAGCGCTTCGAGGAAGCGAGTTTTCTGGCGAGCAGCCGGCAGATCGAATTGGTCGGCAGGGAAAGCGAAGCGGAACACCTGGGCGACGAATTGCGTGCTGCGCGGGACATGGCGGCTGCGCTCGAAAAGGAACTCAATGCGGTGCGCAGCGCTGCCGAGGCCAACCGCAACCGCGAGGGCGAGGCTTTGGCAAAGACGGAAGCCCTGAATGGCGAACTCGCCTCGGCCGAGGAGCGGGCGGCGCGCAGTCGAAATGAGACCGAACAGCTGCGGCGCGAACGGGAAGCTGCGGAAGCGGACCGGGCAAGATTGGAAACGGAACTGATCGAAGCGCGCAGCGAGCAGGTCGGGCTGGAATTGGAGTTTGCGGCGCTCAACCGGCTGCTTGTCGGCCTATTTCCGGGTGCGGCCGCGGGCGGCGATCCCGCCAAAGCGCTGCAAGCCGCCGCCGAGGAGCGCGATCGGCTCGAAGCGCGGGTCGCCACCCTGCTGCGCGAAACGCGCGATCTGCGCGCCGCCCTTTCCCGAACGGATGCGGCGCAGCCGGAGGGCAGTGCCGAAGCGGTTCTGCGCGAGCAGATGCTCGACCTGGCCGCGCAGGTGACGGCGCTCGCTGCGCGTGTCGAAGGCCCCGGCGGGCCGATCGACAAGGCGCTTGGTGCGGCCCCGGCCAGCGCGGGGCCTAGTTCGAGCCTGGCCGAGCGCATCCGCGCGCTGCGCGGGCAGGTTCAGGACACTTCGTCTTCGCCGGCGAAGTGAGCCAGCGCCACCGCGGCGGCCGCGGCGACGTTCAGGCTGTCCCAGCCGCGCGCGATGGGGATGCGCACCGGCCGGAGCCGCGCCAGCAGGGATGCGGGCAGGCCGGGACCTTCCGCGCCGCAAAACAGCGCGGTGCGTGGCGCGCGAGCGACTTCGCCCAGCTTCGTTTTGCCGCTCGGCGATAGGGCAAGCTGCTCGAAGCCTGCCTGGCCCAGCGCGGCGACCATCTCGTCGGCATCCGGCGCGACGGCGAAAGGGATTTTCAGCGCGGCGCCCACCGAAACGCGGATCGCCTTGCGGTACAGCGGATCGCAGCAGGTCGCATCAAGCAGAACGGCGCCCGCGCCGAACGCCGCGGCGTTGCGAAAGATGCCGCCGATATTGTCGTGATTGCCGATGCCGATGCAGGCGACCACGAGCGCTCGTTCAGGCAGAGCGTGGAGCAGCCCCGCGACAGTCTCATTTGCCCGCCGGCGGCCGATGCTTAAGATTCCGCGATGCACGGAAAAACCCGCCACCGCATCCATCACCGCCGGGGCCGCGACGTACACCGGCAAGTCTTCCCGCGCGTTGCGCAGCACCGCTTCCATGCTTTCCAGCCGGTTCGGCAGGAGAAGCAGCGACTCCGCTTCGAAGCGGCGCCCGCCGAGCAGGATATCGACCACGAGCCTGCCTTCGGCGACGAAACGGTTCGCCCGGCTTTTCAGGTCGCGCTCCCGAATGTCGCGATAGGCTTCGAGGCGCGGGTCGGCAGGATCCTCGACCGGGATGAGCAGCGCCATTCCGGCGGCGTCAGCCAGACCTGTCCGCGGCCCGCGCGATCCGCGCCATCTCGGCCAGGATCATGCGCAGGTCGCCCTCCCCGGCGAGCGGCCGCGGGAAGAAGACCCGGCGCACCTCGTCGCCGCAGGCGAGGTCAGCGCCTTCCGGGTCGATCCCCGTAATCCGCCACTCCCCGGCCGGCGCCTTGGCGAAATGCGCGGCGTAGAGCGCCACGGCTTCCCGGTGGTCGGCATTCATGTGGATGATGGCGCTCTGCTCGACCGCGGCGATGCCCGCCAGCATCGGGCTTTCCGTCATCAGGTGCTCTCGCCCCAATTCGTAGGCGCGACCGAAGCCGCCGTTCAGCGAGGCGCGTTCGGCTAGGAGCCGCACCATCGTGAAATCGCCCAGGCCCGCATAGAGTTCAGCTTTGGGGTGGCGGTTGAGATAGCGGCGCTCCGCCTGCTCGTAAGCGCGCGTGCCGCGCTCCAGCCTCTCGGCCTTGGCGAAGACGGTGATGCGCGGATGGGCCAGCGGGTCGCCCTTGCCGGGTTCGCCGAGCAGCAGCGACACGCGGGGGTCAGCCGCCATCGCCTTCGTATGGGCCGAAAGGCCGGACACCAGGATCAGCGGCGCGCCGTCCGTGTCTGTCGCCACGCCGACGCGGGAGGAAAGCGGCCAGCCGGTGCGCGGCTCCAGGACCGCCAGCGCGCCGAAGCGGGCAGAGCGGATCAGCGTCTTGGCGAGTTGGACGGCCTGCGCATCCACCTCGCGCAGCACCTTGGCACGCGCCTGGGCCACGTCGTCCTCCTCGTCCACTTCTGAAGTTATTGCGGCCGTCCGGAAGCGCCGCCTTCCTCGCCGTTGATGAAGCGGATCGTCCGCTCCCGCGCTTCCGCGTCGGTGAATTGTTCCGGGGGCGACTTCATGAAATAGGAGGACGGGCCGGTCAACGGTCCGGAAAGCCCGCGGTCCAGCGCCAGCTTGGCGCAGCGCACCGCATCGATCACCACGCCGGCCGAGTTCGGGCTGTCCCACACTTCCAGCTTCAGTTCCACGTTGAGCGGCACGTTGCCGAAGGTGGTGCCTTCCAGCCGGATATGCGCCCATTTCCGGTCGGTCAGCCACGGCACATGGTCGGAAGGGCCGACATGCACGTTGTGCGGGTCGAGCGGCACGTCGATCTGGCTGGTGACGGCCTGCGTCTTGGAAATCTTTTTCGATTCCAGCCGCTCGCGCTCCAGCATGTTGAGGAAGTCGGTGTTGCCGCCGAAGTTGAGCTGGTAGGTGCGGTCGAGCCGCACCCCACGCTCGCGGAAGAGGTTGGCCAGCATGCGATGCACGATGGTCGCGCCGACCTGGCTCTTGATGTCGTCGCCGATGATCGGCAGGCCGGCGCTTTCAAAACGCTTGGCCCATTCAGGCCTGGAGGCGAGAAACACGGGAATGCAGTTGACGAAGGCGCAGCCGGCCTCCAGCGCCTGCGCCGCATAGAACTCGCTTGCGGCCTGAGAGCCGACCGGCAGGTAGGACACGAGAACGTCGGTCTGTGTCCGGCGCAGAATGTCGGCGACGTCGGCCTCCGCGAGTTCCGACTCTTCCACCTCCTCGCGCAGGTAGCGCCCGATGCCGTCGAGCGTCGGCCCGCGGCTTACCGTTACGCCGCTTGTCGGCACGTCGGCGAAGCGGATCGTGTTGTTCGTACCTGCGGCGATGGCGTCGGCAAGGTCATGGCCGACCTTGGTGCTGACCACGTCAAAGGCGGAAACGACTTCGATGTCGCCGACGCCGTAGCCGCCGAGATCGACATTCATCAGTCCTGGGATGGGTTCGTTGCCCGACGCATGGCGGTAAAACTCGATGCCCTGCACCAGCGACGACGCGCAGTTGCCGACACCAACAATCCCGACCCGAACTTTCCTGGAACCCATCGGACACCGTTTAGCATGCTGAAAACGCGCGGAAAGCGGAACTTCCGCGCAGGTTCGGTGTCATGAGGCACCAGCCGAATCCCTTGGGTCTGCCGGTCCCAAAGGTTTCGCCAGGCGCTCTTTGAGCCCTGTTCCCAAATCTCCGCTAGCGCAAAAACGCGGGGCAGGCCAGCCACATAGGTTTGTCGGCTTGCGGTTGTTTCGCTGGAGCGAAAATCAGCCGGCGGCTTTGCGCGTCCGCTCCAGGATTTCGGCGGCGGTGTGCAGGGCGATGTTTTAAAAGCGATAACGCCGGCAGGCTCTATGCCCGCCGCCGGCCCGCGGGGCGGGATCGGGCGGGGGGCAAAAGACGCGAAACGATGTTTTCCAGCGGCTCCGGCCGGTGCATGAGGAATCCCTGGCCGCGATCGACGCCCATCGCGCGCAGCAGGTCGAGCGTTTCGGCCTTCTCGATCTTCTCCGCGACCACGCTGTAGCCCAAGCTCCTGGCGATGCCGTGGATCGCCGCGACGATCTCGCGGTCGAAGCGGCTTGCCGCCATGTTCTCGACGAAGGAGCCGTTGATCTTGATGCTGTCCACCGGGAAGCGCCGGAGATAATCGAAGGAGCTCAGGCCCGCGCCGAAGTCGTCGAGGCTGACCCGGCAGCGCCGTTCGCGCGCTTGGCGGACGAACCGCTCCGCCGCTTCGAAGCTCGTCACGGCCGCGGTTTCGGTAATCTCGAAGACGATGTTCTCGTAAGGCGCGTTCGTCCGCTCGATGACGGCATCCACGAAGCTCCAGAGATCGAGGTCACTCAGGGTCTGCGCCGAAAGGTTGAAGGCGAGCGTCAGGCCGGCAGAGCGCATGGCAGGAGCGAAGCGGGACAGCGCCGTGCTGAAAATCCAGCGGTCGAGCTTCGGGGCGAGCCCGAAGCGCTCGGCGGCCGGGATGAACTCGACGGGGGAGACCATGCGGCCGTCGCGCCCGCGCAGCCTTGCCAGCACTTCCAAGTGGGCGCAGGGCGTCCAGGCGTCGCTGACAAGGCGAAGCTCCTGCCCGAACAGCAGAAGGCGGCCCTCCTCCAGCGCGTCCATCGTGTCGCTTGCCAGCCGCGCGGCGTTGAGGCCGGAGGTGGAAGCGGTCGGCTGCTCCGAAAAGACGGAGAAGGTATTGCGGCCGGCGGCCTTCGCCGCATAGCAGGCGTCGTCGGCGCAGGCCATTGCGTCGGCCACCGTCGTCGCGCGGTCCCGGACGAGGGCGACGCCGATGCTGGCAGCCAGCTTGCGGGGACCGGCATGCGGTTCCAGTTCGGCGTTGCGGATGGCTGAGAGCAGGTTTTGGGCGACTGCGCCGGGGTCCTCGCAAGTGGGAGCAAGCACGGCGAACTCATCGCCGCCGAGCCGTGCCGCATGGGCCCGCGCCGGCAGGGCCGCCCGGATCGCAGCGGCGATGCTGCGCAGCGCAGCGTCGCCCGCGGCATGGCCGGCGAAGTCGTTCAGCGCCTTGAAGTAATCGAGGTCGATGTAGAACACGGCAAGCGGGAAACCGCCGGCATTGCCGATCCCCTGCCCCAGCAGCGTGTCAAACGCGGCACGGTTGAGCAGGCCCGTCAGCGCGTCGTGGCGGGCGGCAAAGGCCAGTTCCTGCTGGCGCAACTCTGCTTCGGTGACATCGCAGACAGTGCCTAAAATTTGGCCGGAGGAAATGGGGTCGGGCACAAAGCGTATCAGCGATTCCAGGTAGCGCACCGCGCCGTCCCGGCGGACGATGCGGTAGCGCGCTGAAACCACCTCCGGCGTGCCGAGGCACGCCAGATGCGCACGCTCAGCCTCCTCTTTGTCCTCCGGGTGCAAAAAGGTATGCCACATCTCGGCCGATATCACATCCGACGTCCCGGCAACGCCATAAATCTCGCGGGTGCGCTCGTCCCAGATGCTCTGCTTGGCATCGATGTCATGGTGCCAGATGCCGGTGCCGCTGGCGGCCAACGCCAATCGGAAGCGGGCGTTGACCTTCGCAACCTCTTGTTCCGCCGTCTTCTGCTTCGTGATGTCGGTCTGCACGCCGACCATGCGCAGCGGCTTGCCTTCAGCGTCGCGTTCCACGACCCCGCCGCGGTCGAGCACCCAGACCCAGTGGCCGTCCTTGTGCCGGAGCCGCAGTTCCGTTTCGATGATGGTTGTCAGCCCGGCGAGATGGGCGTCGCCGCTGGCGACAGCGCACTCCCGGTCGTCGGGATGGGTCATCGTCAGCCAAAGGTCGCTGGCATGCACGAGTTCATCCTCGCCATAGCCGAGCATCTGCCCCCAGGTCTTGGAGTAGAAACAGTCGCCGCCTTCGAGGTCCCAGTCCCAAAGGCCAAGCCGCGCGCGCTGGAGCGCCTGCTCCCAGAACCTCTCGTCCCGCTTCCCGGCTTCGCTCCGAGCCATGCCCCAGCCCTGATTGCAGTCTCTAGGCGGCAAATTGCCTCAAAGAGCGAAAGAAAAGCTTAACCCGGTCATGCCCGGCAAAAGCACAAACCTGCCATCTGGTCAGTGCCGGAACCTGCCATCTGGTCAGTGCCGGACACTTCGCTCCCGGAGCGTCTTTTCAATCAGCGCCATCCAGGCGGGAAGGCAGACCGTGTCCCGGTCGAATTGTTGCACGACCGCCTGCCGCGCCGCGCGGCGCATCGGCGCGAAGGCAGGCTGGTTGCGGCATAGGTCGGCCATCCGGTCGGCGAGCGCGTCCGTGTCGAAGAAGTCCACGAGCACTCCCGTTTCGCCGTCGGTGAGCGCATCGCGCACCGGCGCCGTGTCGGAGCCGATCACGGCGCATTCGCAGGCCATCGCATCCAGCAGCGACCAGGACAGCACGAAGGGATGCGTCAGGTACACATGGGCCGAAGAGAGCGAAAGAACGTGGATGAGACTTTCATAGGGCAGCACGCCGACAAAGTGGACGCGGCTCAGGTCGATCCTGTCTTTCATTTCCGCGAGTATCGCCGCCTTCCAGGTTCCTCCCGCCTTCGGAGCGGCCCCATAGGCTGGCGGCGCATCGGCCCCGATCATCAGCACATGCGCTTGCGGCACGGCCTTTTGAAAGCGGGGAAGCGCGCGCATGAACACGTGAAAGCCGCGCATGGGCTCGAAGGTGCGGTTGATGAAGGTCACCACAGGCGTGGCGCGATCGAGTTGCCTGCCGCCTTGCAGGGAAAGGCCGGTACCCTCTTTTCGCCTGGTGATTTTCGTGTCCACGCCTTCATGGATCACCTCGATGCGCGAAGAAAACAGAGGTGGGAACGTGCTGCGCTGAAACGGCGTCGGCACCACGATCTTCGCCGCATCGACATGGCTTAAGGTGAGGACGGCGTTCTTTCCCCAAACCCGGCACACCTCGTCGAAATGCGCCGCGTCATCGTTCGGGATAAATTCCGGATCGAAGTCGCTGCTTCCCGTTTGATAGAAGAACTCGCCGATCTGGATCTGCGGAGCATCGGGAAAAACCTGCCTGAGGTACACCATCTCGCCCCAGCCGGGATGGCCGACGATGAGATCCGGCGTGAAGCCGCCTGCCTTCAGTTGCCGCGCTACAAGTGCCGCCTCATGGCCGCGGATGAGGTCGATCTCGGCGCGGATCGCAGGCGCGAAGATGCCCGTCGTCGTGCCGCGCCGGTAGTTCCACGGGAGCATGCGCGTGTGCGGCATGGGTGCGTCGTTCGGCGGCCCGATCTGCGCGGCCTCCCAGCCCCTGGCCGTCAAAGCTTTGGAGAGAAACGTGAAGCGGCCTGATGCGCCGTTGTGGATGAAAAGGACTTTTGGCACCGAAGCGGAAAACAAACCGTTGAGGACGATCCGGTCATTCCGTCGGGTAAGTCACGGAGTCAAGGATCTGAGCGACCCTTGCTGGCGGGGGTTGATCGAACTCATCGCAAGATCAGGCATGCTGCCGCGTGAGACGAAAACGCCGCGCTTGGCAAGCGCGGCGTTCGGGACAAAGCTCAAAGTTCGCTTCAGCTTTGCGGCTGCGGCTCCAAACCGCCTTCCGGCTCGTCGCCGCGCTTGCGGCCGCCGGCGCTGCCCGCTTTCGGCACGGCCGAGCCGCGGGAGGGCGGCGTGTCGTCGCCGAGGTCGCGCGACGGACGGTTGCCGGCGATCAGCTGCTTGATCTCCTCGCCCGAAAGCGTCTCGTATTCCAAGAGGCCCTCGGCAAGCGCGATCCAGTCTTCGCGCTTTTCAGTCAGGATGCGCTTGGCCGTCTCGTAGGCCTCGTCGATCAGGCGGCGCACTTCGGCGTCGATGATCTGCGCGGTTTCCTCCGAAACGTTCTGCGTGCGCGCCACGGAATGGCCGAGGAAAACTTCTTCCTGGTTCTCACCGTAGGCCACATGGCCGAGCTTGTCGGAAAAGCCCCAGCGCGTGACCATGGCACGCGCCAGCTTGGTCGCCTGCTCGATGTCGGAGGAAGCGCCCGACGTGATGTTCTCCTTGCCGAACTTGAACTCCTCCGCAACGCGCCCGCCCATCATGATCCCCAGGCGCGAGATCATGTATTTGTAGCTCATGGAATAGCGGTCGCCTTCCGGCAGCTGCATGACCATGCCCAGCGCACGGCCGCGCGGGATGATCGTCGCCTTGTGCAGCGGATCGGCGGACGGCACGTTGAGCGCCAGGATGGCGTGGCCGGACTCGTGATAGGCGGTGAGTTCCTTCTCCGCCTGGGTCATGGCCGAAGAGCGGCGCTCCGCACCCATCATCACCTTGTCCTTGGCATCCTCGAACTCAGCCATGGTCACGAGCCGCTTGTTGCGGCGCGCGGCCATCAAGGCGGCCTCGTTGACAAGGTTCATCAGGTCGGCGCCGGAGAAGCCCGGCGTACCACGCGCGACGATCTTCAGGTCCACGTTCGGCGCCAGCGGCACGTTGCGCACGTGAACCTTCAGGATCTTCTCGCGCCCGTTGATGTCGGGGTTCGGCACGACGACCTGCCGGTCGAAGCGGCCCGGACGCAGCAATGCGGGGTCGAGCACGTCGGGACGGTTGGTGGCGGCGATCAGGATGATCGACTCGTTGGCTTCGAAACCGTCCATCTCGACCAGAAGCTGGTTCAGCGTCTGCTCGCGCTCATCGTTGCCGCCGCCCAGGCCCGCGCCGCGATGGCGGCCGACCGCGTCGATCTCGTCGATGAAGATGATGCAGGGCGCGTTCTTCTTCGCCTGCTCGAACATGTCGCGCACACGGCTCGCGCCGACGCCGACGAACATTTCCACGAAATCGGAGCCCGAAATGGTGAAGAAGGGCACGTTCGCCTCACCCGCGACCGAGCGGGCGAGCAGCGTCTTGCCGGTGCCCGGAGGGCCGACCAGCAGCACGCCGCGCGGGATCTTGCCGCCGAGACGCTGGAACTTTTGCGGGTCGCGCAGGAACTCGACGATCTCTTCCAGGTCCTGCTTGGCTTCATCCACGCCGGCCACGTCGCCGAACAACACGCGGCCATGCGCTTCGGTGAGCAGCTTGGCCTTGGACTTGCCGAAGCCCATGGCGCGGCCTGAGCCCGACTGCATCTGGCGCATGAAGAAGATCCACACGCCGAGGATCAGGATCATCGGCAGCCAGGACAGCAGGATGCTGATCAGCGACGAGGAACCGTCCGTTTCCGGCTGCGCCGTGATGGTGACGTCCTTGCTTTCCAGCCGGTTCACCAGTTCCAGGTCGCCGGGCGAGTAGGTCTGGAAGCTCCCGGAATCGGTGTAGGAGCCGGTGATGCGGTCGCCGGAAATGGTTACGGACTTCACGCGGCCCGTATTCACGTCGTCCAGGAACTTGGAATACGGCACGGTAAGCGAAGCGCCGCGCTGCGGCTGCGTCTGGAACAGGTTGAACAGCGCGATGAGCAGAACGGCGATGATCGCCCAAAGCGCAAGGTTGCGATAATTCGGATTCATCATGATTCCGTGGGGATGCCCCGTTGGCGCCGGCCTTTTTGCAGATGGCCGGGGCGCGATCCGATGGAAGCTCGTGTCTCGGCATAACATAGGCACGGGGAAAACCCTTGCCAAGCAGAACCGCGCGGTCTCGTTAAGCGAGTTCTTTCCAATCGCTCCTGTATGGAGCCGATGGGAAAACAAGCGCTTTAAAAAGCTTAGCCAATGCCTGCGCCAAACGCAGGTCGAAGCCCGGCAGGAAATCACGAAAAGGTGCCACGACCGGCGTGCAGGCGATGCCCACGGCGTCCAGCGGGGCCGGCAGACCGCCGCCCTGCGGATAGAAGGCAGGCGCGGCTGCAAAGGCAGCGCGCAGGATGGCTTTCGGCGCGCCTGGCACAGAGGCAAGGTCCTTGGCGTCGAACCTGTCGCCCCACGGCCCGACGCTGCCGGGCCGGGGAAATGCGGAAAGCCGAAAGCGCCCGTCATAGACGGCGCCGGAGCCTGCCACGGCGATCCCGCGGTGCTCCCGATGGAGAAACGCTGCGTCGCTTCGCCGCTCGGCCACGACACCGCCCAGCGTGTGCCTGCCCGGTTTGGCAAGCGCATCGAGCAGCACGCGCGCACGCAGAACGTCAACCGGGAACCTCTTGCCTCCGACTGCTGCAAGCAGAAAGCGCAGCGCCTCGATCGCCGCAGGCCGTGAGGCGTCATCCAGGAACGTTGGCGACAATCGGAACAAACCGGGCACCGGCTGATCGGCATGGGCTTGAAGCAGGCTTGCGGCTTGTTCGGCAATCTGCCGTCGCGTTTTCCCCGCTTGGCGCGCGAGGTGCAGCAGCTCTTCCACGCTGTTCTCGTTCGGAGGAGCTGCATGCTTTGATGACCCAGCCCCCTCCACCGC
>CAXTCF010000083.1:0-17142 GCA_964242945.1 uncultured Rhizobiaceae bacterium | reverse complement strand
GGGGGCGCGCCCCCCCGCGCCCCCCGCCCCCCCCCCCGCCGCCGCCCGCGCGCCGCGAAAATTCCACCGGCGCTGCCCCCCGGCGGTCGCGCCCGCCTTCGCCTGCATCCTGGTGCTGCTGATTCTCGGCAGCCTCTACTCGCCCAACTTCCTTTCGGCCGAGTACCTCCTGCAGCAGCTCAAGGTCGCCTCCTTCCTCGGCGTGATCGCCACCGGCATGATGCTGGTCGTCCTGCTCGGCCAGATCGACCTTTCCGTGCCGTGGACGGTGGCGGCCGGCGCCATGATGGCGAGCGCGGCTGCGGCCCACGGCACGGCCGGCGCGCTTCTCGCCATCCCGTTTGGCATCCTTTGCGGCGTGGGAATCGGGCTCGTGAACGGCGTCGGCGTCGCCTACCTGCGCATCCCTTCGATGATCGTGACGCTTGCCATCAACGCCGTGGCCCAGGGGCTGATGGTCGTTTACACCGGCGGCTACAGCCCGCAGGACTCGGCATCGGCCGCCATGCGCTGGCTCGCCACCGGCACCGCCGTCCCCGGCCTGCCCAACGCCGTGCTCGTCTGGGCGATCGTCGGCGCCGCGACCGTGTTCGCGCTGACGCGCACCACCTTCGGCCGGGCCGTTTACGCCATCGGCAATCGAGAGCGCGCCGCCTATCTTTCCGGCATCGACACGCGCCGCGTGGTTCTCAGCGCCTTTGCGGTGGCCGGCGGGCTTTCCGCCTTCGGCGGCGTGCTGCTCGCCGGCTATGCCTCGAAAGCCGCGCAGTCCATGGGAGACCCCTACCTCCTGCCGGCCATCGCCGCCGTGGTGCTCGGCGGCACCTCGATCCTGGGCGGCCGAGGATCGTATCTCGGAACGGTCGCCGGCGTGATCCTGATCACCCTTCTGCAATCGATCCTGTCGGTGATGCAGATGCCGGAGGCGGGCCGGCAGATCGTCTATGGCGTCGTGATTGTTTCCATGCTCTTGCTCTACGGTCGCGCTCCCCCTGCCCGCTGACTTCAAGGACATGCGCTCGTTTGGGCCTCTTGAAAGCGCCGCAGGCAGGCTTGGCCACAAGGGCCGCCGTTCTTTCCGCACGGTCGATCAGATCGATGCTTGCCGCTTTCTGCGAAACATGCCGGCGCGACCGTTTCGCCATCCGCCTCCCACCGGGCACGATCCGCGCGTGGCGCGGGGCTCTTGACTGAACGATGAACCGGACAGACCGGTTCGCAGGGCTCGACGCAGCCGCGCGGCATCGTCATCACTGCAACCAACTGGTCGCCACGGCACATCAAACCGCCTGAAACCAGATACGGGGGACCTCGTCCACATGGCTCAGTTCCCTCAACTGCGCGGCGCACTCTTCATGGTGCTGGCCACAGGGTCCTATGTCGTCAACGACACCATGATGAAGCTCGCAACCACGTCGCTGCCGCCCTACGAGGTGCTGATGCTGCGCGGGGTTGCGGCCCTGCTGTGGGGCCTGCCGCTCGCGGTCATGCTGGGCTATGGCAGGCGGCTGCATCTCATGTTCGAGCCCCGCGTGCTCACGCGCAACCTGTCTGAGACGGCTGCCATCCTTTGCTTCGTGGTGGCGCTCGCCAACATGCCGATCGCGGATGCAACGGCGCTCGGACAGGTCACGCCGCTTCTCGTCCTGATGGGAGCATCGATCCTGTTCGGCGAGAAGACCTCGGGTCCAGCACTCGCCTTGATCGGGATCGGCTTCGCCGGCGCCCTGCTTGTCGCCCAGCCGACGGGGGCCGGCATCTCCTTCTATGCCGTGCTGGCACTCGGCAATGCGGTCTTCAGCGCCGTGCGCGATCTTGCCGGCCGGCGCGTGGCAGCGGAAGTGCCCGGCATGATCGTCGCTGTTTCAGCAGTCGTCGTGGTGCTGGCGGGAGCGATCGCCGGCCATCTGCTGCTCGAAGACTGGGTGAGGCCGCAGGCAGCGAGCCTCCGGCTTCTCGCCGGAGCCGGCTTCTTTCTGGTCTTCGGCCACTTCTTCATCTTCATGGCCTACCGCACAGGCCGGACAGACGCGGTCGCGCCCTTCTACTACTGCTTCACGCTCTGGGCGGTCGTCTCGGGCGCCGTCGTCTTCGGCCACTTGCCCGATCCCCTATCGATTGCCGGCATGGCGCTCGTCATGGCCAGCGGCTGCGCCATCGTGGTGATCGACAACAGAAGGCGGAGGCTGGTGCCTGCCACCTGAAGGATCACCTGCACCGCATAATTCGCTGTCCACATGGGGTGCGGCCGCACATTCCCTGATAGAGAAAGGCGACAGGCTGAATGTCGGCTTTCCGAAACCACGCCCAATGTCAGAAATTGGCGGATGCGGTTGAGAAAAGTCGGCGTGACCGCTCCAACGCCCATTCGAGCCGAGACGCGGCGGAATGGATTTCTGCCACCCCGCGGCTACCAGAAATGATGCCGCTGTATCGAGCCCGCAATGGCGCTGGAACGAGCATTCTTTTTTGAGGCAAGTCGCGTGCCTTGCCCGTCGCGGACTTCTTCAACAGTATCGGCGCACAGTGTAAAAGCTTCGGGCTGGCGGTTTGCCTTCTCGGCCTGGCGAGATACACGTGGTCAGCCAAGGCGCTGGAAAGGAAATGTGAGCAAATAGGAATCAGAAGCCAGGCAGCTTGTCCCGGTGGCATCGATCGATCATTCTGGATGTGAGGCGAAGGACATTCGAAAATGCGGCGCTTGGCATTGGGCTTTCTGGTTTTCGCATGCTTGCCCCTGCCAAGCACGGTCCGACGCGCCGCAGCCTTGGAGCCTGAGCGCTACACCGTCTACTGCGCCGACGAACGCATCGAGATTTCCTTCTGGGACATCGAGCAGATGAAGGTCAGGCGGGGCTCAGACGTCTGCCAGTTCAACAGCTATACCAGCTACAGCGACGCGCTCCGCTTCGCCGAGCGCAACTTCGGCGGCGAAGGGGCAGCCTGCACCTGCTAGACAGCCTCAATATTCCCTGCGCGACTTCCAAAACGTCACTGGCTTTGCAAATGCTCTGTAAACAGAGCCTTCGCCCCTGGTATCATAAACGGCTCCACGGCTGAAACCGGCAGTTCCAGAAGCTTCGCACTACATGTGCCGATCACGTGGGGCAGGTTCTCCAGCCCGAACACGGCAAACGCGTTTGCGCCCACGCGCCGGAAATGAATGGCAAGATTGCTGGCGATGAGTTCATCGACGTCGCACTCATCCTCGGCCGCATCATCGCCAGTGGAGGCTGCTTCCGAAGGGCGCTGTTCGACCAGATCGATCAGCGCTTGGCTTGGCTGATCGTCAGTCCAATTGCTGAAGATATCGCCGGGCTGCAGGACCTTTCCGCTCGTCACATCCAGATTGTAGGAAAGGGCGAATTCGTCGGGATGCGCCCCGCCGCAATAGACGACTTTGCAGCGTCTGGTTGGCAAGCTGCCCGGCCTTGCCGAGGAGGCGCGGGAAGCGGAACTTCGTGCGGGGATCGACCACAAAGCGGAACTTTGCATCCGCCCAGCCCTCGGCTTTGCCCTTGGACATTGTCGTGTCGAACGGCAAGCGGTCGTAGGGCGAAGCGGCGGCGATCGGTCCGTCATCAAGGGCCAAGGCGAGCTGGTCGGAATACTGGAAGAGACCGAGGGGCCACCTGGAAGGTCGTCCGGCTGGGGCCGGCTGCCGACGCGCTTGAGGGTGATCGGCAAAGACCGCTTCCCGTCCCACGTGCCGTGCAGCGTTCCTGCTCCTGCATCGGGCATCAAGCGCCAGACCGCTGCGATCGGCGCCGGCCTGCCTTGCAAGCATGGGTCTTGTTCGCAAGCGGCTTCTTCTTTGAGGATGAACCCACCACCAGCCTGCAAAGCGGCTTGAAGAGGAATATCCACGCCTCTGGACCGGTAGAAGTAGCGGCCGGCGAGCTTCGAACTCGGCTCGGCGGGATCGGCGGTGAACTCGACAACGATCGCGGACTGTCCAACCGTACCCTGGAAAGTAACGGGGTCGGCAAACGCCGCCGACGGCATCAAGCACCAGAGAACCAGCCAGACGGCTGCAAACTTGCTCATGCGGAGAGGATGATGTCACTCTCTCCATCGTGGCAAGTGTTCGCCATCCCGCAACCGCAAAAGGGAACCGGCATGTCGCCTACCGGCTTGGCGCGTCTTGCGTTCTGGGCGCGGAACATGACCGTCATCAGGGACGGGAGAATGGAGTGGCCGGGTTTCACCTATTCGGATGCCGAGTGGGCGCGGATGGATGTCCTGGCTAGTGCCGTCCCGATACCAGCGTATCGCAGCTATGTCCTCGTCAATGCCGCAATCTTCATCGCGATTGCCGCCCTCGGCATGTTCGGCGTGTTCCTGCCTCTGGCCACGTGGCTGTTCCCGGTCCCGGCGGAAACGGGCGCGCTGGCGTTCTCGCTGCTTCTTGCAGCCTGCTGCCTGCTGATCATCGGCATCGGCCTGCCGATCTCGCTCAGTGCCGCGGCGTGGCTCTGCACCGGCGACACAATGCGGGCGGCTCTTGCGGGGGATGCGAGTGACGACGCCTTGGCGGGCAAGGTGTCCTGGCAGATCAATCGCATCACTCTCGCCATGTGCGGGCTGCTTGTGCCAGGGATGCTGCTCTTCATCACGTACGACATCGACGCGGGCCCGCTTCTCACGGCGTTGAAGTGGGCTGCAATCCTGCTGATGGCGATCTCGGCGCTGACAGGCGCAAGAAGGCGCGGCTAGCCACTGAGGCTGAGTGGCTCATCAACGCTGATCTTGAACTTTGCCTCTGGTCAGAAGGGTGAGGATGCCGAGGACAACGGCGCCGAAAAACCAGATGATGACTTCTATGTAGGCGGCCCCCGCGCCGAGGAAAAACGCCATGTTCTGATACAGCTTGTCGTCGCCGGTGATCGCCGGATCGGATGCCAGATGAAGAGTTTCGGAAACGAGCCAGAGGCAGACGAGGTTGAAGACGATGAACAGCCCAAGAACGACCCGCCCGAAAACGCTGCGCTCCCTCCTGCCCGTCACTGTTCTTGTTCCTGCCGGAGCCGTTTGAGAACAAGCAATCACGTCAAAGCCGCCGAAGTCTCGGAAACGATGCGCCACTTGCCTTGAACTTTGATGAGGCTCAGGCACACGCGCGCCCGGCCCTGGGAGCGCTGACAGGCGCAGGGGCTCTTCGGCACGTAGTCGTAACTCATGCTGAAGCTGACATCGACACGGTCCGCTCCCGCGGGCGTCACCTGGATGCTGTTGGGCTCGATCGCCAGCGTCCAGGAACTCCACTGCGCAAACCAGTCGCTCTTCGCCTTGATGATGGCGTCCAGCGAAAGGGGCGTGCCGAAGATGGTCGCTTCCGGAGCGTAGAGCCGCCGCACCGTCTGTTCGATTTTGTTCTTGTCCACCGTCAGGTAGTCGCGGCGGATGAAGGTCTCGACCGAACGCTTGTCGCCCAGCGAACGGTTGAGCGAGGCGACTTCAATGGCCGCCGGTGCCGTCTCTGCCGTTTCCGCCGCTGCCACCGCCGTTCCGCCCGCCGGTACGAAGGCGAAGGGTTCCAGGAGCGAGTCCTTGACGAACGGCACCTGCGACTTGCGCGTTGCCTGACGCACGTCGCGGCGTACGTTCTGCATCAGGTCGTTGATGCTCAGGCCGGGCTGGCCCATGTGCTGGAGCAGCGCGGCGGCGAAGGGCGAGTTGCGCCCGGACCCATCTACCGCCGTGGCGCCGTCCTGCGTCGAGAAGGCCACAAACGAATTGTCGGAAATCTCCACCGGCGCGAAGCTCTGCAATGCCTTTGCCGAGCGAGCCGCCGCAGCGAACGGGTTGTTGCTGCAGGCGTCGAGGAAGACCAAGCTGGCTTTGCCCTGGCTGCGCATGATGTCGAGCACTTCATCCAGCGGAACCGCTTCGAGCTGGAGCTTGAGCATCACGTCGAGCTTTGCATCGACTGGCAGGATGTAGTTGCGCCCGTTCACGCCCAGCCCGTGGCCGGCATAGTAGAAGAGGCCGATGGAGGTCTCATCCAGCGCGTCGGCGAACTCGCCGACCTTGCGCTCCATCTCCCGCTTGCCGAGGTCGTGGCCTTCGATGACGGTGAAGCCGAGGGCGCGCAAGCTCGCAGCAATGTCCAGCGCGTCATTGACCGGATTGGCGAGGGTGCCGGCGTCCTGGTAGGCGCTGTTGCCGATCACCAGCGCCACGCGCGGATGCGGCTCAGCACTCGCCTGGAGCGGGAACAATGCGAGGAAAGAGACAGCCAGGATGAAGCGCCAGCTGCCAGTCAGTGAGGTAAAGAGGCGCGCCAGGAACGATGGAAGACGTTGCATGAGCCAGCTGCCAAGAGAGTGGGAGTTATGTGTGGGCTGTTGCTACTTACCTTGGGTAACAAGTTTATGGCGCTGGAATGACGTCGAAGCTCCCGTTCGATCCGAACAAGGCAGCAAATATCTGAGCCGAAGGCTCACTTTGTAAAAAGGCCTTCAGCTACGCTGCATGACCGCAGGTGGCGCGAGGCTGGACGTCAGCTTTCTGGTTGTGAGGGCAATGTCGGCTGCTGGAGCGAGTAGGTATGTGCGTTGACCGGTTGAACTGCATAACGCCATATGAAGCCCGGGCATGATGGCGGATCGCTCTAAAATCGGGCAAAGATGCCCTGATGCCTGTCTCCAGCCGCTATCTCGTCCGAACGACCACTGCGTTCCTGCTAGTAGGCTTCGCGGCGCTGATGGCTATCGTTGCCATGAACTTCTGGCTGGGCGAAAGGGCGCAATCCTACTTCGATGAAGCGATCGCAGCGCGCGACACGCGTCAAGCAGTTGTCGACCTGAGGAATGCACTGCAAACGGCCGAGTCCAGCCAGCGCGGCTTCGTCATCACCGGGAACGAGATCTACCTTGCTCCCTATCGGTCTGCGAAGACGCAGGCGCAACGAAACCTGGCAGCATTGCAAACCCTCCTGCCTTCCTACCCGAACTCCAAGGTGGCGTTGCAGCGGCTATCCGCCATCCTCGCCGCCAAGTTTGCGGAATTCGACCGGACGATAGAGCTCAAGAGAGATCATCGCGACGAGGAAGTGCTCGCCATCTTTCGCAGCAACAGCGGCAAGGCCCTGACCGACGAAAGCAATGTGTTCGTCTCGGGCATCATCGTACGGGCGGACGAGCGGCTGACATCGGGCGTCGCCGAGCAGCGCGCCAATTCCGGTTGGCTTCGGCTCGTGTCTGCCATCGGCGCGCTCGTCATTCTCGTCGTCGTCGGGAGTGCGGCAGTCGGCATCGTACGCTACACCAAGGAGCTTCGCCGCACGCGCGACCAGGTGAATGCGCTCAACAGCGATCTCGAGCGGCGGGTTGCCATCCGCACGGCCGATCTGGCTCAAGCCCGTGATCGGGCGGAAGTGCTGTTGTCGGAGGTCAATCACAGGGTCGCAAACAGCCTTGCCCTCGTCTCGTCGCTCGTGAACCTGCAATCGAAGGCCCTGGCCGATCAGGCCGCCAAGGACGCCCTTGCGGAAACCCAAGAACGCATCGTTGCGATCTCGCTCGTCCACCGACGGCTTTATGGCTCCAGCGACGTGCGCTGCGTGGCGCTGAACGAGTACCTCTCCGTGCTCCTCGACCATCTCCGCACGTCCCTGCGCGGCGGAGGTCACGGCGTCACTCTGTCGTTCGACATACAGCCGGTCATGCTCGAAACCGACGCCAGCATCAACCTCGGCGTGGTCGTCACCGAACTCGTCACCAACGCTTTCAAGTATGCTTATCCCAACGGGGTTGGCGAAGTCCGTGTCCATCTCAAGAAACTGCCCGACGAGCAGGCGGAACTGGTCGTCCAGGATGACGGCGTCGGACGACAGCCTGGGGCCCCGCCCAAGGGCACCGGGGTGGGCAGCAGGATCGTCAATGCCATGTGTGCAAGCTTAGGCGCTCAGATCGACTATCGGAGCCTCCGGCCTGGCACGGCCGCCCATTTGGTGTTTTCCTCCAAGCCACGGCGACCCGTTGCGGCATAGCTGATCGCGCGACGCCGGGCTGCAAACAGGCGCGCCGGCATCCGGCTGCGGGCACCGTCTTGTCTGCGCATCGGAAAGGAGGCAGGACGTGCCATGGAGCTCGACTGCAACAAAATCGCCCGCCGACGACCGGCAGCGCTGCGCGTCCTTCTGTTGGCGATCGGGATGACGGCTGGTCTCGCTTCGGCGCCGGCGCAGGAAGGTGCGCCGGGCATCACGCAGCGGACCACGTTCCCCACCTTCAACCCCAATGCGCCGGCATGTAGCCCGCCTCAAAACCTCCGGAGGTCGTTGGCTTACGTTCAGGAGAACGAGCGCGAGTTCCTCCAGGGGGTCGACAACGGCTTGTCGCTGGCCGCAAGGGCCCGCGGACTGGAATACCGCAGGATCGTCGTCGAAAACGATGTCGCCAAAGCCGTCGAGCAGATCCGATGGCTTCAAGCCGCGAAGGTCGGCGCCCTGATCGCGACCTCGTCCGATCCGGCGGCCATCAGCCACAGCCTCCAGGAGGTCATCTGGTCAGGGGCCTTTGTCGGCACGATCGTACCCCCGCCTGCGACATTGCTTCTCAATGCGCCACAGTATGCGACGGGGAAGGTGCTGACCGACGCGGCGATCGCGCACATCAAAGCCAAGCTCGGCGGCAAAGCCAAGGTCGTTCTGCTGACTCAGGACACCATGGAGTATCTGTCGCCCAGGTTCGACGCGATGCGCGACGGCCTCGACAATCTTCCCGGCGTCACGATCGTTGCGGATATCGCGCCCAAGCCGGTCAGCAAGGAAGGCGGCTTCGCCACCATGAACACCATCCTCCTGGCCAACCCGGACATCGACGTCATCCTTGGCGCCGATGCGGTCGTGCTCGGCGCCTTGCAGGCGCTGCGCGCTGCGGGCAAGGCGCGGCCCGATCAGTTCCTGGGTGGGATCGACGGCGAGCCCGAGGCGGTGTCCGAGATCAAGAAGGGCGACAGCCCCTACAAGGCAAGCGTCGCCCTGTCCTCGCCGGTGTTCGGCTATGCGATGGGGCAGTTTGCCGCCGACTGGCTGGAAGGAAAAAGCGTGCCGCAAGCGATGGATACCCTGCCCGTTGCGCTGACCAGCGACAACATCGTGCAATACGAGGCTGACCTCGCCGATCCCGCATCGGCCTATAACGACCCGAGACGCCGGGAAGCGTACCTCAAGATGTACGGCAACATCTGCTACGACACGCGCGACCAGTACGTGAACTTTCCATGGTCGTCGGAGCAGAAGTAGCACGCGCGTGAGGGGAACCTCGGCCACGCTCTATCATTCTTCCCGCTCACCGACCTCAAGACCTGGGCGTTCGAGAAGGTCGGTTCCGAGGAAACCTTGCGCATCCTGCGTGCTGGTGAATGTGCGAGCGGGCCTGTGGTTTTCGCCAACAACTGCATTGCATTCGGCGTTGTGATGGCTCCCCTTCAGATGGAACGCAAAGTCGGCCGCGGCCGCGGTCGCGGATTTAAACTGCGCATCGCCGCCACGACGACCGAACAGCTATGCCTCGAAGGTCCGCTTTCTGGAACCACTCGCCCATCAGGTCTTGGCGCACTGCGTGCGATTAACCGTCCGACGCTCTAGCGTCATTGAACCTTAATCCCTTGCAGGTTGACTGGAGGGTCGTGCCCCGGCCCGGTCGCGTGGCGAGGCTAGGCGGAGACGAGTTCGCGGTGATCATCGATGCGGCGGGCGACCCGGCCGCCTGTGCCGACATCTCCGCCAGAACCGCGCGGGACATCGTCTGCGCCATTGCGGAGCCGATCTCCTGCGGGGCGGTGAACGTCACGGTCGGGGCGAGCGTGGGCATCGCGATCTACCCAGTGTGTACCGGCGTCCGGCGGTCCCTGCTCTTCTGCAGACATACTTTATGCGTAATCAGTAACTTGCATACTGTGACCCCACGCCGATCGGCACCGGGATCCCCTGCCGGTCCACAATCCACGCCCTTATCGATCCGACAAACGCCGGACCCTGCATCTACCTGCTCAAGGACAATGCCTGTCGCGCCTCTTCAGAACAAGGCGCCCCTCCGGCGAAGCGGGTTCGTGCATGGGGCGCAAAGCCGACATCCGATAGGTTCAATACACGCCCGTTCTAGTCGGTGGTTTGGGCAGCGCTATCAAGTTTGAACGCTGCCATCCGCTCAAGGTTCAGGCGATGGCCGTGTAAGGCTCAAGCGTCAACGAGTGCCTCGCAGAGCGCCAGGAGCTGCGCGTCATCCCCGATACCTCCAGCAAGCTGCACAGCCAATGGAAGACCCGTTTCCGTTTGCGAAACGCAAACCACAAGGGCCGGTCCACCAGTAAGGTTGAAGGTGCCGGCGAATGGCGCGAGGCGCGTCATGCGATCAACGTGCAAGGCCACATCTTCATGATCCATCGGAAACAGGCCTAACTTTGGCGCAGCACTGGCCAACGCAGGCGTGAGCAAAACATCGAATCGGCTCCAGATTGCGGCAAAGCGCCGTGCGAAGTCTTGTCCGCGACGCACAAACTTCAGATAGCTTTCGGCCGGCATGCGGCGCCCCATCTCGATGGCGGCACGGTTTATGGGCTCCAACTCTTCAGGGATCTCGCGCCCGAAGAAGTCGGTGGCTGCGTTCGCACAGACCTGAGCGAGATAGACCTGTCGAGGAACACGCCAGTCGTCAGGCGAGAGAAACGCGCCAGCGGGCTCGACCGCGTGGCCTGCGTCGCGAAGCCGCTCGGCGGCCAGATGCAGGGCATGCCTGGAATCCTCATCGAAGCGGAAATCTTCCGCACCCACATCCAGAATGCCGATCCTGCATTTTGCCTTGACGGGCTGCGGAACAGGGCCTGCATAGGGTGCGCCTGAGTCCTGCCCGCTCATGATCGCCAGAGCGGTTCTCATGTCGCGGACCGACCGCGTGATCACGCCTTCCGAAACGAGGCCGCCATAGATGTCGGCATGGGCCGGGCCCTGCGGAACAAGCCCGCGCGACGGTTTCAACCCGATCACGCCGCAGCAGGCGGCCGGAATGCGGATCGAGCCCGCGCCATCCGTGGCGTGAGCAATCGGCACTATGCTGGAAGCGACCGCCGCGGCGGCCCCTCCCGAAGAGCCGCCGGCGCTGCGCGTCAGGTCGAAGGGGTTGCGCGCGGGACCGAAAAGAACGGGTTCGCTGGTCACGTTGAAACCGAGCTCGGGAAGATTGGTCTTGCCGAGAATGCGCAGTCCCGACCGTTTGAAGCGGATCGTGAGCTCGTCGTCATGGTGCTGTGGCGGCACGGACAGAAAAGCGCGGCTGGCGCAGCTGGTGCGCTTTCCTGAAATGCCGGCGCCGATGTCCTTCAACAGGAACGGCACGCCTGGGAAGGGGCCCCGCGCCGCGGCGTCTTCGACGGGCTCGTCGTAAAGATCGACGACCGCGTTGATCTGGGGGTTCTTCTCCGCGATCCGTCCGACGGCTGCCTGCAGTACCTCTGCCTTTGTCACGTCACCAGCGCGGATGAGCGCAGCAAGTGCGGTGGCGTCGTGCTTTGCGTATTCCTCCGGGCTCATGCCAAGGCTCTTTGCAACGAGGCGGCCGCAAGCGATTCGCTGCGGATCGCATCGAGGACCCCGCGGTGCAGTCGCTGGAATTCCGGTGAGGACACCATGTCGTAGTGCCTTGGTCGCGGCAGGTCGATTTCCACGACCGTCTTGATCCGACCCGGACGGTTGGTCATCACCGCCACACGGTCAGACAGATAGACGGCCTCCTCGACATCATGCGTGATGAACAGGACCGTGAGGCGATGTTTTTCCCAAACTCCCGTCAGCAGTTCCTGCATGTGATGACGGGTCAGGGCATCCAGGGCGCCGAAAGGCTCATCCATCAGCAGCATCTTGGGCCGGTAGCTTAAAGCGCGCGCAATGGCGACGCGTTGCTTCATGCCGCCGGAAAGTTCGGAAGGAAAAGCTTTCTCAAAGCCTTGCAGACCAACGAGCTCCAGATGGGACTGCGCGATCTCCCGGGCCTGACGGGTTGGTTTCCCCGCAGCCTTGAGCGCAAACTCGACATTTTGCAGGGTGGTGAGCCACGGCAGCAAGGTGTAGCTCTGAAATACCACGCCACGGTCGAGGCCGGGCGCGACGATCGGGTCGCCGTCAATGGTGACGGTGCCTTCGTCCTGGCTCTCCAGTCCGGCAGCGATCGACAGCAATGTGGATTTGCCGCAGCCGGAGGTGCCTACCAGGGCGACGAATTCGTTCTCGCCAATGGCAAGGTCTACGCCCTCCAGCGCCACCGTTGCCCCCCGTTCGCTTCGGAAGGTCTTGCGCAACCCCGACACGACAAGCTTGTCAGCGGGCATCGAGATACCGGAACAGCCTGCGGCCCGCATATTTCATGGCCTGATCGGTAATCAGGCCGAGGATGCCGAGAATAAGCAGGTAGCCGAAGATAAGGTCCGTCTGGAAATAGCGTTGCGCCGTCGTGATCCGGTAGCCCAGGCCGGATGTCGCCGCCACGAGTTCGGCGACCACGAGCCAGGTCCAGGCCCAGCCCAGACTGATCCGCATCGAATCCCAGATCGCCGGCAGGGCGGAAGGCATGACGATGCGCTGCAGGATGCGCCATTCCGGCATCTGCAACGTGCGGCCGAGATTGATGAAGTCCCGGGGCACGGACTTCACATTGTCCATCAGCAGCAGGACCTGCTGGAAGAACGTGCCGATGAAGATGATCAGCAGTTTCTGCACATCGCCCGTGCCCGCCCAAAGGATGGACAGAGGCACGAAAGCCACCACTGGCATGTAGCGGATGAAATCAACGAAGGGCTCGATGGCCGCTTCCCAGCGCCGATAGCTGCCGATGATGATGCCGACAGGCAACGCGACGGCCGTCGAGATGAGGAACCCGAGCGAGATGCGGTAGATGCTGATGCCGACATCGCCGGCCAAGTCGCCCGATGACCACAGTTCACCGAGGCGCGAGGCGACTTGACCCGGCGACGGCAGGAAAAGCTTGCCGATCAGCCCGGTCGCGGTGACACAGAACCAGGAAAGCCCGACAACCGCGAAGACCAGCGCTGCAATTCCGAGGAACTCAGGCGTGGAAATGCGCTGCCCCAGCGCGAAGCCGGGGCGCTTCGCCTTATTTGGTCGCGGCATCCACGAACCTGGTGTCGATCGCCGCCGAGAGGTCGACATCCTTCTGCAGGATGCCGGCTTGGCGCGCGGCCTTGTGAACTTCGGGGATGACCTTCGCCGTGAAGTTGCCCCCCAGTTCAGACTTGTTCTCGTCCAGTGAGTAATAGACGACACCGTCAAATGCGGTGGCCAATTCCTCCGGCTTTGCACCGACGGCTTCTGCAATGATGGCACGGCCGCCGGCCGTATCCTTGCGATAGTCCGCAAGCGCCAGATCCCAGGCCTTGAGGAGCGCAACGATCTGGCCCGGCTTCTCCGCGAGAAATTCCTCGCGCACCACGAAGACGTCGGAGATGAGGCCGGGATTCTCACCGGCGCTGTAGATCATCTTGACGTCCTTGTTCTGCTGTTCCGCAAGCGTCAGGTAGGGCTCATAGGTCACGGCGACGGGCACCTTGCCGCCGATCAGCGCCGCGCCCGCGTCCGAGGCTGGCATCGGAACTTTCTGGATGTCGGCGATCGTCATTCCATTCTGGGCCAAGGCGTAGTTCAGGAGAATGTCGCTGGTGGTTCCTTCCTCATAGGCGACCTGCTTGCCCTTCAAGCCCTTGATATCGGTGACCGAACCATCGGAGATCATGGCGTCGGCCGTCTTCGAGACATCGAGCAACGCGACGATCTTGATCGGCAGCCCGGCCGCAATGAAGTTCATGGCGGTATGAGTGGCGATGTTGCCGCACTGCAGCTGGCCGGCGGCAAGCGCCGCGTTGATGTCGGCATCCGTGTTGAAGTTGACGATCTCCACGCCGCCGAGGCCCGCGGCCTTGAACAGGTCCCTCTTGGCGGCGATGTGCCATTGGCCGTAGCCCAGCCAGGGCTCGATGCCCATCTTGATGTCACCGGCTTCCGGGGCGGACGGAATGTTCTGCGCAAAAGCGAGGCGCGCAGTGCCCGCGAGCGCGGCGATTGCAACGCCTGTCCTGACGATGTCGCGGCGGTTCGGTGTCCATCTCATTCGGGGTTCTTTCTCTGAAGAGGGGAATTCGATATGAATGCGGAAGCTCCGGCAGGTCAACGCTTCAGAATCTTATCTCTGGTCTCGGAGACGGCGTTGGCGTGGGCTTCGAAGCCTTCGTAGGTCGCCAGCGCGTGGGCGTGTCTGGCCAGTTCGGGGTAGCCCCTGCTGGTGACATAGGCGATCGAATTGCGCTTGAGAAAGTCGAACACCGAGACCGCCGATGCCGTGCGTGCCCAGCCGCTTGTCGGCAGGACGTGGCTGGGGCCGACGACGAAATTGCCGAGCGTCGTCGGGGTGTACTCGCCCAACAGGATCTCGCCTGCATTCTCAAGCCGGCCGAGGTAGGCAAAAGGCTCCTTCGCCAGAACCTGCAGATGCTCCGGAGCATACTCGTTGCAGAACGCGATGGCGTCGTCTTCATCGCGCGCCAGAACCACGCCGCCGATCGGGCCGCCGAGGACGGTCGACGAGAAAGACACGCGCTGCTCGCCCATCCGTTTCCAGAAACCCGGGATCGCGGCAAGAGCCTGTTCGGCGACGCGCCTGCTCCAGGTGACGAGGTAGGCTGAGCTGTCCGGGCCGTGTTCGGCTTCGATCAGAAGGTCGAGCCCGGCCAGCGCGCCGTCCACCGTGTCATCGGCGAAGATGATGACTTCGCTAGGCCCTGCGGGCGACCCGATATCGATGAGGTGTGACACGAGGCGTTTGGCGGCGGCCACCCACGGGCTTCCGGGGCCGATCACCTTCCGCACTTTCGGAACGGTCTGCGTGCCGTAGGCGACGGCGGCGATCGCTTGCGCGCCGCCGGCCTTGAACACTTTGCCGACGCCCGCCATCCGCGCCGCGACAAGGGTGGCGTCGTCGATTTTCCCGTTGGCTCCCGGTGGCGTGACGATGACGACGTCCTTCACGCCCGCCACCTTTGCAGGGATCGACGTCATCAAAGCCACTGACGGAAATGCCCCCTTGCCGCGGGGAACGTAGCACGCGACGGAAGCGATGGGCCGTGACCGATCCCCTGCAAAGGCGCCGGGCCTGATCTCATGCAGCCACATCTCTTCCGGCATCTGGTCCTGGTGAAACCTGCGGATGGAGTGCGCCGCGAATTCCATGGCTTCGCGCACTCTTGGGTCGAGCGTCTTTTCGGCTTCGGCAAAATCCGACTCCGTGGCGGCGATCTCTGAAGCCGTGACGGGGGCTTTTTCAAAGTCGCGAGCGAAGCGGGCCAGAGCTTCGTCGCCTTCGGCCCGAACCGCATCGATGATCGGCCTGACCTTCTCTTCGAACGCAGCGAGATCCGTTTCGGTGCGTTGCTGAAGCTCGGCGCGCTCAGCGGGCGAAAGATTCGCCAGTTCATGGAGATTGATCTTAAGCGACATGGAACGTCCTAGTCTAAAGGGAAGCCAGCGTACCGCCATCCACGGGAAGGCATACACCGGTAATGTAGCCTGCGGCACCGGAACATAGGAAAACGCTGGCACCAACCAGATCGCTCAACACGCCAAAGCGCTGCATCGGAATATTGCCGAGCATTGCCTGTTGCCATTCGGCATTCCCGTAGAACGGCTCGGTGAGAGTTGTGCGAAAATATCCGGGTTCCAGCGCATTGACCCTGATGCCGAGCGCAGCCCATTCCACGGCGAGCGCCCGCGTCATGCCGGCGAGCCCGGTTTTCGACGAGCCATAAGGCACGGCGGTCGAAATGCCGCGTTCCGAAGTCAGCGAACAGATGTTGAGGATGGCGCCGCCTTTCATCAGCCGCGCCGCTGCCTGGGCTGCAAAGAAGGCGCCCTTCAAGTTGGTGTCGAGAATGCGGTCCCAGAGAGCTTCTTCAACGTCGAGAGAGGCGCAGACCTGTTCCACTCCGGCGTTGTTGACCAGTATATCGAGGCCGCCAAGCCTAGCCGCCGCCTCTGCAACGCCACCGCGGCAACTGCCGACGTCGGACACATCCATGCAGATCGCCGGAGCCTGTCGTCCCATCTCCATGATAGCATCCGCGCAATTTTCAAGGGCCTCGATGTTTCGGCCTGAAATCGCCACATCGGCTCCTGCATGAGCCAGACCCTCAGCGATGGCACGCCCGATGCCCCGGCTGGCACCCGTGACCAGAGCTTTCTTACCATCAAGCGAGAATAGTTCGGTGGACATGGATGGTGGGTGCCCGTCGCCAAAATTGGTAGAATCGGGGCTGGTTTAGTGGCGCGGGGATGACCCGAATCATTCGGCGTTTGCGCCACAGTTCGGAGAATACCCGCTATAACTAGCCCTGCCACATGTGAGCGAACCGCTTCAATAGCTCTATGCCGCGTCAACACGTCCATGGGAATAGGCTGGCGATCAGACGGTGAACACTGCGGATTCCCCTGCCCGACATGGAGATCTGGATGCCGTGCTTCTTCAGCGCGGCTTGGTAGTCGGCCGGGCAGTATTGGCTGCCGCGGTCGGCGTGGTGAACGAGACCTGCAGGCGGCCGGCGCAGGGCAACGGCACGGCGCAGCGCGTCCAAGGCGTGCATGCTGTCGGTGGTGCGCTTGAAGCGCCGCTTCTGACGCGCGTTCATCCCGTTCTCGTACATCAGACGGGCCGTGCGGCGGCGCCCGATCGCGAGGCCACCGTCGCGCAACTCGCGCACCATGCGTGGGCTGCCATAGGTGCCGTTCGACAGCGCAAAGGCGGACCGGACATGGGCCAGCACCCCCATGTCGGCCCGTTGGCGCGGACTGGCCGGGCGCCCCTTCCAGGCGAAGTAGCCGCTCTGGCTGACGCCCAGAACCCGGCCACAGGCGTTGGACGGGGAAGTCCTTTCTCGCCACGTCGATGAAGCGCAACCTCATCGACTTCCCTGCTTGGCGAAAAAAGCAGCGGCCTTCTTCAGGATCTCACGCTCTTGGCGAAGCACCTCGTTCTCGCGCCGCAGCCGCTTCAGTTCGGCAGCCAGGTCTTCCTGACGGTCGGCAGGCGCTTCGAGCGCCCGTTCCCGGCGCTTTGCCAGCCAGTTGCGCAGCGTCGAACG
>CAXTCF010000082.1:0-17256 GCA_964242945.1 uncultured Rhizobiaceae bacterium | reverse complement strand
GCTGCGGCCCTTCCTGCTCACCGAAAGCGCAGCCCTGTTCGAGGGTGATGCGGAAGCTGCACTCAGGGCCGCCGCAGCGTTGGAATGCGTCCACTGCTATTCGCTGATCCACGACGACCTGCCTTCCATGGACGACGACGACCTGCGCCGAGGGCAGCCGACCGTCCATAAGGCGTTTGACGAGGCCACCGCCATCCTTGCCGGCGATGCGCTGCTGGCGCTCGCCTTCGACATCCTGGCGGACGAGGCGACGGCTTTGAGCGCGGAGCGCCGCGTGGCGCTGGTGGCTGGCCTTGCGCGTGCGTCCGGCCTGGGCGGCATGGCCGGCGGCCAGATGCTCGACCTCGAAGCCGAAACGGAAACGCCCGATGAGTCCGGCGTCATTCGCCTCCAGGCGATGAAGACCGGCGCGCTGATCCGTTTCGCGGCGGAAGCCGGCGCGATCGTCGGCGGCGCCGTTTCTTCCGATCGCGAGCGCCTGGCCGAGTTCGGCGCGGCGGTGGGTCTCGCCTTCCAGCTTGCCGACGACCTTCTCGACCTGACCGCGAGCACGGAGGCGCTCGGCAAGGCGGCGGGTAAGGATGCGGCGGCCGGCAAGGCGACGCTGCCCGCGCTGCACGGCATAGACTGGACGCGCCGCCAACTCGACGGACTGGTAGCCCAGGCCTGCGACTTGCTGGAACCCTGGGGCAACAAAGCCGACACGCTGCGCGCCGCAGCGAGGTTCGTAGCGTCACGGCGGAACTGACTTCATCCTTCAAGCCTGATGGCGCGCCCCTTCCACCTTGATGAAATCGACGAAGGCTCGCAGCGGCGCCGGCAGCAGGCGGCGGCCGGGATAATACAGAAACGGTCCTGAAAACGGCTGCCACCACTCTTCCAGCACGGGCTGGAGCGCGCGGCTATCGAGATGTGGCCGCAGCCAGTCCTCGAACAGGTGGACGATCCCGGTGCCGGCGATCGCAGCCTCTACCGCAAGATCGGTCCCAGCGCCGACCCGCACCAGCAGCGGCCCGGAAGGCTCCACCCGCACCACCTCGCCCTTCCGCTCGAACTCCCAGGGGCTCGTCATCGCGCCGCTGGCGAACTGCCCGCGCAGGCAGGCGTGGTCGAGCAGGTCGCGCGGATGCTCCGGCACGCCTCGCCGCGCTAGGTAGGAGAGTGCCGCGGCGGTCGCGAAGCGCTGGGTGCGCGGTCCGATCGGCACTGCGATCATGTCCTGCTCCAGCCGCTCGTCATAGCGGATGCCGGCGTCGCAGCCTTCCGCCAGCACGTCCACGAAACCGTCCTCTACGATCACGTCCAGCTGGATGTCGGGATAGGCGGCCAGGAAAGCCGGCACGATCGCCGGCAGCACGAGACGCGCGGCGCTGACCGGCACGTTGAGCTTGAGGGTACCGGCGGGGCTGTTGCGGAAGGTGTTGACCACGTCGAGCGCGGCCTCCACTTCGGCCAATGCCGGCCCCAGCCGCTCCAGAAGACGGCTGCCTGCTTCCGTCGGCATCACGGATCGGGTGGTGCGGTTGAGCAACCGGACGCCGAGTTGCCCTTCCAGGCGCCGGATGGCTTCGCTCAGGCTCGACGCGCTTCCGCCGCTCAGCCGAGCCCCGCCGCGAAAACTCTTTGCCCGCGCCACCGTCAGAAAGGCTTGGAGGTCGGCTACATCAGCTGCCACTGTTCGCCCTTTCGCACAGCCCGTGCGAACCATTCCGGCTTATCGCGCAACCACGCAAGTCCTATCTCGGCTCCATCACAGAGGAGACGGGATCATGCCCGACATCAGCAACACAGAAACATCCAAGCTCGGCAGCTTCAGCGTCCGCCGCCTCGGCTACGGCGCCATGCAGCTTGCCGGCCCTGGCGTGTTCGGCCCGCCGAAGAGCCCGATTGAGGCCCGCGCCGTGCTGCGTGAGGCGGTGGAAAGCGGCGTCAACCACATCGACACGTCCGACTTCTACGGCCCGCACGTCACCAACCTGCTGATCCGCGAAGCGCTGCACCCTTACGCGCAAGACCTCGTGATCGTCACCAAGGTCGGCGCGGTGCGCGGGTCCGACGCATCCTGGAACCCGGCGCAGAGCCCGGCGGAACTCACCGCCGCCGTGCACGACAACCTGCGCAACCTGGGCGTGGACGCGCTCGACGTCGTCAACATGCGATTTATGGGCGACGGCCACGGGCCGAGCGAAGGCCCCGTCGCCGCGCAGGTCGAAGCGCTGGCGGAGCTTCAGCGCCAGAACCTGATCCGGCACATAGGCCTGAGCAACGTGACGGCAAATCAAGTCGCGGAAGGGCGGAAGATCGCCGAAGTGGTCTGCGTCCAGAACCAGTATAACCTCGCCCATCGCGAGGACGACGCGCTGATCGACCAGCTTGCAGCTGACGGAATCGCCTATGTGCCTTTCTTCCCGCTCGGCGGCTTCACGCCGCTCCAGTCCTCGACGCTGTCCGACGTTGCGCAACGCTTGAACGCCACGCCCATGCAGGTGGCTCTCGCCTGGCTGCTGCGCCGCTCGCCCAACATCCTCCTGATCCCCGGCACCTCGTCGCGCGGGCACCTGCGGGAGAACCTCGCTGCGGGCGAGATCAACCTGCCGGAGGAGGCAATGAGCGCGCTGGACGGCATCGCGGCAAACGCAAGGGCTGCCTGACCGGCGCAACGCCCCCTCCACCATGCTGCGCATGGTGGAGGGGGCAAAAGGTTGCAGACCCCGCCCTAGCGGTTCTTCATCACCACGCAGGCGCCGCCGGCTGCGCGAAGCTGGGTGCAGATCGTGTTGGCCTCCTTGCGGGAGCCGGCACCGATCCTCACGGCATAGATGCCGCGCACGCCGCGGCCAGAGCGCACGCGGCTGACGACCGGCTCTTGTGAGCGGGCAATGCTGCCCAGGCGCCGCTTGATCCGCTCCCACTGGTTGACCGCCGCCGATCGGCGAAAGTTGCCGGCCACCTGCACGCCCCAGGGTTTTAGCACGATGCTGGACATCGGCACGGTGCGCGAGGCGATGATCGGCAGCGCGCGGCAGGCCGCGGCGAACGCCATCTTCGTGTCGAGCGGTGGCCCGACGCTTGCGTGGCTGCGATCGGAAAAATTGTCCGAGGGTTCGCCGAGGATGTCGAGCACGTAGTTTTCCGTTTCGATCGGCAGGAAGCCGCCCGAGGACAGCCAGCGGTTCACGCGCCCCTCGCCGGCATTGTAGGCCGCCGCCGCCAGGCCCCAGTTGCCATAGCCGGCCTTGAGGTCGCTCAGGAACCGCGCTGAGGCGGGGATCGCCTGCTCGATGCTGAACGGGTCCGCCAGCCCGCGCGCCTTGGCTGTCGCCGGCATGAACTGGGCAATGCCTTCCGCGCCGACTGGGCTCACCGCGCCCGCATCGAAGCGGCTTTCCTTCCAGATCAGCCGCGCGAAAAAATCCTTCGGCAGGCCTTCGCGCTCCGCATGCGTTTCGATGAGCTCGCAGATGCGCCCGACGGACGTGTCGATGCGCGGGCGGGGCGGATCGGCCTGTGCCGTGCTTAAGCTGGCCAGAACAAGGACTGCTACGGCAAAGCTGCGTTTTGCCGCCTGCATACTATTCCGCAGCAGCCTGGGCAGCTTCCCGCCGGCCGAAGCGGTTTTCGATATAGGCGGCCACCATCGCCTCGAAATCCGCCGCGATGGCCGGCCCGCGGAGCGTCGCCGCCTTGCGCCCGTCGATGAACACCGGCGCGGTCGGCGTCTCACCCGTGCCCGGCAGCGAGATGCCGATGTCGGCGTGCTTGCTCTCGCCGGGGCCGTTGACGATGCAGCCCATCACCGCGACCTTCAGCTGCTCGACCCCTGGATATTTCTCCCGCCACACCGGCATGTTGCGGCGGATGTCGGACTGGATCTTTTCCGCCAGTTCTTGGAACACGGTGGAAGTCGTGCGCCCGCAGCCGGGACAAGCCGCCACCACCGGCACGAATTGCCGGAAGCCCATCACCTGCAAAAGCTCCTGCGCCACCTGCACCTCGCGGGTGCGGTCACCATTGGGCTCCGGCGTCAGCGAGATGCGGATCGTGTCGCCGATGCCGCCCTGGAGCAGGATGCCGAGCGCGGCCGACGAGGCGACGATGCCCTTGGTGCCCATGCCGGCCTCGGTGAGGCCCAGATGCAGCGCGTGGTTCGAGCGTTTGCTGAGTTCCGCATAGACGGCGATCAGGTCCTGCACGCTGCTGACCTTGGCCGACAGGATGATCTTCTCGCGCGGCAGGCCGATCTCCTCGGCCAGTTCGGCAGACAGGATGGCAGACTGCACGATGGCTTCCCGCGTCACCTCGGCGGCCGTCATCGGCGCGGCTTTTCGCGAGTTCTCGTCCATCAGGCGGGTCAGAAGCTCGGCGTCGAGCGAGCCCCAGTTGACGCCAATGCGCACCGGCTTGTCGTGCCGGATCGCGGTCTCGACGATTGCCGCGAACTGCCGGTCCTTCTTCTCCTTGAAGCCGACATTGCCGGGGTTGATGCGGTATTTCGCCAGCGCCTCGGCGCAGGCGGGGTGGTCGGCCAAGAGCTTGTGGCCGATGTAATGAAAATCGCCGATCAGCGGCACGTTGAGCCCTATCCGCTCCAGCCGTTCGCGGATTTTCGGCACCGCCGCGGCCGACTCGTCGCGGTCCACCGTGATGCGCACGATCTCCGAGCCTGCTTTGTGGAGGGCGGCAACTTGCGCGACCGTGGCGTCCACATCCGCCGTGTCCGTGTTGGTCATGGACTGCACGACGATCGGCGCGCCGCCGCCGACCACCACGCCGCCGACGCTGACGCCGACGCTCGGACGGCGCGGCTGGAGGGAAAAAGGATCGCAGGTCACGGGCGGCATCCGGTGGATGGGGCAGTTCCCCCTATATAGGGGATTTGTTGACGATCCCGTGGCGAAGCGGCAGCCTGTTGTCAATTGTCCGTGCCGAGGCGTTGGGATCGGGCGCTGCAACCCTCCTCCGAGGCGGGGCGTTCACCCACGCAACTTTTCTTCGGGAGGAAAGCATGGCAGCCGAACTTGCCGACGCGCACGAACTGGCAAAGGGGTTCCGCACGCCCTTCCCCGGCCAGAGCGAGGCATACCGCCAGGCGCGCGAAGACTTGCTGGCCGAGGAGATAGAGTTCCGCCGCCACATGACGCGGTTGGCCGAGCAGCGCCGCGCCCTGCCGCCCGGCCCAGTCATCGAGAAGGACTACCGCTTCCGCGATGAGAACGGCGCGGATGTCGGCCTCGCCGACCTGTTCGGGACGCACGACACGCTGGTCAGCTATTTCTGGATGTACGGGCCGCGGCGGCAGCGCCCCTGCCCGATGTGCACGAACTGGCTGGGTTCGGTGAACGGCAACGCGGCGGACATCAAGCAGCGCGTGGCGCTGAAGATCTTCGGGCGCAGTCCGGTCGAGCGCCAGAAAGCCTTCGCCGCCGAGCGCAGCTGGCAAAACCTCGACTTCGTGCAGACCCTTGGTGACGATTACGCCAACGACCTCGGCCTCCTCAACGAAGATGGCTCGGAGAACCCGGCGCTCGTCGTCTTCAAACGCGACGGCGACGCGGTGCGGCTGTTCTGGATGAGCGCCATGACCGGCGACATGGCCGATCCCGGCCAGGACCCGCGCGACGCACCGGACATCGCCTCGCTCTGGTCGATTCTTGATCTGACGCCGGAAGGCCGTGCCCCGGACTGGTATCCGAAGCTGAGCTACTGACCGGCCGCTCCCGCTGGAGACAGGTCTTCACCATTCTGTGAACTGAGCGGGAACCGCGCCCGCCCGCGCGCCATTCTAGGAGGCGTTGGGACAGCTTCATTCCCGGAGGGTTTTTGCCATGGCACTCAGCACCATCCTGATCATCATCCTGATCCTGCTCCTGGTCGGCGCAGTTCCCTCCTGGCCCTATTCCCGCGGCTGGGGCTATGGGCCGTCCGGCATCCTCGGCGTGGTGCTGGTGGTGCTTCTGATCCTCATACTTCTCGGCCGCATCTGATCCCTAGACAGCAAGCCTCGGCGGCTTGGCGTCTTCCCTGGCGTCGGCCGCCCGCACCAGCCCGCTCATCAGGAACACCGTGAAGAGCAGGAGTGCCATCGCGGCGAAGACCGGCCGGAACCCGAGATGCTCGCCCACGAAGCCGATAGAGGCCGGGGCGAGCAGGATGCCCGCATAGCCCATCGTCGTGGCCACGCTCATGCCGGCGCCAGCCGAAAGGCCAGGCTGGTTTCCCGCCGCGGAAAAGGCGATCGGCACGGCGTTGGCGACGCCGATCCCGCAGACCGCGAAGGCCAGGATAGTCAACGGGGCGTTCGGCGCGAAGGCCGCGGAGAGCATCGCCACCGCCGCCAGGAGGCTCGACGCGCGCATGGTCCGCACGGCGCCGAAGCGGTCGCGCACGCGGTCGCCGAGAAAGCGCATCGTCGCCATCATGCCGGAAAAGAACGCGTAGCCCAGTCCGGTTACCGCAAGCTCTGCGCCGAGTTCCTTGCGCAGAAAGATCGCGCCCCAATCCAGCACCGCGCCTTCGGCCACGAAGCAGAACATCGCGATCAAGCCGAGGAGGTAGATCGTCAGGCTGCGCGGCAGCCCGACGCGCCGCTTCACGCCGTTTGCCGGCACGGGCACGTCGCGCGCTTCGAGGATGTAGGGAAGCGTTGCCAGCGCCGCCACGAGCGCGACAGCGCCAACGAGCAGGGAATGCGTCAAGGCGCCGAAAGCTTCCAGGACACGGCCGCCAATGGCGGCGCCCGCGAAGCCGCCGAGGCTCCAGAAGCCATGCATGGACGACATCACCGCGCGGCTTAAGGTGCGCTCCACCGTCACCGTCGCGGCGTTCATGGCGACGTCGCAGCAGCCGAGCGTCGCGCCGAACACCACCATCGCCAGCCCCGTCACCGGGACGTTGGGCGAAAGCACCACGAGGGCGAGGCCGATCACCTGCGCGACGCCGAAGAAGCGGAGCACGGCGCGCTGGCCGAAGCGCGCCATCAGCCAGCCGCACCAGGGCATGGAAACCAGCGCGCCGATGCCGAAGCAGAGGATCAGCAGGCCAAGCGTCGATTCCGTGATGCCGAGCCGGGTCTGCACCAGTAAAATCTGCGGCGCCCAGGAGCCGATCATGAAGCCGTTGATGCCAAACACCGCAGCCACCGCCCAGCGCGCCCGGCGGGCCGCAAGAATCGTATTGGAAGCGTCCATGTGTCCAAGCCGCTCGAAACGAGAAGCGCCGCCTATAGGGGACGGGATGGCATTTGGGTAGCGTGGAGGCAGAAGCTAGCCCGCCGTCGCAGGCGGCTCTACCGCGCGACCTTGCCGAACTGCGTGAAGATCGGATGGGACAGCACCTCGATCTCGCCCGGTTCCAGCGCCGGATGCCAGGTGTCCATCGCCAGCACGACGCGCGGCCCGCCGGCGAGGTGGCGGACCTCGTGCGGGTAGGAGTCGTCAAAGACCAGGCATTTGCCCTCACTCCAGGAGCGGCGCTCGTTGCCCACTTCGAGATAGCCTTGCATCGCGGGATCGACCTTTATGCCAAGCTGATGCCTGAGGCGCATGTTGGCCGAGCCGGTGTGGCGGGCGAGCGAGGTTCCCGCGTCGATCCGGAAGAAGGCGGCAAATCCGAAATTCCGGCAGGGTTTTAGGCTTTCGATTGCCGCGAGCGTGTTCGGGAACGCCGCGGCAATCTCCGCTCCGGCCGAGCCCTTGGCCGAGATGAGGAACAGCGAGCGCCAGGCGCCGGCGGTCACGATCTCGCTGGAGTCGGGGTGCTCAACGAAGCCCGCGCTCCACTGTTCGAATTCGTCACAGATGGCGGGAAAGTTCCGTTCCAGGAACTCGCCCGTAGGGGCGCCGTCCCACCAGGGTTGCGACGGAAGGTCCGGAACGCCCCAGACGGTCGGCACCGAGCCCGTCCGGGCCAGCGTGGTCGGCGGCGTGCTGGCGAGGCGGTAGAAGCCGTGGCCGCTCGCGGCCCCTTCGGCTTGGCCGCCCGCGATCCGCGCCTCGACGGCGGGATCGTCCAGGATGCCGGCAACCGGGATGGCACACCAGGTGATGCCGCGCAGCCGCTCGGTCGGGCTATGCTCAAGCACGCGCCGCATCGTCTCGCACTGCGCATGGAAGAACTCGGCGATCGACGCCCTGCCCGCGCCGCCTTGCACGCCAGTTGCGTCGATCGATGCCAGTTCCATGCAGTTCCCCCGCGCTGACCGTTGATTTGGCATCTACTAGCCGGTCCGCTGCCCCGATGTCACCTGGGTTGAGCCTTCACGCGGCAGCCGCTCGCCGCTTCTCCTGCGCTGTCGGCTTCTCTTCCACATGCGCTTGCGAGGTGCAGACGTTCACGGCCTCGCGCAGCGAGGTCGTGTAGAAGTCGGCGCCGATCTCGCGCTGGATCGCTTCGTCCTTGAGCACGCTGTCTTCGGCCGGCCACAAGCCGACAAGGATCGGCACGCCCGGCAGCTTCGCCTTCAGGCGGCGAATGAGGTAGCGCAGGTGGGAGGGCGTGCCGCCGATGTCGAGATAGGACACGCAGACCATCGCGACGCCGGAAACGTCCAGGCCCGCGATGGCGCTGCGCGAGGCCGCCGTGTGGGGCACGACACGGCCGCGTAAGCCGTGCTTGCCGAGCAGCTGGGCAAGCATGGAAGACGTCACCTCGTCGAGCGGCCCCTTGCCGGCGAGGCACAGAACTGGATTTTCGCCCCGCCATTGCGGCGCCAGCCGGTCTTCTTCGACGCTGGCCGGCGGCGGCGCGATAGGAATTTTCCGTTCATTCCGGGGGGCGCCTGCGGGGTTGGCTTCTTCCGCCTCGCCGTCCGGCTCCTCGTCCTCATGGATGGAAAGCTCGTCGATCAGCGTCGTCGCCGTTTCCTTGATGCGCTCAAGCTGGTCGTCGCGCAGAACGCCGCGGCTCCAGTCGTTCGCGGCAAGCTGAAGGCCTCGCAGCGCGATCTCGTCGTAGTAGGAGGAAAGCGAGCGCTCCTTCAGCAGGATCTCGGCGTGTTCCTGCGCCTCGTCGGGGTCGCCCGCCAGCATGCGCTGATAAAAGCTTTCCGAGGGCGTCAGCGCCGGGCGGTCGCCGAGCAGCACGTCCAGGAACTCCAGCCGCTCCACATGCCGCCCAAGCACGACGAGGCACAGCGTCAATGGCATGGACAGGATCAGCCCGACCGGCCCCCACAGCCAGCCCCAGAAGATGGCGGCCACCACGACGGCGAAGGGGGACAGGCCGGTGCCCTTGCCGTAGGCGATCGGCTCGACCACTTGGTTGAAGATCAGTTCCGTGACAACGAACAGCGCGACGGTCCACAACACCATCGACCAGCCGGGATCGACGGCCGCCGCCAGCGTGATCGGCAGCACGGCGGCGATGATCGGGCCGACATAGGGAACGAAGCGCAGAAACGCCCCCATGATCATCCAGAGGATCGGGTTGGGGATGCCGATGAAGTAAAGCCCCGTCCCGATGGCGATGCCGAAGCCGACATTGATGACGAGGAGCGTCAGGAAATAGCGGCTCAGGCGCCGCGCCGCATCGTCCATCGCTACCGTCGTGCGGTGGAGGTCGGAGGAGCCGAACAGGCGGATCATGCGGTCGCGCAGGTCCTCCTTCTGGAGCAGGATGAACACGGCCACCATGAACATGATGCCGGCCGTCGCAACCGGCGAAAGTACGGGCGACACGTAGGTGGTCAGCAGGGTCAGCGGCGAAACAGTGATCCCCGGAGCGGAGGGCAGCGCCGCCTGCGGCACCGCCGACGGCATGCCGGGCACTTCCACCGGCGGCAAAGGCGCCTGCGGCGCTTCCCCAGCCTCCAGGCCGAGCCGCTCGGCCACCGACGGCATCGTCTCCACCGCATAGGTCCGCACCGCCTCGACCTTGGTCTGCACGGTGCCGACATAGTCGGGCAGGCGCGCGGTGAGTTGCGCAAGCTGGAGGCCGATCACCGTGCCGATGGCCAGCAGAACGCCGAGCGCGGCCAGCGCCGCCAGCACGACGGAAGCGATCCTGCCGATCTTGGTCTTCCGCAGAAGGCTCACCAGAGGCGTCAGCACGAAGGAAAGCAGCACCGCGACGGTGATCGGCACCAGCACGTCCTGGCCGAGGTAAAGGGCCGCCACCACCACGACGCCGACCTGGAGCGCGAACATCGCCTCGGATGTGGGCGCCGCAGCGGGCTGGATGTCGGTCGGCGCTGGCGCTCCGGCATTCGCTGCGGCTTCGGTGTTCGGCGCGGGCATGAAACGCTTCCCGTTGGCGGCTCATCGGGAAATCGATGCACGACGGTTTGGTTGCCCCCTGCCGCCGAGGTTTGCGCGGCATGGACGCCAACTGGATACATCTTGTCCTGCTGCCGGGATGCATCGAAACAGATGGCGTCCGAAAGTCGATGCGGCTAGGGTGACACGATCGCATCATCGGCTTTGGGAGGAGCTTTTGGGCGGCAGTTCACAGAATCATTGCAGCCGTGTTTACTCGGCGTTGCGCGGCAGCGAGGCTGCCCGCTCCGCCCTTGTCGCCTCTTGGCAGCGCTCCGCGGGGCTGCACCATCTCGATCCGGCCGAAGCGCAACAGCCCCGGCGCCTCACCGAGGCCGAACTGCGGCTGGCGCGCGAGCGCATCGAGCCGCTGATTCGCGCCGCGCAGGCAAGCATGGACCGCCTGTATTTCGCCGTCGGCGGCGCCGGCTGCTGCGTGCTGCTCGCCGACCGGAACGGCGTGCCGGTGGAACGGCGCGGAGCCTCCGGCGACGACCGCACCTTTCAGCACTGGGGTTTGTGGACCGGCACGGTGTGGAGCGAGGAAAGCGAAGGCACCAACGGCATCGGCACCTGCCTGGTGGAGGAGCGTGCGCTGACGGTGCACCGCGACCAGCATTTCCACAGCCGCAACACCGGGCTTTCCTGCACCACCGCGCCGATCTTCGACCACGAAGGGCATCTCGCCGGGGCGCTCGACGTCTCGTCTGCGCGCAGCGATCTCACCGAAGGCTTCGTCAACCTGATCGCGATCGCCTTGAACGACGCGGTGCGCCGCATCGAAGCCGAAAATTTCCGCCTCTGCTTCCCCCAGGCGCGCGTCGTGCTGGCCCCCACGGCGGACAATGCGCCGAACGCGCTGCTTGCCGTGGATGCGGACGATCTCGTGATCGGCGCCACGCGCTCGGCCCGGCTGAGCCTCGGCATCGCGCCGGAAGATCTGGCCAAGCCGCGTCCGGCGGCCCTGTTTCTCGGCGGAGGCGGCAAAGCCAGCTTCGAGGAAGCCGGCCGCAGCGCCGTGACCCGCGCTTTGGCGCTTTGCAACGGGAACGTGTCTGCGGCTGCCCGCAACCTCGGCATCTCCCGCGCCACGCTCCACCGCCGGCTGGCGCGCGGAAGGGCTCACTGAATTTTGCCACCGACCTGTCGCATCTTGCGACAGTTACCGCCGCCGCGCCGCGTGCCGCCTGCTGACAGAACCGCCGCGGCTTGAAACCTTCGGAAATCGGGATGCAACCGGCATCCGGCTTCTTGGGAGGAAGACAATGAACAAGGTGGAATTCTCGCGCACGACGAAGATGCCGTTCGCCAAGCGTTACGACAACTACATCGGCGGCGACTGGACGCCGCCCAAATCCGGCAGATATTTCGAGAACACCTCGCCCGTAACGGGACGCCCACTTTGCGAGATCGCGCGCTCGGGCGCGGAAGACATCGAGGCGGCGCTGGATGCCGCGCACGCCGCCAAAGAGAAATGGGGCCAGACTAGCCCGGCCGAGCGCGCTTCCGCGCTGCTCAAGATCGCCGACCGCATGGAGGACAACCTCGACCTCCTGGCGCTGGCCGAAACCTGGGACAACGGCAAGCCGATCCGCGAAACAACGGCCGCCGACCTGCCGCTCGCCATCGACCACTTCCGCTACTTCGCCGGCGCGCTCCGCGCGCAGGAAGGCTCGCTTTCGCAGATCGACCACGACACGGTAGCCTACCACTTCCATGAGCCGCTCGGCGTCGTCGGCCAGATCATCCCCTGGAACTTCCCGCTGCTGATGGCCTGCTGGAAGCTGGCGCCCGCGCTCGCCGCCGGCAACTGCGTGGTGCTGAAGCCCGCCGAGCAGACGCCGGCCACCATCATGCTCTGGGCCGACATGATCGGCGACCTCCTGCCGCCGGGCGTCCTCAACATCGTCAACGGCTTCGGCCTGGAAGCCGGCAAGCCGCTGGCCTCCTCCAACCGCATCGCCAAGATCGCGTTTACCGGCGAAACGACGACGGGCCGGCTGATCATGCAGTACGCCTCGCAGAACCTGATCCCGGTGACGCTGGAGCTCGGCGGCAAGTCGCCCAACATCTTCTTCCAGGACGTGGTGGCGGAAGACGACGACTTCTTCGACAAGGCCATCGAGGGCTTCGTGATGTTCGCGCTGAACCAGGGCGAGGTCTGCACCTGCCCAAGCCGCGCGCTGGTCCACGAGAAGATCTACGACAAGTTCATCGAGCGCGCGCTGGGCCGCGTGAAGGCGATCGTGCAGGGCGATCCGCTCGATCCCGCCACGATGATCGGCGCCCAGGCCTCCTCCGAGCAGCTGGAAAAGATCCTGTCCTACTTCGACATCGGCAGGCAGGAAGGCGCGGAAGTGCTGACCGGCGGCGAGCAGGCCCACCTGCCGGGCGACCTTGCCGGCGGCTACTACGTCAAGCCGACCGTGCTCAAGGGCAACAACAAGATGCGCGTATTCCAGGAGGAGATTTTCGGGCCGGTCGTGTCCGTCACCACCTTCAAGGACGATGCCGAGGCGCTCGAAATCGCCAACGACACGCTCTACGGCCTGGGCGCCGGCGTGTGGACCCGCGACATGAACCGCGCCTTCCGCTTCGGCCGCGCCATCCAGGCAGGCCGCGTGTGGACCAACTGCTACCACGCCTACCCCGCGCACGCGGCCTTCGGCGGCTACAAGCAGTCGGGCGTGGGCCGCGAAACGCACAAGATGATGCTCGACCACTACCAGCAGACCAAGAACCTGCTGGTGAGCTACAGCCCGAAGAAGCTCGGCTTCTTCTGAGTTCGGTGAAAAAATCCGCTCCGGCGGCCGGCTAAAGGCACTGCCTGCGCTTCCGGTGCTCACGTACTTTAAGTACGCTGCGCTCCGGTTCTCGGCAGCACCATTATCCGGCTCGCCGCAGCGGTTTTCGAACCGAACTCGCGCTGGCGCGAGGCACTAAAGCGGGTTGCGGCCTTTCGGCCTCATCCAACCCGCCTTAGCCTATTGTTTTCACGCATGTCTTTTCCCCAAAACCGGTGCCCACTTTTGGGAGACATGCTTTAGTTTGCTTGGAGGCGGCGCGGTTTTCGCTTCGCCGACAATTCGTGGTGGAGGACACAATGCTGGACAAGGTTTCGCTCGGCAAAGTCTCAGCGACACCGGCGGCGGAAAAATTCCTGGACGAGATCATCGCCGATCACGGGCCGGTGCTGTTCCACCAATCCGGCGGCTGCTGCGACGGGTCCGCGCCCATGTGCTATCCCCGCGGCGACTTCATCGTCGGCGACCGCGACGTGCTCTTAGGCACGATCGGCGACACGCCGGTCTTCATCAGTGCGTCGCAATACGAGGCGTGGAAGCACACCGACCTGATCATCGATGTCGTGCCCGGCCGCGGCGGCATGTTCAGCCTCGACAACGGCAGGGAAAAGCGCTTCCTCACGCGCTCCACCGTTTGTGCCGCACCTACCCAGAACTGATAGGCTGCCTGCGGCGGGAACTCCGCTGAAGCCTGACGCGCGCTACCCGAAGACGATCAGCAAATCCTTCGCGTCGATCTGGTCGCCCTGCTTGACCAGCACCTCCGCGATCTGGCCGTCGCGTTCGGCGTGCAGCGCGGTTTCCATCTTCATCGCCTCGACCGAGAGCAGCACGTCGCCCGCCTTCACGCTCTGGCCTGCCGACACGGAAACGGACGACACCACGCCCGGCACCGGCGAGCCAACCTGCGCCTCGTTGCCGGCTTCGGCCTTGCGGCGCTGGCCGGCGCCCGATGCGGCGCGGGCCCGGTCCGGAACTTTAACGCGGCGCGGCTGGCCATTCAATTCGAAGAAGACGGTGACGCGCCCCTTCTCGTCGGCATCGCCGATGCCTAGGCAGCGCACCACCAGCGTCTTGCCCTTCTCGATCTCCAGCAGCACCTCGTCCTCGACCTTCATGCCGTAGAAGTAGGTGGGGGTGGGAAGCACACTGACGGGGCCATACGCTTCCTGCGCCGCGGCGAAGTCGGTGAAAACCTTGGGGTACATGAGGTACGAGGCGAATTCGGCCTCCGAAAGGGCATGCCCGACCTTGCCCTCCGCCTCCGCGCGCATGGCTCCGAGATCGGCGGGGGCCAGCAGCGCGCCCGGCCGTTCGGTATAGGGTTTTTCCCCTTTCAGCGCCTTCTTCTGCAACTCCTCCGGCCAGCCGCCGGGAGGCTGGCCGAGATCGCCGCGCAGCATCGAGACGACCGAGTCCGGGAAGGCGATGTCCTTTTTCGGGTTCTCGACGTCGGCAACCGTCAGGTCCTGGGAGACCATCATCAGCGCCATGTCGCCCACCACCTTGGAGGACGGCGTGACCTTGACGATGTCGCCGAACATCAGGTTGACGTCGTGATAGGCCTGCGCCACCTCGTGCCAGCGCGTTTCCAGGTTCAGCGAGCGCGCCTGCTCCTTGAGGTTGGTGAACTGCCCGCCCGGCATCTCGTGGAGATAGACTTCCGAGGCCGGCCCCTTCAGGTCGGACTCGAAGGCGGCATACTGGTTGCGCACGGCTTCCCAGTAGAAAGAAATCCTGCGGATCCATTCGGGGTCGAGGCCGGGATCGCGTTCGGTCCCGTGCAGCGCTTCCACGATGGAGCCGAGGCAGGCCTGGCTCGTGTTGCCGGACAGCGCGTCCATCGCGGCGTCCACCGCATCGACGCCGGCCTCCACAGCGGCGAGCACCGTGGCCCCCGCGATGCCCGACGTGTCGTGCGTGTGGAAGTGGATGGGGAGGTCGGTCTCTTCGCGCAGCGCCTTGAACAGCACCCTTGCTGCCGCCGGCTTCAGCAGCCCCGCCATGTCCTTGACCGCGATGATGTGCGCGCCGGCCGCTTCCAGTTCCTTGCCGAGCTTCAGGTAGTATTGCAGGTCGTATTTGGAGCGGGCGGGATCGCGGAAGTCGCCGGTATAGCACATCGCGGCCTCGCAGAGCTTGCCCTCCGCCCGCACCGCGTCCATGGCGACGCGCATGTTCTCCACCCAGTTCAGGCAGTCGAACACGCGGAACAGGTCGATGCCGCCTCCCTCCCCTGCCCCTTTGGCCGCTTGGGCCACGAAGTGCTGCACCACGTTGTCGGGGTAGTTGGTGTAGCCGACGCCGTTGGCCCCGCGCAGCAGCATCTGGAGCAGGATGTTGGGCGCGGCAGCCCTAATCAGCGAAAGCCGCTCCCAGGGGTCCTCGGTCAGGAAGCGCATGGACACGTCGAAGGTGGCCCCCCCCCAGCACTCCAGCGACAGCAGCTGCGGCAAGGCGCGGGCATAGGTGCCGGCGATGCCCGCGATGTCATGGGTGCGCATGCGGGTCGCCAGAAGCGACTGGTGCCCGTCCCGCATCGTCGTGTCGGTCATCAGCACCGGCACAGACTCACGCATCCAGCGCGCGAAGCCTTCAGGCCCCAGCGCGTCGAGCCGCTGCTTCGCGCCGTCCGGCACGCCGGCCCCGTTCATGTAGGGTACGACCGGCAATGCCGCCTTCGGGTTCGGCAGCGGGCGGCCGCGTGTTTCGGGGTGGCCGTTCACCGTCACGTCGGCGAGGTAGTTCAAGAGCTTGGTCGCGCGGTCCTGCCGCCGGACGCGTTGAAAGAGTTCCGGCGTGTTGTCGATGAACCTCGTCGTATAGGTGTTTTCGGCAAAGGCCGGATGCGAGACGATGGCTTCCAGAAAGGTCAGGTTGGTCGCCACGCCGCGGATGCGGAACTCGCGCAGCGCCCGGATCATGCGGGCGATGGCTTCGTCCGGCGTCGGCGCCCAGGCCGTCAGCTTTTCCAGAAGCGGGTCGTAGTAGCGGGTGATCACCGCGCCCGAATAGGCGGTGCCGCCGTCCAGCCGGATGCCAAAACCGTTGGCGCCGCGATAGGCGGTGATGCGGCCGTAGTCCGGGATGAAGTTCTGCTCGGGGTCTTCGGTCGTGATGCGGCACTGGAGGGCGTGGCCGTTGAGCCGGATGTTTTCCTGGGCCGGCACGCCCGACTCCGGCGTGCCGATCGCCGCCCCGTCGATGATGTGGATCTGCGCCTTGACGATGTCGATGCCCGTCACCTGCTCGGTGACGGTGTGCTCGACCTGGATGCGCGGGTTGACCTCGATGAAATAGAATTTTCCGGTGTCGGCGTCCTGGAGGAACTCCACCGTGCCGGCGGCGACGTAAGCCGTTTCATGCGCGATCCGGAGCGCGTAGCCGCAGAGTTCCCGGCGTAACTCGTCGGAGAGGTAAGGCGCGGGCGCGCGCTCGACGACCTTCTGGTTGCGGCGCTGGATCGAGCAGTCGCGCTCGAACAGGTGGACGGCGTTGCCGTGCCTGTCGCCGAGCACCTGCACCTCGACGTGGCGCGCCCGCTCGATCAGCTTTTCCAGATAGACCTCGTCCTTGCCGAAGGCCGCGCGCGCTTCGCGCTGGCCTTCGTTCACCTCGCGAGCAAGGTCGCTCTCGGAGCGGATCGTGCGCATGCCGCGCCCGCCGCCGCCCCAGGAAGCCTTGAGCATCAAGGGGTAGCCGATTGCACCGGCCAGCCGCTTCACTTCCTCTATGTCGTCGGGCAGCGGGTCGGTGGCGGGGATCACCGGCACGCCGATCGCGATGGCGAGGTTGCGCGCGGCCACCTTGTTGCCGAGCCGCCGCATCGTGTCGGGCGAAGGCCCGATGAAGGTGATGTTGTTTTCCGCGCAGGCTTCCGCGAACTCCGGAGATTCCGAAAGCAGCCCATAGCCCGGATGGATCGCATCGGCGCCTGAGAGCAGCGCCACGCGGATCACCTCTTCGATGGAAAGATAGGACTCGATCGGCCCCATGTCCTTGTCGAGGTGCGGCCCGCGTCCGACCTGGTAGGACTCGTCCGCCTTGAAGCGGTGCAGCGCGTATTTGTCCTCTTCCGCCCAGATGGCGACGGTCTTGAGCCCTAGCTCGTTGGCGGCGCGGAACACGCGGATCGCGATCTCGGAGCGGTTGGCAACGAGGATTTTCTGAACGGGCAAGGAAGCGCGCTCCAGGGGTCGGGA
>CAXTCF010000081.1:0-17368 GCA_964242945.1 uncultured Rhizobiaceae bacterium | reverse complement strand
CCCCCCGATCAGGAGCATCCTACCAGATCAACGCGTTTCCACACAGCCTGGACCCATGTCGGTCATACCCTGTAGCCGTTGGTATTACTCACCGATTGAGAGGATCGCGTTAGCTGTTCAAGACGGGTCGGTAGGTTACTTACGCTGACCCGTGGAGGAGGCAACGTGTCTGAGCGATAAAACCTTTGCCAGGGCTAGACGCGCGTTCTCCGTGATCTTGTCCCAGTTGCCCCTCGCGATGTCCTCGCGAGATGCGATCCAAGAACCGCCGACAGCCCAGACGAAATCCATCGCAATCCAGTGGTCGATATTGGAAAGCGACACGCCCCCTGGCGGATTGAAGCCGATGCCGGTGTGGAGGTATGGCGCGGCGATGTCCATGAGCTTGTCAGGACCACCCGAGGACATGGCGGGAAAGAATTTCACCAATTCGCAGCTGGAGCGCAACGCTACCTGGAGCTCGCTAGGAGTTGCGATGCCGGGCGCGAACGGAATTCCGGCCTGCTTGGCCTTGAGCAGGACGTCTCGGTCGATGCCTGGCGAAAGAGCAAATCGCGACCCGGCCTCAGCGATCGCATCGACTTGAACCTCGTTGATCACCGTCCCCGCGCCGACGAGCATTTCCTTGCGAAACCTGGAGATCTGGTGGATGGATTCCAAGGCGGCGGCGCTGCGCAGGGTCACCTCGGCCACCCCGAGGCCTCCCTCGAGCAACGCGTCAGCCAGGGGCAATGCATGTCTGGGGTCATCGATCACGATCACGGGCACGACCCCGTACTCGCGCAGAGTGCGAAATATGGACATGGCGGCGATCGCGCTTGCAGTTTTGGTTCTTTGGTGGGCGCCTTTAAGCGAGTGCGGAACGGCCAATCATGCGAGCGCTTTCCCGTTCGGCCCTCGCCCCGTAAGTCACGATGACTTCGGCAGAAAGTCGCTGCCCTAGTCCGATAGCGGAACGGACCTCAAGGCCAACCAAACGCGCCGCCAGATAGCCTGCGTTGAACGCATCACCGGCGCCGGTCGTATCCCGCACGCCGTGTACATGCGGCGTCGCAACGCATCTGCTGACGCCATCGCACGCATAGTGCACGGCTTTGGCCCCGTTCTTGACGACTATTTCCGCGACGCCGTGCGCCTGAAGTCTAGAAATCGTGTCGGCGGGAGACGAGTCTCCCCACAATGTTGCTTCATCGTCGAAGCTAGGCAGCGCGATGTCAGTCGTCTCTGCCATCTGCGAGATGGCCGCGCGTGCCTCGTCCTGTGAGGACCAAAGCTGCAGGCGTATGTTAGGGTCGAACGATATGAGGGCTCCTTCGAGGCGAGCCGCGGCGAGAGCGGAAAGCATGTGCTCCCGCGCTTCAGGCGCCAGGATAGCCAAGGTGACGCCCGAAAGGTAGATGAGGCCCGCTCCTTCGAACAATGCCTGCAGCTGATGCGCGTCGTCCGCTAGATGTCGCGCGGCCGAGTGCTGCCGCCAGTAGTGGAAACTCCGCTCTCCGCCCTCCAATTCGATCAGGTAGAGCCCCATCCCTCGCACGCGGTCGCGGACCACTCCCGATATGTCCAGTCCATCAGCTACCATCTCATGGACAAAGCCTTCGGAGAATCTGTCGGTGCCGACCCTCGTGACGAAGCCGGCGCTGGATCTGCCATCCAGGAGCTGGGCCAAGTGCCAGATCGTGTTGAAAGTGTCGCCGGCGTAGCCCTGACGGTAGGTGCGATCCCCGGATGGCGCCATCTCCAGCATGGCTTCGCCGACGGATATCGCGCTTCGCGTGGGGATCCTCGTCACTTGGGTAGACCTCACAGGCAATGGAGATAGTCTGCAAGGCCGTGGGAAGGACAGGCAGAAATCCGGTTGGAGAAGCAAGGCGTGCTCAAGAAGGGAAAGAGGGCCCACGCCAGCACAGAGGCGCGCGGCTCGTTGCCGACCGCGTCAACGAACCAGCAGACCTCTCCGGCGGCTCGTTTCGCGAGCGTGGCGGACGCTTCACTTATCGAGGCGAGATGTCGCTCAGCCTCCAAGTTCGAGAGCCAACCAGCTTGATAGTGCATCGCATGTTCTTGCGTTAGATAATTTGACGTGATGCGCCTGCCCGCCATCGAATGGCGGGAGCCACCACCCTACAACATATGAGCGGCGGGTCAACAACTGGCCTTGCCACCTTGCCAGAAGGCCAATTGAGTTGACCAGGGCCGGCTACGTGGATACTGTGCCGCGAATTGGGAGTTCAGATGCTACTACAGGCCGTTGAGACACAGCGTCTATATCAGCTCGTAGCCGATCAGATCGAGAAGATGATCCATAGCGGCCAGATCGCTCCGGGCTCGCGTCTGCCATCGGAGCGCGATCTCGCAACGCAGCTAGGGGTCAGCCGGCCGTCTGTCCGTGAAGCCATGGTGGCACTCGAAATCGCCGGATTGATCGAGATCAAGACTGGGTCCGGCATATACGTCCGAAACGACTTCATGCCGACCGACTCGTCCCGTCGTCTTGTTCGCGACAAAAGTCAGGAAGCGGGACCTTTCGAAATCCTCGAGGCGCGTATGTTGCTTGAGCCCCCCGTGGCTGCGGAGGCGGCCAAGCATGCCACTGCTGAGGAGGTTGAGAGGTTTAAGCAGATCCTTGAGGAAATGAGGAGCACTGGCGATCCCCAACTCTTCTTGGAACACGATCGACGATTTCATCTACTTATTGCTGCTTCTACCAAGAACATGACGGTCGCCAAGATCATCGATGATCTTTGGTCTCACAATTTCACACCCATGCACTCGGGCATGTCGACCATGACCGGACTCTTCAACACGGAAGATATGGATTTCAACGATCACTCGGAGATCGTCCGCCAGATCGAGCTTGGCTCTGGATCGGGCGCTCGGAGGGCAATGCGGGAACATCTACAGCACGTTCGCGCCGTGCTGCTCAAGGCTTGATACCGAACAAGCATCTACTTCACTCAACTGGCCGGCCATCCACTGGAGGCCCGGCATCGTCCGCCGGGGAGGGCGTCAAGCCGGTTGAATTCGTGCCCGAAGGCGGACGCGCGACATTCGAGGGCTATCGCCGTGCCGGCGGGCGGGAACCCGCAACTATTTCGGCATCCTCACCTCGGTGAACTGCTCGACCACCGTCGCCGGCCTCATCGGGCGGGAGATCGAGCGGTCCGGCATCCTCGCCGACTATCCGAACATAGACGGCCTTGTCGTGCTCAAGCAGGCCAACGGTTGCGTCGTCGATTATCGCGGCGGCGTGTTCGATACGCTGAAGAAGACAACCTGGGGCTACGCCACCAATCCGAACATGGGCGGCGTCATCATGGTCGGACTTGGATGCGAAGGTTTCCAGATCCCTCGGCTGAAGGAGGCTTACGGCATCCAGGAAGGGGAGATTTTCCGCAGCTTCGTCATCCAGGAGGTGGGCGGCACGAGGAAGACCGTCGAGGCCGGCGTCGAGGCGGTCAAGGAGATGCTGCCGGCCGTCAACGCCGTCCGACGCGAGACCATTCCCGCCTCCGAACTGGTGCTGGCGCTGCAATGCGGCGGCTCCGACGGCTTTTCCGGCATCACCGCCAACCCCGCCCTGGGCTACGCGGCCGACCTGCTGGTCAGGCACGGCGGCACCGCGATCCTGTCGGAAACCCCCGAGATATACGGCGCGGAGCACCTGCTGACGCGACGCGCGGTGAGCCGCGCCGTCGGCGAGAAACTCATCGACATCGTCCACTGGTGGGAGGACTACACCCGGCGCAACGGGATGGAGCTGAACAACAACCCGTCTCCCGGCAACAAGCTCGGCGGCCTCACGACGATCCTCGAGAAGTCGCTCGGGGCCGCGGCCAAGGGCGGCACGTCGCCGCTCATGGCCGTCTACAACTATGCCGACCCCGTGACCGAGAAGGGCTTCGTCTTCATGGACACGCCCGGCTACGACCCGGTCTCCGCGACCGGCCAGGTGGCGGGTGGCGCCAACGTGCTCTGCTTCACCACGGGCCGCGGTTCGGCCTATGGCTGCAAGCCCACGCCTTCGATCAAGGTCGCGACAAACTCCGAAATCTACCGCCGCATGATCGACGACATGGACATCGACGGTGGCGAGGTGCTGGAAGGAGCCTCGCTCGAAGACAAGGGGCGGGAGATCTTCGAAGCGGTCCTCCGCGTCGCCTCGGGCGAGAAGACCAAATCCGAGGTCCTCGGCTACGGTGACAACGAGTTCGTGCCCTGGCAGATCGGCGCGACGGTCTGATCGCACCACGGCGCGGCGGGCGCCCGTCCGGATCGCCGCGCTCGACGGCTCCGCCCCGGCGTCAGGCGGAAGTCCGCTTCGCAGCGGCTTCGGTGGCCTGGAGTATCCCGATGTCCGACATTAAGTCCAGGAAGTGCCCCACCTCCGCGTGCGCGGCGGCGTCGGCCCGCCATCGTTCGCCGAAGATGCCGCCGATGCTGAAAACGGCCCTGGCCACGGCAGACGAGCCGCCCGCCCGGACAGCCGCCGCAAGGTCGCTCGCACAGGGGTCGTTCAGGATTATCGGTTCCCCGCGCTCGCTGGCGGGCATGCAGGAGCGGATCCACGCCGCCAGCGCGAACAGCAGCAAGTTCCGGTCGCGTCCGCTGTCGGTCAGGTCCGCCAGCGGCGCGATGATGCGCTGCGGCAGCTTCTGCGAGGCGTCCATGGCGATCTGCTCGGTCCGATGCCTGAGGGCGGCATTGCCGAACCGCCGCGACAGGTCGGCGGTGTACTTGCGCGTGTCGAGGAAGGATGGAAGCGTGCCCGCGGCCTGCCGCCAGTAAGCCTCGACGAACCGCCTGACGCGAGCGTCGGCGTAGACTTCGGCCACCGTCGCAAGCCCCGCCGTGCGCCCGATGGCAGCGATGGCCGTGTGCGGCCCGTTGAGCAGCCTGATCTTCATGTTCTCGTAGGGCTCGACGTCTTCGACGAACTCGACGCCGCTCAGTTCGAGGCGAGGGCGGCCGAGCGGGAAATCATCTTCCACGACCCACTGCCAGAACGGTTCGGCCAAGACGGGCCAGGCGTCGGCGACGCACAACGCATCAGCGATATCCGACCTGTCGCGATCCGTGGTGGCCGGGACGATGCGGTCGATCATGCAGCTCGGGCAACTCACGTCGGCGTCGACATAGGACGCCAGATCCCTGTCTCGGAGGCCCGCGAACTGCACCAGCAACGCCTTCAGGGTTTTGCCGTTCGCCGGGATGTTGTCGCAGGACAGCACCGTGAATGGCGGCACGCCTCGTTGTCTGCGCGTGTGCAGGGCTTCCGTGAGCAAGCCGAGCGCGGACCGGGGCCGCGAGAGGTTGGCGATGTCGTGGACGACGTCCGGGTGATCGCGCACCAGATCGCGCGTCGCCGGATTGGCCGTGTAGCCCTTCTCGGTGACGGTGAGCGTGACGATCCGGATCCTTGGGTCCGCCAGGGCTGCTACCAGCGCCGGGGGATCTTCGGGCCCGACCAGCACGTTTTTGATCGACCCGACCACCCGGAATTCCTGTGATTGGCCTTCCCTGGTCGCGAGCGTGTAGAGACAGTCCTGGGGCGCCAGGGCGTCGCGGGTGTCGGCCGACCTGAGCGATGCCGCCACGATGCCCCATGCGTTCTCCCCGCGCGCTAGGCAGTCGTCCATCAGCGGGGCCTGGTGAGCGCGGTGGAACGCGCCGACGCCGAGATGGACGATGCCAGCCGTGATCGCGCCACGATCGTAGGACGGCACCCTGATCTTTCCCGGGAGCACAGGCAAGGTCGCGTTGCTGAGTCGCCGCATTGCGTGTCTTGTCTCTCTGCTTGCAATTGGGTGTCGCTTGCCCGACGAGGCCTTGACGGCCTCGCGACACCCGTTTCCGAACGGACGGTTGTCAGTGCTGTTGGAGGACGCGCTCGATGATATCGAGCCCCTCGTTCGCCATTTCGTCGGACATCGTCAGCGGCGGCGCGACGCGCAGGACGTTTCCGAAGCGGCCGATGGGCGCCATCGCCGACAATCCCGACTTGAGGAGGTCGCGCACGAAGCGATGGGCGAACTCGGGGTGAGGCTCCTTCGTTTGCTTGTCCTTGACGAACTCGACTGCGAGCGCCAGGCCCATGCCGCGGACGTCGCCGACGAAGCGATGACGCTCGCCCATCTCGCCGAGCCGTTGCTTGAACACCTGTCCCAGTTCGGCCGCACGATCAGCGAGCCGCTCGTCTTGGATCACCTCGATCGAGGCGAGGCCGGCCGCGCAACATAGCGGGTTCGCACCGTAGGTGCTGCTGAGCGTGCCCCGTTTCAGGCCGTCCATGATCGACCGCTTCGCGACCACGGCAGCAGTGGGCAGCCCGCTGGCGATGCCCTTGCCGAGAACCACGATGTCGGGGACGATCCCGAAGGTCTCGAAGGCGAACATCGTGCCCGTCCGCCCGAAGCTTGCCTGCACTTCGTCGAATATCATGAGGATACCGTGCCGGTCGCAGAACGCACGCAGGCCCTTCATGAAGCGCGCCGACGCCACGATCGAGCCGGCGCCTCCCTGATAGGCCTCGGTGATGACAGCCGCCACGTCACCCGTCGATTGGGTCTTCAGGACGGTCTCCAGCGCGGCTAGGCACCGGGCGTCTATCTCCTCCTCGGTGCCCTCCATCCGGTAATAGTCCGGGAAGGGCGCCCTCAGGACCCCTGACACGAGAGGGCCAAAACCCGCCTTCGTCCCCGCCATTCCGCCGACCGACATTGCACCAAACGTCCGACCGTGGAAGGCGTTCTCGAAGCCGATGATCTCGTGCTTTCCGGAAGCAACGCGCGCGATTTTCAGCGCGGCGTCGATCGCTTCCGACCCGCTGCTGAGCACCAGAACGCGTTTCAGGTCCCCGGGGAGGAGCGACGCGAGCTTCTCCACGAAACGCGAACGCAGGGGATGGGCGGAGTCGTAGCAGTTCAGCAGGATAGCCGCTTGATCCTGGACCGCTTTCACGATCTTCGGATGGCAGTGCCCCGTGTTTGTGACGAGGACGCCAGAGGTGAAGTCGATGTATTCGTTGCCGTCCACGTCGGTGATGACGCAGTCCTTCGCACTCGCCCACACAAGCGGCATCGGCGTGCTGATCGAAGGTGACAGGTAGGTTTCCTGGACATCCAGCACCTCGGTGCCGATGGGTCCGGGTATCTCGTAGCTTCTCATGACTCGGTTCCTGTTTTCCTTGATAACATTGGGCTGGGTGGCGCCAGAGGCGCGACGCGCGCCCGAATGGCTCTCTAGAAGCTTGAATTCTATCTGGTGGCTAGGCCACTTTTCGCGAGCGAGGTGGTAGTTCTCTTTGATTCAGGGCAGCGCGCCGTAATCCCGTTGCGACGCTTCCGCGGTGACGTATCCCTCGGCGAGATCTGATCGTATCGAATCCGGATCGCGCTTCGCCGGGTCGCCCCACCCGCCGCCCCCGGGCATCGAGACGTGCACGCGGTCTCCGGTCCGAATGGTGACGTTCGCGAACTTGCTCGGCGAGACCTTGCCGTACAGCTCACTCGCGTCGCCCCAGCGATCCTCGCCCGACTTCTTGAAGAGCGTGACTGCGAGAGCGGCGTGACCGCCTCCGTGAAGTCCCCAGGGTGGCGTCCGCTGTCTGTCGCCGACATGGCTCACCGTCACTTCGTCGCCGAGGAACCGGATGGTCCTGCGCATCCCCAAGCCGCCGCGGAACTCTCCGGCGCCGCCGGAGTCGGGAACCAACGAACAGTCCTCGACCTGCCAGGGATAGCGCGTCTCGTAGACTTCCACGGGAACCGTGCGGCAATTCCCGTTCATGCTGCCGACCGCGTCGTTGCCGTCGGCGCCGGGCCGTCCGCCCCAGCCCACGGTATGGAGGTCGTAGGACGTGTAGTACTCGCCCGATTCCGGATGCACCCCGCCGAACAGGAAGTTCGACCAGGTCCCTCCGTCCGCGGCGGGCACGCGGTCCGGCACGGCCTTCGCCAAGGCGCCCAGAACCGTGTAGACGATGCGGGGGTGGCATTCCGTGTTGCCGCCCACGGAAGGGGCGGGAAACTCGACGTTGAGCAGGCATCCCGGCGGCACCAGCACCTTGATTGGGCGAAAGCAGCCGGAATTCTTGGGTATCGTAAAATCCGAGATTTGAAGCAGCGCGTTGTACGACGCCGCCTGCGGGATGCTGAGCGGCGTGTTCATGGGACCGCGTGTCTGCGGGGAGGTGCCGGCGTAGTCGACGATCGCCTCGTCGCCCTGGACGATGACGTTGACGTTTATCGTCAGCTTCTCGGCGACGACGCCGTCGTCCTCCATGATGTCGCTGAAGGAATACTGTCCTGATGGGATGTCGCTGATCTCGGCGCGCATTCGCGCTTCCGAGTAGTCCAACAGGTCGCCGCAGGATGTCTCGAACCGCTCCAAGCCGTATCGACCGATCATGTCGTGGATGCGACGCTCGCCGAGATCCACCGCGGCGATCAGCGCGCGGTAGTCGCCATAGTTGACCCGGGGGGTGCGGACATTGGCGAGCATGAGCTTCCAGATATCCGGGCGGTCCTCTCCCGCCGCCTTGATCTTCACCGGGGGGATTCGGAGGCCTTCCGAGAAGATTTCGGTGGCCTCGGCGTAGAAGCTGCCCGGGACCATGCCGCCGATCTCGCCTATGTGGCCGATCGCTCCGGCGAAGCCCACGACCTCGCCGTCGAGGAAGATCGGCTTCAGGAACGTGTGTTCCGGCGTGTGCATCCCGCCGCGATAGGGATCGTTGTGCACGATCACGTCGCCCTCGTGCATCTCCGTCAGCGGAATTTCTTCCACGATCGTCCTGACGATGAGGGGCATGCCGCCGATCATCGACGGACAGAAGTCTCCTACCGCGATCATCTCGCCGCGCCGGTCGAAGAGCCCGCAGGTGAAGTCGAGGGACTCGCTGAAGATCGGCGAGTAGGCCGTGCGCATGACCGTGACGCCCATGTCGCGGCAGATCGAGGCGAGGTTGCCGTCCAGGATCTTCAGGTCGACGACGTCCGTCGTCCCTGAATAACCGTGCTTCGCGCTCGGCAGCGGCAGCTTCGCCTCCTTGTCGGTGCGCGCGTGCCACGACACGCACCAGTCGCTGCAGAAGAGCGGATTGCCATATCGCCGCCGCTTGCTTTCCTCGTCGTAGACCAGCACTCCGCAGTTCAAGCACTTGCCGTAGTCGTCGATGTAGAAGCCGTTCTTGGAAAAGCGCATGGAATGGACTCCGCCAGCTAAGCGCGGCTGATCTCGAGATTGCCAAAGACATCGACGAGCAGGCTGTAACCGGGTCGCACGACCGTCACCGAGACGGCTTCCTCGACCAGGGCGGGCCCGGCGAACGCCTGTCCAGCGGCGAGCTTCGCGCGTTCGTAAACCGGCGTTTCTAACATGCCCTCGTCGAAGTGCACCGTACGGGATGCCCTTGGGGCGGTTGCCACCCGACCGGTAGGCAGTCGGGGCTGCTCGGGCTTCCTCATAACCGCCACCGCGCTTGCACCGATATCGACAACCTCAATCGGCTCATCGGGCAGCTGGAACCTATAGCGATCAAGGAAGAGCCGGTGAAAGTCCGCCCACACCCCATCGAGATTGTCGGCCGAGAACCGCTCGACGGACAGCCGGATTTCGAGTTCGTAGTTCTGGCCGAGGTACCGCATCTGCAGCGAATGGGTGAGGCTCACGCCGGCCTTGTGCCCTTGCCGCTCGAGATCGCCGAGAACGGTACGCGAAAGGTCGTCGAGGATTTCGTTCGCCCGCTCCACGTCGAACCGGCGCGAATCCATCAGCACCGACCGGCGTCGATCGCTGCGCGCGTCGGCCATGGTGAAGCCGTAGGCGGAGAACTGACCGGGATTGTTCGGCACGATCCCGCGCGGAATGCTCGCTTCGTGGAGGAGGTCGCAGATGTGCAGCGGGCCCGCGCCGCCATAGGTCAGCAGGGTGAACTCACGCGGGTCGTATCCCTGCTCCACGAGAACCGCGCGGAGCGCGCCGACCATGTTGTTGTTCATGATCCTGACGATCGCCAGGGCCGCCTGCTCGACCGACCAGCCGTGAGGGGCGGCGACGCTTTCGACGGCGTTCCGGGCCGCGTCGACGTCCAGGCGCATCTTGCCGCCCAGGAACGCCTCGGGATCAATCCTGCCCAGAACGAGGTTCGCGTCGGTTACGGTCGGGAGCCGGCCCCCGAAGCCGTAGCAGGCCGGACCGGGGCTGGCTCCCGCGCTCTTGGGGCCGACATGCAGCCCACCGACCTTGTCCAGCGCGGCGATCGAACCGCCGCCGGCGCCGATCGTCCTGATATCGATCATCGGCACTCGGAGGGGAATGCCGAACTCCAGCTCGTAGTCGTCGGTGAAGCGCTCGGCTCCGTCGACCACGACCGCCACATCGGTGGACGTGCCGCCGATGTCCAGCGTCACGAGGTTCCCGATGTTCTTCGCTTGGGCGAGGGACTTCGCGCCGATCACCCCACCGGTCGGCCCGGATACCGCTAGGTGGATCGGCTGCTCCTCGGCCGCCTCCGACGCCATCTCGCTGCCATTCGACTTCATCATCGCGGTGCGGCCATTCACGCCCGCGGCCACCACCTTCGAGCGGAACGAGCGGACCTGCCTTGCGACGAGCGGCTTGATGTATGCGTCCGCCAGCGCCGTCATGGCGCGCTGGTCCTCCTTCCACCGTGGATCGATCTCATAGGAAAGCGAAACAGGAAGCGCAGGAGCCTCTTCTGCGAAGATCACCTTGACTTGGAGCTCGTGCTCCGGGCGCACGAAGGAGAAAAGCAGGTTGACCGCAACGGCCTGGACCTCCTTCTCGTCGCGGAGCTTCCTGGCCAGCGCCCGCACCTCTTCGTCGTCCAACGCTTTGAGCACCGAGCCGCGGTGATCCACACGCTCGTCGAGCTCGTAGGCGTCACGACGGTTGCAGAAAGGCTTCGGCTTCACCCAGGACAGGTCGTAGTGCGACCGGCGGTTGCCGCGCTGTATGAAGGGAACGTCCCTAAAACCCTTCGTTGCTATGTACGCCACGCGCGCCCCGCGCCGCTCGAGCAGCGCGTTGGTCGCAACCGTGGTTCCCAGGCGGACCGAGGCCAGGCGGGAAACGTCCTGAACGCTTTCCAAACCGCGCAGCACGGCGTCGGTCGGATCGGTCGGGGTGGATAAAACCTTCCACGCCTTCAGCGACCCGTCGGCCTCGTCGTAGAGTGTGAAGTCGGTGAAGGTGCCACCCGTGTCGATGCCGAGATGTAGGCTCATGTCCGATTCTCGAATTGGCTTGATGTCGCGACCGTCAGCGCCGGTTGGAACGCCGCATCTGGTCGAACCAGACGATCAGGATGATCAGGATGCCCGTAATGATACGCTGCCAGAACGGATTGACGTTGAGCAGGTTGGCACCGTTGCTGATGGTGGTGAGAAGAACCGAGCCGAGCAGGGGGCCGGAGACGTTGCCGACAGCGCCGAACAGGCTCGCGCCTCCGATGACCGCCGCCGCGATCGACTGCAGTTCCCAGCCTTCGCCCGTGGTCGCCACGCCGACCCCGATGCGGCTGGCCGTCAGGATGCCGGCAAAAGCGGCGCAGGTCGCCGAAGTGATGTAGACGAGATAGATCGTCCTGGAGATATTTACGCCGGAAAGCCTCGCAGCCTCGGCGTTGCTGCCGACTGCGTAGACGTGACGGCCCCACAGTGTCTGGTGCAGCAACAGGTAGGCGGGCACCGCGACGATCACCACCATCCAGAAGAGTGTCGGCAGGCCGAGAAAATCATGGCGGGAGAAGTCTACGAAGGCAGGCGGCATGCCGACGATGGTTTGCCCGTCGGTCAGGAGCAGGCCGAGGCCCCGCAGGCCGGTCAGCGAAGCGAGCGTCATGATGAAGGGCGGCAATCCCATTCGGAGTATCCCGAAGGCATGAAACGCCCCCACCACGGGGCCGATGGCCATCGTGATGAGGACGGCGGCCCAGATCGGCACGCCCGACTTGAGCAGGAGGGCGACGACCGTGCTTGAAAGGCCCACTACCGCGCCGACCGAGAGATCGATGCCTCCTGTGACGATGACGAAGGTCTGGCCTACGGCGATGATGGCCCAGAGCGCCCCCTGACGCATCAGGTTCGAAACGTTGGAAGTGCTGAGGAAGCTCTGGGTTGCGAGCGACAGCGCAACCCACATGAGCAGCAGAAGGAGCAGGAGGGTCAGTCCCCGCAGCATGCCGAGCCGGCTGGGGCGTCCTGCCACGGACGGAATTCCGGCGGCTTTGGCTTCTGTCATGCTCATCAGCCTCTCCTCTTGTCGCCTCAGTTTCCGATGGCTTTGCCGAGTACGGTCTCGTGATCGACGGCTTTGGCGCCGTATGTCGCCGACACGCCGCCTTTCCTGAAGACGTGCAGCGTGTCCGCCAGGTCGTAGACCTCCGGCAGGTACGACGAGATGATCACGATTCCCGCCCCTCGGTGCAGGAGATCGGCGAACAGCTTGTAAATCTGGACCTTTGTCCCAACGTCGACGCCGACGGTCGGCTCGTCGAATATGAAGAGTTCGGCGCCATGCTCGAGCCACTTGCCGATCACGATCTTCTGTTGGTTGCCGCCGGAAAGGCTGAAGGCCTTCGCCGTCGAGCCGGAGGTCGAGATGTTCAGCCCCTCGATCTGGCGCAGCGCAAGCGCGCGTTCCTTCTTCCGGCTGACGAAACCCGCGACGCTTAGGCGTCGCAGCGACGGCAGGGCCATGTTGAACCTAACGTCCATGTTGAGGCAGAGGCCCTGATCGCGCCTGCTTTCCGGAAGTAGGGCGATGCCGCCGCTGATCGCATCGGCGACCGACCCGATCGAGAGTTCCCTGCCGTTCATGCGGATGGAGCCCTCGCTTTTCGCGGTCCGTCCGAAGAGGGCGTGGGCGAATTCGCTGCGGCCTGCGCCGATCAAGCCATAAAGTCCCACTATCTCGCCGCGCCGCACGACCATCGAAACGTTGTTGAAGCCCGGTCCGCTCAGTCCATTGACTTCAAGCAAGACTTCGCCGAGCCGGACGGTCTCCTTGTAGTGGACCTCCCCGAGCGCGCGCGCGACCATGTCGCGTATGAGCTGTTCGGTGTCCGTTTCGCAAACGGGGCGCGTCGACACGATCCGCCCGTCGCGAAGGACCGAAACCCGATGCCCGATCTCGAATATCTCCTCCAGCCGGTGGCTGATGTAGACGACGGTCGTTCCTTCGGCATTCAGTCGGCGTATCAGCGCGAACAGCTGATCGGTCTCGCTGCGGGTCAGGTAACCGGTCGGCTCGTCGAAGATCAGGAAGCTCGCGCCGCGCGCGGCGGCCCTCGCGGCTGCGACCAGCTGCTGCTGGCCGATCGTCAGGCTATTCAGCGGCGCGGCCGCCGGGAGGCGGAACCCAACGTCGTCGAGGATGCGTTGCGCCTCCCGAACCATGCTCTTCTTGCGCAGGAATCCGAAGCGGTTCGTTTCCATCCCGAGAAAGATGTTGGACGCCACCGAAAGGTGACCGCACAGCACCACCTCCTGGTGGACCGCGTTGATGCCGAGATTTAGCGCCTCGGCCGGTTTAGATAGGGAGAGCGGCCTGCCGTCCCAGAACACCTCTCCAGATGTCCTGGGGATGGCGCCCGTGAGGATCTTGATGAGCGTCGACTTGCCGGCGCCGTTCTCGCCGATGATCGCGTGGATTTCTCCACGCCTGAAGGAAAGGTCGATCCCCTTCAGGGCATGGGTGCCCGGGAACTTCTTGTCCAAGTTCCGAAGCTCGTAGATCGGCGTCTCGACGCCCGCACCCGTTTCCGCCAGCGCGCGGACGCGAGCCGCGCCGGCATTCACTCGGGTTTTCACATCGTCGGGCATGAGCGTCATTGTTTCAGCCGAAGGTCGGATGCCGGTTGATCGCTGAAAGCGGTCAGTCAGTCTTGGGGTTGAGAAGCGCCTGAGACTTCTCTGTGTTCAGGTTCTCTTTCGTGATGACGTTCACACCCGTGTCGACATTGGCTTCGACCTTCTCGCCCTGCGCGGCGGCGAAGGCCGTCTTCACGGCCTGGTATCCCATGCCGAACGGATCCTGTACGATCAGGGCCGCGATGTCGCCTTTGGAAAGCGCCTGCACGAGCTGCTCGTTGCTGTCGAAGGCGACGACCTTGACCCGGTCCTGCGCTTGGTTCTCCGTGACCGACTGGCTGACGCCGAGCGCCATCTCCTCGCTCGAGGCGAAGGCGCCGCGCAGGTTCGGGAAGGCCAGCAGGACGTCATTTGTCATGTTGAGGCCGGTCGTGATCTGGCCGTCGGCCACCTTGTCAGCCACGATCTTGATGTCCGGATACTTTTCGGCCAGCACCGCCTTGAACCCTGCGGCGCGATCGTCCAGGGAGCCAGAGCCCGGCACGGACCGTATCACGAAGACCTCGCCTTCGGCCTTGCCGTACTTGGCTGCGATCGCCTGAGCGAGAGCCTCGCCGGCCGCGCGGCCGCCCTGGACGTTGTTGGTTGCGACGAATGCGGTGTAGGCCTTGGTGTTGGCTCCGGAGTCGACGCCGATGACCTTTGTCTTGGTGGCGGCCTCGTCGATCGGCTTGCCCAGCGCCTCCGCCTGGGAGGCCGCGATGACGACCGCCAGGGGATTGCCTGCGACAGCGTTCTCGAGGATCGAGATCTGCCCGGCGATGTCGGTGTCCTGTTGCGGGCCGAGCTCTGGTACGGAAACATCAAGCTCCTTGCCTGCCTTTCTGGCTCCCGCCAGCAAGGTCCTCCAATAGGAACTGGATGTGTTCTTGACGATGACAGGAATCGTCTTCTCCTGGGCATGCGCCCGAAGATCGGCGCCTTCGGACATCAGCATCGAGACTAGTAGTGCTAGACCGATTGTAAGCTTGCGCATTGCTCTTCCCCTGTTTGTGGAGGGCGATCAGACGCCCTCCGGTTGTAAAGCTCTCGATCGTTTCCGGCAGAACCTCGCCTGGCCTGTGCCGCCCGCCACCATCGCGGCACCAATTGGGATGAAGTTCCGAGGACAGCGATCAAGTTCCAAAAGCTATCTCGTGCGCGGCGCCAAGAAGCCTCCAATCTTCAGTTGTGACGCAAGTCGCAACGCAAGGCGATCAGGGCGCGCCACGAGATTGTCTTTATCGCTAGAGCAAGCCGATTGGGATTGCACAGTCACACCTCAAGAGGTAAAGGGGCCAAGTGGCCTTACCGATTAGATGATGTTTGTAGCATTTTGTGCGGAATTGCAATGACAATTTTCTATGACTTCAAGTTTTCGCTTCTGTGGGAGTGGGCCCGTGTCTGAGTCGTTAATCTATTCGGGTCCGGTCTTCGAGATGGCTCGGGCGCAGTTCATCGCGATTGCCGACTACCTGGACATCGGCGAGGGGGAGCGCGCCCGCCTGCTTTATCCCAAGCGCGCAATCGCCATCTCCTGCCCAATCCACAGGGACAATGGCGAAACCGCTGTGTTCCAGGGCTTTCGCGTGCAGCACCACCTGACGCTCGGCCCCACAAAGGGCGGCACGCGCTTTGCGCCGAGCGTGGACATCGGCGAGGTGGCAGCACTCGCCGTATGGATGAGCTGGAAGTGCGCGCTGGCCGGCCTGCCCTACGGCGGCGCCAAGGGCGGCGTGACGGTGGATCCCCGCGCGTTGTCCCTGCACGAGTTGGAAGGGCTGTCGCGCCGCTACATGCAGGAGATGATCCCCTTCGTCGGCCCGCATGTGGACGTAATGGCGCCGGACATGGGCACCAACGAGCAGGTGATGGCCTGGTTCATGGACACCTACTCCATGTACCAGGGGCGCACGGTGAGCGAGATCGTCACGGGCAAGCCGGTGGCGTCAGGCGGCACGGAAGGCCGGCGCGAGGCGACGGGCCTGGGGGTCGCCCATCTCGTCGGACGCGCTTTGGAGCAGCTGCAGATGAGCGCGGTCGGCGCCACCGCGATCATCCAGGGCTTCGGCAACGTCGGCTCGGTCTCGGCCCAGGAGCTGGCTGGCATGGGCGTGAAGATCGTCGGCGTCAGCGACCACGCCGCCTGCTACTTCGACGCAAAGGGCCTCGACGTGGCCTCCCTTCTCTTCCACGCCGCCCAGAAGGGCAGCCTCGAGGGATGGTCCACCGAGCTTGCCTGCGACCCGGCCGAGCTTCTCGTGCAGCCCTGCGACATCCTGGTGCCGGCCGCGATCGAGCGGGTGATCGACGCGGACGTCGCCAGGCGCCTGCAATGCCGCATCCTGGCGGAAGCCGCCAACGGTCCGACCACGCCGGATGCCGACGCGGTGCTCGACGGCGAGCGCCGCGACATCTTTGTGATCCCCGACATCCTGTGCAACTCGGGCGGCGTGATCGTCTCCTACTTCGAATGGGTGCAGGATCTCCAGCAGCTCTTCTGGGGCCGCGAGGAGGTCGTCACCCGCCTCAACAAGCTGCTCGACAACGCGTTCGCCCGGGTCATGGCGCGCGTCGATGCCGACAACGTCTCCCACCGCACGGCCGCCATGGCCATCGGAGTGGCGAAAGTCAGAGACGCCAAGAAGACACGCGGACTGTTTCCTTGACTTTCAGCGATCGATTCAGGCCCACATCGGGCCAGCGGATCGTTCTTGGCGCCGCAGCTATGCGGCGAGTGTCGAGAGGGCAACAAGCTCATGAATCGCGGAGAGTGCGAGAAATTGAAGACGCCGAGCGTGGTCCAGACGAGGCTCAGCCCGCTGGCTGCGCGGCCGCCCCAGTTGCCGAACCGGCAAACCAGGCAGGATCAAAGCCCACTCCCCATCGCTGACGTCGCTTGCGTAGCGGACCCCGCCGCGATCATACTGCTTGCGGGTGATCTCAGTCCAAACCATGCCCGTGGCTCCGTCGTTGCTCGCAACCACGACAAACCACAACAGATTGAGATCACTCAATCCATTCCCGGCCAGCCTCTGAAGTGGAAAGCCCCGACATTGTGTCGCCGATCCTGGCGGCAGGCTGGGCCTGCAGTCGAAAGGAATTGGGCCGGGCCACACCGCGTGTAATCCCAGGAGTGCTTCTCAGAGTCGGAAGCAAATCTCAGGTCTACTGGTCAATGAGCGTGGATCCCTCGTCCGCCACACATTGGGAGCAAAGGCAACGTCATCGCCACCTGCACTCGCCGGCAACAAATGCTACGTCATGTGGAAGATAGCTGAACCGACGGGAATGAGCGTTATCTGGCCGATGCACGCCCAGTTTGCGTTAACGGATGTTTTGTCGATTTTGGGTTTGATGCTGCGCGAGTTATTGGCGCTCAGTGGATGACCGCGAATTCGGCCGAGTTGACGACGCAACTTCTTGGCAACGCCCTCGACTCAGACCCCGTTTCATAATTGTCTGGCGATGCGTTGGACGAGGACCATTGCGGC
>CAXTCF010000080.1:0-18329 GCA_964242945.1 uncultured Rhizobiaceae bacterium | reverse complement strand
CCATCACCAGCCCGCCCAGGCCGCGGCGGCGGGGTGCCCGCGCCACGGCAAGCGGCAGGACCCCCCCCTCGCCGGCCGCCAGACGCGCCAGCGCGAAGCCGGCCGGCTCGGCGCCGCCGCGGCCCGTTTGCCGCGCGGCGTAGCCGAACACGGTGCGTTGTTCGAGCAGCGCAGCGAACTCGGCCTCGTTCCAAGGACGGGCGAAATCTTCCGCGTGCAGGCGGGCCAGCGCCGCCGCGTCTTCCCGCACCAGCGGCTCGACGGAGAAGTCCCAGGCGCGGGCGCCGAGGAGAGGCAGGCGCATCAGCCGGGCAGCCTCGCGACGCCCGCGGTGTTCTGCGGCTTGGCGTCGGGCGCTCGGAGGTAAAGCGGAACCGGCTTGTCGCCCGGCTCGCGGGCGGCGGCGAGCTTGGCGAAGGTCGCGACATCCGCCGTGGCATCGACAGGCCCAAGCGTGAACGATTCGGCCGGCAGGAGAGAAGCCAGATGCTGCGCCGCGCTGCCGGCGAGAACCGGCGCGGACAGGCCGCGGGCAAGCACCTCAGTAGCGGAAAGGTCGAGCATGGCCGGAGCGTAGAGCAATTTTCCTTCCCGATCGTAAGCAGCCGCCGCAATCGGCCCGGTGCCCGCGCCGAGCAGGGCCAAGACCGGACGCCCCGGCTCCGCCGCGCTTGCCTGCGCCGCCACCGCGTCCAAAGTGGAAACGCCGACCGCGGGGATCTTGAGCGCCAGGCTCAGGCCGCGGGCTGTCGCCACGCCGACGCGGATGCCGGTGAACGAACCCGGCCCGACCGACACCGCGATCCGGCGGAGATCGGCAAAGCCGCCGCCGCTTGTTTCGAGCGCTCGGCTGATCACGGCCATCAGCCGTTCTGCATGGCCGGTGCGCATCTTTTCCACCGAGCGGCCAAGCTCAACCCCGCCCGCGGCATCCCAGACGCAGGCCGCGCAAAGCTCCGCCGCCGTGTCGAGGGCCAGCAGGCGCATGCTTCAGCCGCCGGCCGGAATAGCCCGACGCGATGCCATCAAGCCGCGCCGGCCTGCGCCGCCTTGCGCTCCAGCCGGCGCTTGTGCAGAACCGGCTCGGTGTAGCCGTTCGGCTGCGAACGGCCCTGAAGCACGAGGTCGCAGGCCGCCTGGAAGGCGACCGAGTTGTCGAAGTCCGGCGCCATCGGCGTGTAGGCGGGATCGCCCTCGTTCTGCCGGTCCACGACCGTCGCCATGCGCTTCAGCGTTTCCACCACCTGATGGCGCGTGCAGACGCCGTGCAGCAGCCAGTTTGCCATGGCCTGGGAGGAGATGCGCAGCGTGGCGCGGTCCTCCATCAGCCCGACATCGTCGATGTCCGGCACCTTGGAACAGCCCACGCCCTGATCGATCCAGCGCACGACATAGCCGAGGATGCCCTGCGCGTTGTTGTCGAGTTCCTTCTGGACGTCTTCCGGCGTCCAGTTCGGCCGGACGGCCACGGGCACCGACAGGATGTCCCGGAGTTTTGCTTTCGGCCGGCTTTTCAGCTGCTGCTGCACGTCAGCCACGTTCACGCGGTGGTAGTGCGTGGCATGCAGCGTCGCGGCGGTGGGCGACGGCACCCAGGCCGTGCTGGCGCCGGCGCGCGGCTGCGCGATTTTTTGGTCCAGCATGGCGGCCATCAGGTCGGGCATCGCCCACATGCCCTTGCCGATCTGCGCGCGGCCGGCCAGCCCGCATTCGAGGCCGGTGTCCACGTTCCAATTCTCGTAAGCCGCAATCCAGGGCGCCCCCTTCATGTCCGCCTTGCGGATCATCGGCCCGGCTTCGATCGAAGTGCGGATTTCGTCGCCGGTGCGGTCGAGGAAGCCCGTATTGATGAAGACGATCCTTTCCCGCGCCGCGCGGATGCACTCCTTCAGGTTGACGGTGGTGCGCCGCTCCTCGTCCATGATCCCCATCTTGATCGTGTTCGACGCCATGCCGAGGAGTTTCTCGACGCGGGAAAAGATTTCGACGGCAAAAGCCACCTCCTCCGGCCCGTGCATCTTTGGCTTCACCACGACCATCGAGCCGGCGCGGCTGTTCATGCGCCGGCCTTCGCGCCCGATGTCATGCAGCGCGATTGCGGCCGTCATTGCTGCATCCATGATGCCTTCCGGCGCCTCGCCGCCATCAGGCAACAGGATAGCCGGGTTGGTCATGAGGTGCCCGACGTTGCGCACCAGCATCAGCGAGCGGCCGGGCAAATTCTCTGTGGAGCCATCCGGCGTGGTGATCGCGATATCGGGGTTGAGGCTCCGGGTGAACGTCTTGCCGCCTTTGGAAACTTCCTCCGTCAGGTCGCCCTTCATCAGGCCGAGCCAGTTGCGATAGACCAGCACCTTGTCCGCGGCATCCACGGCTGCGACGGAGTCTTCGCAGTCCATGATGGTGGTGAGCGCGGCCTCCAGCACGACATCCGACACGGCTGCCGCATCGGCGCGCCCGATCGGCGAGTTTTCATCGAACAGGACGCGGATGCCCAACCCGTTCTGCCGCAGCACGATCTCTGACGGCTTCTCCTTTGCGCCGACAAAGCCCACGAAGTGGTCGGGATCGGCAAGCCCGGTTTCGCTTCCTCCTTCGGCGCCGATACGGACGGCGAGCGCGCCCTCCTCCACCGCAATGCCGCCGACCTGCGACCACGACGCGCCGGCCAAAGGCACGGCATCGTCCAGGAACTTCCGCACCCAGGCGGCCACCTGCGCGCCGCGTTCCGCGTCGAAGCCTTTGCCGGCCGGAGCGCCGGGAATGGCGTCGGTGCCATAGAGCGCATCGTAGAGGGAGCCCCAGCGGGCGTTCGCCGCGTTCAGCGCGTAGCGCGCATTCATCACCGGCACGACAAGCTGCGGGCCGGCAACCCCCGCAATCTCCGGATCGACATTTTCCGTAGCGACCGTGAACGGCTCCCCTTCCGGCACGATGTAGCCGATATCGCGCAGGAAGGCTTCGTAAGCTGCGAGATCTGCCGGAGCACCGTTGTCGCGGTGCCAGTGGTCAAGCTGTTCCTGAAGCGCATCACGCTTGGCCAGAAGTTCGCGGTTCTTCGGCGCGAGGTCCCGGAGTATGGCCGCAAGGCCCTGCCAGAACTTTTCCGGCTCGATGCCCGTGCCGGGCAATGCCTCCGCTTCGACGAAGTCGCGCAGCAGGGGAGCCACCTGAAGGCCGGCGCAGTCGATGCGATCGTTCATCTCGTCACGAAGCTCTGCTGCTTTGAAAACCTGGGGCATGCCGGCGGTTGAACACCATGCATCCCAACCCGTCAATTCGGCTCACGCGGCGATGCGCGGCCGGCCCGTGGCGGTCGCGGTCACACGCGCGCCGACGAAGATGCGCTGGCCTTCCACCGTGGCAAGCTGCAACTCGCGCCTGACTTCCAGTTCGGCGTCGGAAGCCCCGGCCTCCCTGCCATTTTGCGCGGCCAACGCCCGCATCTCCGCCTCGGCTGCGGCCAGCGCCGCATCTTCGCTCCCGTAATCGCGCACGCCGGCCCCTGTGCTGACCCGGAACAGCCCTTCGGCGGGTTGGCTGACCTGCGCCTCCACCGACACGCGCACCTGCCCCACGACGGCGCCGAGCGCATTCGCCACATCCGTGTCTGCGGGCACGATACACTCCGTGCCGAGCAGCTTGGACAGGCCGGCATAGTGCAGCGGCGCGGAGGCGCCGAGCCCAACAACCGGGCGGTCGAGCGCGACGGCAAAGCGGGCGATGCCGCCTTGTCCATCCAAGGCGCGCTGCACCAAAGGGTGGGCGACATTCGCAGGGCCGTCCAGGCCATCCTCGGCGAAGGCGGTTTCCAGGATGACCTCCGCGGAAGCGCGGCTGACGCTGCGCAGCGTCCATTCGCAAAGCGCCTCCGGCGACGCGGCGACCGCCGTGCCGCGGGCATCGCGCTTGCGGGCGAACAGTTCCGCACCGAGCCCTGCCGTTTCTCCGTTCCAGTTTGCTTGACGCCCCAGCACATGCGCGGCGTCCGACGGCGTGAAGCCGGAGATGTGAACGAGCCCGCGCCCGACCAGGCGCTGGAGCGTCGCAAGCTGCGCCGTGGAGGAAAGCAGGCGGTCCAGCGGAGCAGGCCGGAGCGTGACTGTTTCGTAGAGGCGGCGTTCGGCCGGGGAAAGCCCAGCAGCGAAATTCTCCGGCAGCCCGGTGCGCAGGGCGAAGCGGCCGTCGAGCCGACCGGGGTTCGGCGCGCGAAGCTGGCGCTCCAGCTCGGTGCGCACGATGTCGGCGTGAGCCACGCCGAGCAGCGACAAGGGGACGAACCGGCGGGGCCCCAGCTTCAGCCTGGGCTCCAAGCCGCCGTCGGCGAGGGAAACTTCGGAGTCGCCGCCGAGGCCGAAGGTGCGCATGGCAACCGCTTCCACCTGGGTGCGGAAGCCGCCGACGGTCGCCCCTTCCGGATCGAGGCGGGGGCGGCCGTTTTCCAGGACGGCGACGTCCGTGGTGGTGCCGCCGATGTCGGACACGAGACAGGTGTCGAGCCCGGTCATGTGGCGGGCGCCGACCAGGCTGGCAGCCGGCCCCGAAAGGATCGTCTCGATCGGGCGGCCCCGCGCCCAATTGGCCGAAACCAGCGCGCCGTCGCCGCGCACCACCATCAGCGGCGCGGCGATGCCTTTTTTGGTGAGGAAGCCTGACGTCGCCGCGATCAGGCGATCGATCACGCCGACGAGCCGCGCGTTGAGCAGCGTGGTCAGCGCCCGCCGGGGGCCGCCGAGCTTGGCCGAAAGCTCATGGCTTGCCGTGGCGGGGAGGCCGGTTCTTTCCCGGATCAACTCGCGCGCGGCGATCTCATGAGCGGGGTTGCGCGTGGAGAAACAGTATTCCCCAGTTCCGGCAGCGCGGCTTCTAGCGGCGAAAGGTCCAGAACTCCCGCACTGCCGTGGACATCGTGGCCGCCAGGGCAGAAGATCACGGGATCGCTGCCGACTGCCGTCTTCAGCCCGTCGCGGTCGAGGTCGGCAGGGGAGAAGCCGATCATCACCAGCGCGACGCGCCCGCCCTGCCCTTCCACAAGCGCATTGGTAGCGAGCGTCGTGCTCATCGAGACGAGCTTCACGGCTGCCGGCGCGATTCCGGCCGCGTCGATCACGCGGTCGGCCGCGCCTGCGATGCCGATCGCCAGATCGTGGCGCGTCGTCAGCGCCTTGGCCTTGGCGACTATTTTCCCTGCCGCATCATCCCAAAGAACGGCATCGGTGTAGGTGCCGCCGGTGTCGATGCCGAGGAAAAGCGGCTTGGGAAGGTCGGGCATGCGAGCGGGCATCCTGGCGAAGCGAAGCGCCTGCGCTCTAGCTCATCCTCTCGCACGGGCAAACCGTTCCTCCGGCTGATTCGCCTTTCCGCTTCCACGGCCGCCCGCTGCCTGCGGTCTCTCCGTCGCCCTCCTTTCGCGATGCGAGGCGCTTCGCCGCCGCCGCTGCGGTTCTCCGCACACACCTTGCACAACCTTGAGCAGAGATCATCACTCAACCAGCCGTAACCATGCTTCGTCATTCTGCCTCCCGCCAAAGGTAAGGGGATGCAGATGAGATTGAAGGGATTCGGGTTGAGCGCGGCGCTTTCCACGGCGCTGGCGGGCCTCGCGACGCAGGCGCAGGCGGGAACAGCGGTGGTCAGCGGGTGCAGCGGGGTTTCGCTGCCGCCTTCCGTCGTCACGGGCATCATGAAGCCGGTGGTGACCGGCGTGGCGGCGCCGCTGGAGAACGGCGTCAACGGCGTGCTCGGCGCGGTAGGCAACCTGCCGCTGATCGGGACGCTGCCGGGAACCGTCAACACGAACGCCACGGGCCTCCTGAACCAGGCCGCTTCCGGCCAGCCGATCACGCTTTCGGCGCTCACCACGTCGGGCACTGTAGTCGGGCCGGCGGACACGTGCGTCACCACTTCCGACGAAATCACCCTGAACCAGGAAGCCGGGATCGCGATCGGCGGCAACAAGATCACGGGCCTGGGCGCCAACGGTGCGGCGCCGACGGCCGGCGAGGTCGGCTCGATCGCGCTCGGCAACAACGCTTCCACGGCTGCCGGCGCCGCGAATGCGCTGGCGCTCGGCACGGGGGCGAGCGCGGCGAACGCCAACAGCGTGGCGCTCGGCGCCGGCTCGACGGCGAACGCGAACCTTGCCGCCGCGGCCTTCCGGCCGGGCGGCGCGGCGGTTGCCGGGGCGACCGCTTCCGGCGAGGTTTCGGTCGGCGGCGCGGGCAGCTTTCGCCGGCTGACCAACGTCGCCGCCGGCTCGGCGGACACGGACGCCGCCAATATCGGCCAGCTCAAGGCGGTGGACGCCAGGGTTTCCGCGGTGGAAACGCTGGGCCTGCGCTACGACGACGCGACGAAAACCAAGGCGACGCTCGGCGGCGCGGGCGGCACGACGATCACCAACCTGCGGGCGGGGCTGGTCAGCGCCACCTCCACGGATGCGGTGAACGGCGCGCAGCTTCACGCCACCAACGAGGCGCTGGCGCAGCTGAGCAAGACGGCGGTGGAATACGACACCGACACGGACGGCAACCGCAGCAACTCCGTTTCGCTCCAAGGCGGGGATACCACGAAGCCGGTGCAGGTGCGCAATGTCGCGCGCGGCCAAGCGGGCACGGACGCGGCCAACATGGACCAGCTGCGGGAGGTCGAGGCGTCGTCGCGCAGCTACACCGACCAGCAGTTTTCCAGCGTCAACGCCAAGATTGAGCGGGTGAACGCGCGCATCGACGACGTCGAGGACGAGGCGCGGCAGGCCGCGGCAATCGGTCTTGCCGCCGCGTCGATCCGCTTCGACGACCGCCCGGGCAAGGTCAGCATGGGCGTGTCCGGGGGCGTGTGGCGCGGGGAAAGCGCGCTGGCCGCTGGCCTCGGCTACACGACCGAGACCGGAAAAGTCCGGGTCAACGCCACCGCCAGCGTGGCGGGCGGCGAGGTTGGGGCGGGAGCCGGCATGAGCTTCACCTTCAACTGACGCACCTTGGAGTGCCCGGCGTCCTCCTCCCGCCGGGCGGGTCTTTTTACTGCGGCCGCGCGGCCGTTTCCTCCAGACGTGCGAAATCGCCGCCGCGCCTCTTTCGGAGGCCGGGTTTTGCCGGAGGAACGAACCGCTTCTCGCATGAGAGCGGGAGACGGGCGGCCAGTCGGTCGCTCGAATAGAATTTAACTGCGGCCTTCCGGCCGCCCGTCCGGTGTTTTTCCGGTTCTGCCGCTCCGCTTGTCTCGGACTGCCACCCTCATACCGGTCGCTTACGCAATCTTTCAGCCAGCGGTTTGCGCGGGAGTTGCCTCCCGGCCGGTCTGCGCGGGGTATCTTGCAGAGCTAGCGCGTCCCCTTTCAACGCTGCGCAGGCTTTCAAGCCATTCGCGGGGGAGCGGATCAGAACCGCTTGAGCGTCGGGCCACGTCCTCCCGCCTTTCCCAAGCACCGTCTTCTTCCCGTTGAGCGCCGTCGCGAACCGCGTCCCGCATGGAAGAAGCGAGGCGGAAAGTACGGCAGGCGGCAAAGGGTGTGGATCAAATATTTTCGCGAGCCCTTTGCGGCGATACGTCCCGGAGCGGCGGCGCGCCCGTCAAACCTGCTGCATCGGCCGCCCGCCTCGTCGCGGATCGGGGCATCGGGGTCTCGGCGCAACCGGATTTGGCGCACCTGCGCCGGAGACGGCCGGGTTGCCGGGCTAATTCCGCAGCCAGGACGGGAGGAGGCGAAGCGTCGCCTGCTCGACGAGCCTTACGCGCGCCATCAGGGCGAGGGACCGCGGCGTGTCGCCGGGCAGTTCGCACGCGACGGAGTGGTGGAAGTCTTCGGGGTAGCGCCGGTAGAAGCTCGCGTCGTTCACCACAAAGCGGCCCCGGCGTTTGCGGATGAGGTCGGGATGGGCGCGGAAGCTGGGAGCGGCCAGGCGCTTTTCCGCGGCGGCGAGGTCGGAAAAATCCTTCTTCGTCCAGGTGTCGGGAGCAAAGGCGATCCGGGACCGGACATAACCGCCCGCCCCGATGCGGTTCGCGATCGAAGCGCACAGCTTCCTGTTGAGATGGGAGAAGCCGTTCGGCGCTTCGGCGTTCGCGCCGTCTTCCTCGATCCAGGCCGTCGGCTGGCCTGTCCAGAAAATGGTCAGCGCCGTCGCCGCGTCGCACTCGGCCTGCCCTGCGATCCAGTCCAGGAGATAGAGGGGTTCGCTCCAGTTGAAGTCCAGCGCGACCCGATGCCAATCGTCCGGGCCGGCCCTTTCGAGCCAGGCGATGTTTGCGGCGAGGCTTTTTCTCTCGTCGTCGTCCAGATCGTCCATTGGTGCTCCCCCTCCGCCAAAGTTTCGGGTCTGCCAGAGGGGGCAAGATGAAGCGCTCGTTTTATCCAAACGTTACGGCGCTGACGGAAAACACAAGATTTCCGACAGGGAGGCGATAGCGTCAGAGTCTCAACGCGACACGACGTGACGGCGCAGCCAAGCATCCAACACAGGCTTGCGGAACGTGCCCGCTTCGAGATGCTCGTAGATGAAGGTGATAACCGAATCCGGCTCCGCTTGTAGCCGGGCGCCATTGAGGCCGAGGAAGATGTCGGTGCAGGCGAACGCGACGCGCTTGTTGCCGTCGATGAAGGGATGGTTCATCGCGAGGCTTTCCCAGAGCGCTGCGGTCTCCTCGATCAGGTCGGCGTAGTAGCCGCTCTGCGGACGCGACAAGACCGAGTCCAGCAGGCCGGGATCGCGGATGCCGGGCGCTCCGCCGAACAGGCGCAACTGCTCGGCATGGATGAACCGCGCATCGGCAGGCGTGAGGTAGATCACCGCCTACTTGGCCAGCGCTTCGTAGACCTTCGCCCAACGCTCGACGCTCTCGACGTGGAGCTTTCCGACCAGCGGGTTGACCTGTGCTGTCGAAACTTCAGAAAGGCGGCGGAATTCCTCTGGCGACAGCATGATGGCAATGTCTCGCCCTTCACGCTGCAAACGGATGGGCTCAGATTGCACCATGTCAAGGAGCGCAGCAAAATCCTGCTCTGCAACGGCTATGGTTATTGTTTTCATCGGGGCAGTGTAGCGGCGCGTACTATGGCAAACAACCTAACCTTAACACAGGCTGACACGGGAAAATAAGCGCCACAACGACGTTCAGTCAGGAACTCGTCACGCAGAATTGGCCCTGTATGAAATGGAGTGAACAAAATACAGTTGAGGAGACAGTCTCCAAACTTTATCAATTAAGTGCCAATACAAGCGTTCATTGGATCGAAGCTTTAGTCAAAAAGTGGTAGCTCGATGTCGCGCAAAGGCCGAATCCTCTTTACTCGCAGAGAGCGCAATTCAATCTGCTCCATCGCTGCCGCAACGATGCCAAGTTGATCTTTCAAACGTTCTTCGGACCAGAGTTCTAGCTCAGAAGATTGGAAAGTTCTTAGCTGCCGCGGAGCTTTCTCATCCGATGCGCTGCAATCAACATATTCGATTTCACAACGGTCTCCATAAAATTCCTGATCAAGCAAGTATCTACGATGCACAGTCAGCATGCCACCATACACATCTTCAGAGATATAATAGTTTTTCCGATACTGCAAATAGTAGAGCTTGACTGTGAAATTCTCTGTAAAAAAGAACGGTATCCTGTAGCTAGCATACCGTTCACGTCCAAAGGGAAAGAAGCGCTTACCTAAATCAAAAACTTGCGTTGTTCGCCTAAACGCCACCGGGCATGCCAATGCAATCACGTCTTGATTCGCCTTGTAACCAGCCCGCTTCTGGACCGATTCGGAAGCCATCAGAAGGTGATCTAATCTATGCAGGCCTTTGTATGCACAACGTACAGTTTTAACCGCTCGAAGATAGTTGAATCTACCGCTGTTCTTCGGGTTATAGAATTCCAGCAAGGACAGGATCGCTGTCTCCACACTTGTGGTGTCGGCACGTAGAACCTCCACAAGCGGAGGATTTGTTAGCACGGTCATGCGTTCGCTCCTGAGCCTTCTAGATGATAAAGTCTCCCGCCTGTTTTTTCAAACCATTCCAGAATCAGATCGTTGGGTATCAACATTCCGGGGATTGCGCTCTCCTCTGCCGCTGTCCAAACTGTATCCCACGGCGTCCCCTTTTCATGAGTGATGTCCGAGAGCTTATATGGATGGAAGCCTGCATAGTAGTTATAAATATTTTCCAAGAAAGTTGCCTTTTCAGCGTCTATTGAAGGCATGATCTCTACAAACTCTCCTGACATCACATCAATCTTCGTTAAAAAACAGTTAACAGTTCCCCGGCCAAATTTTTTTATCTGATCATAGACAACTCTGTTTACAGGACCATATTTCCAAGCCTCAAAGGATTGGCCAACCAGGGGCGTCTTGTACTTAGCCAAGTGCCACGCGTGAGCAAAGTAGAGGACTTTGAGCAACCCCATAGGAGTGATCTTCCGACCAGATTTCTCGGCCAGAGTCAGAAAGAAATTTGCAATTGCTCTCGCGTCATGTGTCATCAGATTGGGAACATATCAGGAACGTTTGCGATGCTCAATCTGGAGTTTTCAGCACGGTAGCATTCGAGTAGATACCAGATATCTCATGCCCTGAGAGTGTCACGCCCCTCACACTCCCCGCTTTTCTCGACGCGCCCCTCCCATCGGAAGTTTGCGCCGTCGCGGAGCCCTTCTAATTTTTAGTGCTGCTCAGATGGATCAACCGGGCTTTTCAGATCGCTTCCACAGCGTCGCCCAGTTATGTCGTCCCGCGAAACCGAAGTTAACTCGAGTAAGGCTCGGTAGAAGGTGGGGTACATGCGCCATTGACCTTTAAAATGAATCGGAGGGGTGTATGCGTTGCGAGAACAAAAGACGAACTCGCGCGTTTGTGTCTCGCAAGGGCAATCTCGCTAGGATGGAGAGTGTGGTGTCTGGAAAGCGTGAATTGATCGAACCGAATGGCGATAAGCGGTATGTGCGGCGCGACGAAAAAGGTCAGTTCAGCGAGTCTGACGACGTATCAAGATCGCTGAGTAGGGATGTGAAGCAGCACGCCAAAACTGAGGTGAAGCCGGGTTACGGCGACAAGGGAGACCAGAAGCGGAAGGAATGACTCGAAAATGTGCCTAGCGCCCTCATGGTACGACAAGCTCACCACGAGGGCGCCTTACGCGGTTTGACCGCGATTGGAGTGAAGCCAAACGCATCCATGGACATTCTAGTCCGTCCCTTCTATGATTTTGGCAAGTTTGATGATCGTTGGCTTGACGCATCGATCGGCGAAGGTGCTTGGCACTTTCACCGACGCCTCTACGAGCGATATGGTGCCATCCTGGGACCAGGCGAATACAGCAAGATCGTCAGAAAGACCAAGAGACCGAAAACCCTGTTGAGAAAGAGAGCGGACGGCACGACGCTGCATCGTATCTATGTCGAAAGTGCTTGGGACTTTGTTTTCATCGTCGCGCGAAAGGGGCAGCTTATCACGGCGATGCCGCCGATGCGAAAAGTGAAGCAGCTTCAACTGCGAGGCAGCGTCAGAGGTCAAGGCGACACCGCAGCTTGAGATGGACAGGGGATCAGCGCGATCGCCTGACCGGCTTCTCAATCCCCCATCTTCAGCGCTTCAATGAACGCGGCCTGCGGGATATCCACCTTCCCGAACTGCCGCATCCGCTTTTTTCCCTCTTTTTGCTTCTCCAGCAGCTTGCGCTTGCGGGTCACGTCGCCGCCGTAGCACTTGGCCGTCACGTCCTTGCGGAGCGCCGAGATGGTTTCGCGGGCGATGATGCGGCCGCCGATTGCCGCTTGGATCGGGATCTTGAACATGTGCTGGGGGATCAGCTCCTTCAGCTTCTCGCACATGGCGCGGCCGCGGCGCTCGGCCGCCGTGCGGTGGACCAGCATGGACAGCGCATCGACCGGCTCGTCGTTGACCAGGATCGACATCTTCACCAGGTCGCCCTCGCGGTAGTCGGTCAGCGCGTAGTCGAAGGAGGCGTAGCCCTTGGACAGCGACTTCAGGCGGTCGTAGAAGTCGAAGACGACTTCGTTGAGCGGCAGGTCGTAGACCAGCATGGCGCGGGTGCCGACATAGGACAGGTCGGCCTGGACGCCGCGGCGGTCCTGGCAGAGTTTCAGGATCGCGCCGAGATAGTCGTCGGGGGTGAGGATCGTGGCGCGGATCCAGGGCTCCTCGATCGTCGTGATCTTGACGAGGTCCGGCATGTCGGCGGGGTTGTGCAGTTCCTTCACCGTGCCGTCGGTGAGGTTCATGCGGTAAACGACGCTTGGGGCGGTGGCGATCAGGTCGAGGTCGAACTCGCGCTCCAGCCGCTCCTGGATGATTTCGAGGTGCAACAAGCCGAGGAAGCCGCAGCGGAAGCCGAAGCCGAGCGCGGCGGAGGTTTCCATCTCGAAGGAGAAGCTGGCGTCGTTGAGGCGCAGCTTGCCGACGGCGGCGCGCAGGTCCTCGAACTCGGCGGCATCGACGGGGAACAGGCCGCAGAAGACGACAGGCTGGGCGGGCTTGAAGCCGGGGAGCGGGGTCAGCGTCGGGCGGCGGTCCTCGGTGATCGTGTCGCCGACGCGGGTGTCGGCCACCTCCTTGATGGAGGCCGTGATGAAGCCGAACTCGCCGGGGCCGATCTCGTCCACGGTCTCCATCTTGGGCGTGAAGACGCCGGTGCGCTCCACCGGGTACTTTGCACCCGTGCCGATCATGCGGACGGTCTGGCCTTTTCGCAGCACGCCGTCGATGACGCGCACCAGCACGATGACGCCGAGATAGGCGTCGTACCAGGAATCGACCAGCATCGCCTTGAGCGGCTTGGCCGCATCGCCCTCGCGCGGGGGCGGAAGCTGGTTGACGATGGCTTCCAGCACGTCGGGGATGCCGAGGCCGGTCTTTGCCGAGATCAGCACGGCGTTGGAGGCGTCGATGCCGATCACCTCCTCCACCTGGGCGCGGATGCGCTCCGGCTCGGCGGCGGGGAGGTCCACCTTGTTCAGCACCACGACGATCTCGTGGTCGGCGTCGATGGCCTGATAGACGTTGGCGAGCGTCTGGGCCTCGACCCCCTGGGAAGCGTCCACGACGAGGAGACTGCCTTCGCAGGCGCGAAGCGAGCGCGAGACCTCGTAGGCGAAATCGACGTGGCCGGGGGTGTCGATGAGGTTCAGGACGTAGGTCTGGCCGTCGTTGGCGTGATAGTGGAGGCGCACGGTCTGCGCCTTGATGGTGATGCCGCGCTCGCGCTCGATGTCCATGTTGTCGAGCACCTGTTCACGCCCCGCCATCTCGCGCGCGTCCAGCCCGCCCGTGGACTGGATCAGGCGGTCGGCCAGCGTGGACTTGCCGTGGTCGATGTGGGCCACGATGGAAAAGTTGCGGATGCGGGACAAGGGCGTCGTCATGATGCGCCGCATATAAAGGACGCCGAGGGAAAGGGGAACGGGTGGAGAGGCTCCGGGGTGGCTTGACGGGGAACGGGCGCGTGGGGAGAAAGCGGGCCGGTTTTTTGCTGCGCATGGAGCGGTTCAAACGTGTCACCCCTGGGCTTGGCTCAACTCGGCGCCTCCACCTTGATTTTCCTTGGCGCGGCTTCCATCGCGAAGAGTTGGGCGGTCAGTCCGAGCCTCTTCAAGATGGTGGTGACGCTGGCGCTCTATACGCTGGGCAACCTGATCATGTTGCGGCTGGTGCGCGAGTTCGGGATGGGGATCGCGTTTTCGCTCTCGGCAGTGATTCAGCTGATCGCGATCAACCTGGTGGCGTTCACCGTGTTCGGCGAGAAAGTGGGGCTGGTGGAGGCGGTGGGCATCGCGCTGGCGATCGCTTCCGTTGCGGTGATCTCGCTGGGGCCTCAGGTCTTCGGCGGCGGGCGCTGAGATGGCGGTGCACAAGTGGCGCGTCGAGTTCGAGGTGCTGCTGGCGCTGCTGGTGGTCGCCTTCGGGCTGCTCGGCTTCTACCTGCTGGTGGGCTATGCCGGCGGGAACACGCCGCGGGAGCTTGATCGGGAGATCCTGCTGGCGCTGCGGCACCCGAACAACCTGGCTGAGCCGCTGGGGCCGCCTTGGGTGCAGGAGGCGGTGCGCGATTTCACGGCGCTGGGCAGCGTCAGCGTCCTGGTGTTCATCGTGGCGGCGGTTGTGCTCTACTTCCTGTTTTCCGGCAGAGCGGGGGCCGCGCTCTTCGTGTTCGTGGCCGTGGCGGGCGGGCAGGTGCTGTCGTCGCTGCTGAAGCTCTTCATCGACCGGCCGCGCCCGGACGTGGTGCCGCACATCGCGGAAGTGTTCACACTCTCCTTCCCCAGCGGGCACGCGATGCTTTCGGCCGTGACCTATCTGACGCTCGGCGCCATGCTGGGGCGCGTGATGCCGGGGCGGGCGCTGAAGATCTACGTCATGTGCCTGGCGGTGCTGCTCACCATGCTTGTGGGCTTGAGCCGGCTCTACCTCGGCGTGCACTGGCCTTCGGACGTGCTGGCCGGCTGGTGCGCGGGCGCCGCCTGGGCGATGTTCTGCTGGCTTTTGGCGCGGCTGGTGCTTAGCCGCCGACAGCCGGGCGAACGCCCGGTTGAGTCGACAGAGCCGGAAAAGCCTCAGTTGCGGTAGTTCGATCCCTCTTCGTCCAGGATCGCCTTCAATTCGGACAGGTGCCGCTCGGCCTGCCCGGGATAGTCGTCATTCTCGTCCGCGACCTTGGCCGCGATCGCGTCGGACAGCACGCGCAAGGGGCGGCCGGTCCAAAGCGCCTTGATGTAGGTCTCGGCGGCGCGCTCGAAATAGAACATGCGGTTGAACGTGTCGGCGACAGAGTCGCCGATCACCAGAACGCCGTGGTTGCCCATGATCATGACCTTGTGCCTGGGATCGGCAAGCAGCGCGGCGCAGCGCTCCCCTTCCTCCTCGAAGGCCATGCCGCCATAGGAATCATCCACCACCGTGCGGCCGAAGAACATCGCGGAATTCTGGTCGATCGGCAGCAGCGTGGAGTCCGCCAGGCTGGCGAGCACGGTGGCGTGGATGGAGTGCACATGCATCACGCAGCGGGCATGCGGCACGAGGCGGTGGATCGAGCCGTGCAGGCCCCAGGCCGTCGGATCCGGCGCGTCGGGGCGGTTCATGGTTTCCGGGTCGTCGGCGTCGATCAAGAGCAGGTCGCTCGCCTTGATGCGGGAGAAGTGCACCTGGTTCGGGTTCATCAGGAAGCGGCGACCGCTCTCGTCCACGGCCAGCGAGAAGTGATTGGCGACAGCTTCGTGCATGTTGAGCCGCGCCGTCCAGCGGAAGGCGCAGGCCAGATCGACGCGCTCGGCGGCGAAGGGAAGGTTCGAACGGTTGTCCTGAACTAAGCGGGCGAGGCTCATGGCCGGAGTCTTTCCATTGCAACGTCGCGAGAAAGCATCGCGCAATTTCGGATGTCCCGCAACCATGGCGGCGGCATCATGTCTTCAACGATCGGGGAAAAGGCCGGCTCAGCGCGGGCGATCCTTTGAGGCCGAAGCGCCAGGGCTGCTCGGCCGCCCTGGTGATGCCGATGCGCGGACCGATGACGAGAGCTGGGTCGGCGCTCCTCGGCAAAAGCGTGAATGGCGGCTGGCCGAGCGGCAGGCCGTCGAAGCTGCCGTCTATCCCAAGTGCCTGGCACAGGCGGCCGGGTCCGGCGCAGAAAAGCCGCGGCGCGACGCTTCCGCGGCGCGGCGCCATCCGCTCCAGCCCGGCACTCGGCTCCAGCGCGCGGATCAGCACGGCGCTGCCGGGCTGGCAGACGAAGTTCAGGCACCAGTGCATGCCGTAGGAGCGATAGACATAGGCATGGCCCGGCGGTCCGAACATCGCGCGGTTGCGCGGCGTCGGCCCCCGAAAGGAGTGCGACGCCGGGTCGTCGGCGCGGTAGGCTTCGGTTTCCACGATCGCACCGCCGACGTCCTCGACCAGGAGGGTCGCGCCGATCAGTTCGGCCGCAACCGCAAGCACGTCACGAGAGAAGAAGCTGGGGGGAAGCGTCATGCGATCGAAGAACCGGCTTTCGTCGAGCTTCCTTACCATGGCTGCAATCCGAACTACCTGCATCTCTGCGAGCGCAACGGCCTACGCCGCGCGTTCACGGCTTTGCGATCGAACAACGGCGCTTGTTCTGCATTGAAGCCGCGCATTCGGGCGCGTAGTCGCCCGGCTCGATCAATCGCTTCACGGAGCTTTCATGCGCCTGCTGTTTCCATCCCGCCTCGCCATCGCAGCCGCCCTGCTCGCGGCGACAGGCCTTCCTGCCGCCGCGCAAGTGAAAGGGAAAATCGGGGAATACTCGGATGCGACCGTTCAGGGCCACATCGTCGAGCCGAAACCGATGAAGATCGCCGATGATGCGGAGCTTGCCGCCAGACTGAAGGCGCCGGAGGGTTTCAAGGTCGAAGTCTTCGCCCGCGGCCTCATCAACCCGCGGATGCTGGCGATCAGCGGCGACGGAACGGTCTATGCCACACGCCGCACCGTCGGCGACGTCATCATGATCCGCGACACGGACGGCGACGGCAAGGCCGACGTCGTGAAGACCGTGGCCAGCCGGCCCAACATGCATGGCATCGCGCTGGACGGAAGCCAGGTGTTCCTGGTGACGGTCCACGACGTGTACGTCGCCCCCATCAACGCGGACGGCACGTTCGGGGAACTGAAGCGCATCATCAACGACCTGCCGGATGCCGGCCAGCACGCCAATCGCACGATCAGGATCGGGCCGGACGGCATGCTCTACATCTCGGCCGGCTCCACCTGCAACGAGTGCGCCGAGCCGAACCCGGAGAACGCCACCATCCTGCGCGCCAAAAAGGACGGCACCAGCCGCGCGATCTTCGCCAGCCACCTGCGCAACACGATCGGCTTCGACTGGGAGCCGGGCACGGGCCGCCTTTACGGCGCAGATCACGGCATCGACTGGCTGGGCGACGAGGAGCAGCCGGAAGAGTTCAACCTGATCGAAAAGGGCAAGAACTACGGCTGGCCTTATGTCTATGCCTTCTCTTCCTTCAACCCGCACATGAACCCGCCGGAAGGCATCACGCTTGCGGAGTGGGCGAAGATGTCCACCGAGCCGCTGGCCGGCTACACCGCCCACAGCGCGCCGATGCAGATGGCGTTCAAAGCCGGCAACGGCTGGCCTGCGGAATACAAGGGCGACGCCTTCATCGCCATGCGCGGCTCCTGGAACCGCCGCCCGCCTTCCGGCTACGAGGTGGCGCGCGTGGACTTCGAGCGCGGACAGCCCGTGAAGGTCGAGCCGTTCCTTTCCGGCTTCCTGTCCGAAGGCGCGGACGGCTACGGCATCCTGGGACGGCCGACCGGGCTGTCGTTCGGGCCGGACGGCGCGATGTTCGTGGGCGACGACACCAACGGCGTGCTTTACCGCATCTCCTATGCCGGCGACGCGCAGACCACTGCTGCGATCCCAGCATCCGTGCCGAACATTCAGATGCCGCCCTCGCCCTCCGAGATCGCCATCAAGCTGGTGAAGCCCAGGGACAACGCCGGCGTGAAGGTGGAAGCCGCGTTCAAGCCGAACGAGGCGATCCCCGTGAAATTCGCGGCCGATGGGGACAACGCTTCGCCCGCGATCTCCTGGGGATCGGCGCCCGCCGGCACGCAGTCCTTCGCGATCATCACCGACGACCCCGACGCGGCGGAGCCGAAGCCGTTCACGCATTGGATCGCCTATGACATTCCGGTCAGCGTAACGCGCCTGCGCGAGGGCTTGGCGGCCGACCCCATTCTTCAGGACCCGATGGGCTTGAAGCAGGGCATGAACTCGATGGGCTCGACGGGCTACACCGGCCCGAAGCCGCCGGTGGGCGACCCCCCGCACAACTACCACTTCCAGGTCTTCGCACTCGACGTGCCGAGCCTTGGCCTGATGCCCGGCGCCAAGCGGGACGATGTGGTCCAGGCGATGAAGGGCCATGTGCTGGCGGCCGGCGAGGTGGTCGGCAAGTTCGAGCGGCCGGCGGCGAAGTAATCTCCAGCGCACGGAAGCGAGAGGCCCGGAAACAATTCCGGGCCTTTCTGTTTGCTGCTGCATCCTTCCGGTTCGTGGCGGGCGAACCCTATTGAAGACGCGCGCAAGGCATTCTGCCCTTTCCGTCAAGCGGGCTTCTCAAAGCGCGGCATCCGCCTAGAGCATCGGACGGTTAATCGGATGCAGGCTGGTGGTTGGGGGTGGGATGCAGGCTAGGCGTTGGCGGAGCGTCGGGCTGTTGCCCGGCCGAGGCCAACAACAACGCTTGGCACCCGCCCCCGGCCGGCAGACTGCGTGCGATTAACCGTCCGATGCTCTAGATCGTGCCGCGTGGAAATTTTTGAGATCACCATCGGTCTTCTTCTCGTCGCG
>CAXTCF010000079.1:0-19360 GCA_964242945.1 uncultured Rhizobiaceae bacterium | reverse complement strand
GCCGCGAGCACAAAAACGAGCTTCCCCGCCGGAGCATGAGCCAGGCCTCCGAGGGCCGACCAGCGCGCAAGCAGAGACAAGCCCAGCGCCAGTGCGCCGTATGTGCCGATGCGGCTGTCCTTCATGGTAGCCAGCTTGGCCGCGCGGTCCCGTCCGCCGCCGAACCCATCGGCCACGTCGGCCAGGCCGTCCTCGTGCAGCGCGCCGGTAAGCAGAATGCCAACCGTCAGCGCCAGCGCAGCGGCGGCGCCGGGCGGCAGGCCGAGGCCGAGCGCCGCGGACAACATGGCTGCGACGCCCAAGCCGATCCCAGCCCCGATCACCGGGGCGGCCCACATCGCGTCGGCGAAGGGCCGCTTCGTCTGGGGATAGCCGAAGGGCAGCCGCGTGAAGAACGAGCCGCAGGCGCGCAGGTCATGGAGAAGGTGCTGCGCCTGCATGGGCAGTCACGCAGCCGCGATGGCGTGGAAGAAGGTGCCGGAGACGTTGCCGCGCCGGCTTCCTGAAAAGCCCAGCGCCTGGCCCGTCGCGTCGCGGAGTTCGGCAAGCGCAGCATCCTGCCCGGCCTCGATCACGCGGGAATAGTGGAACTCGTGGCCGCGAATTTTTGCGCCGGCTTTGCCCAGCGGCGAGTCCGCCAGGAGCCGCGCTTCGCGGTAGCCGAGGTTCATGCGCCGCTGCGCGAAGCTCGTGGCGTGGCCGAGCAGGCCGGTCATGCGGTGGGTCTCCCCGCCCGCGTCTTCCAGCGTCTGCCCCAGCACCATGAAGCCGCCGCACTCGCCGTGAACCGGCCTGCTCTCGGCAAAGCGGGCAAGGCCGCTCGAAAAGTTTTGCGCGGCGGCCAGGCGGCCGGCATGCAGTTCGGGATAGCCGCCGGGCAGCCAGCAGGCGTCGCAAGAAGCGTCGGGCGCCTCGTCGGCCAGCGGCGAGAAAGGCACGAAGGCGGCGCCGGCCGTGCGCCACCCGCGTGCCAGATGCGGGTACAAGAAGGTGAAGGCGTCGTCCTCGGCCACCGCGATGCGGCTGCCCGGCGGCGGCAGCGCAGACGCTCCCGTTTCCCAAGGGTTGGCGATAGGCTGCGCATGAGTGAAAATCGCGTCGAGGTCGAGCGAGTTTTCCATCACGTCGGCCAGCCGCTCGATAAAAGCTTCCAGCCCGGCATGCTCGCGCGCCTGCACGAGGCCGAGATGGCGTTCCGGCAGCGCCATGTCGGGATTGCGGGGAACCGCGCCCAGCACCGGGATGCCGCGCTCCTCGATCGCCGTGCGCGCTTGGGTCTCGTGCCGCGGGCTGGCGACCTGGTTCAGCACTACCCCGGCGATCCGAACGCCGGGATCGAAGGAGGCAAAGCCGTGGGCGAGCACGGCCGCCGTCTGCAACTGGCCGGACACGTCGAGCACGAGCAGCACGGGCAGGCCGTAGGGACGGGCGATGTCGGCGGCCGAGCCGGAACGGCCGGTTTCCACCCGCACGCCGTCGAACAGGCCCATCGCGCTTTCGATGACCAGCAGTTCGGCGTCCGAAGCCTGGCCGTGCAGCAGGCTCCCAAGCAGCGGCGGCGGCATGGCCCAGCTGTCGAGGTTGACGCCGGGACGGCCGGTGGCGGCGGCGTGGAAGCCGGGGTCGATGTAGTCGGGGCCGGACTTGGCGCCGGCCACGCTCAGGCCCCGCCGGCGGAAGGCCCGCATCAGGCCGACCGCGACGCTGGTCTTGCCGGAGCCGGAGCGCGGGGCGCCGACGATGAAGCCGCGGCCGGTCATCGCGCGGCGCTCCTGCTTAAAATTTCGCGCATCGCGACGATGCTGCCGACCACGATCAGCGAAGGCGAAGAGAAGCCGGCCGCTTCGGCCCGCACCGCCACGGTCTCCAGCGTGGCCACAAGCATCCGTTCCTCCCGCATGGTGGCCGACATGATAAGCGCCGCAGGCGTTTCCGGAGACCGGCCTCCCGCGATCAGCGCATCCGCGATACGGCGAAGGTTCGCCATGCCCATGTATATGACGATCGGCTGGCCAGTCGCGGCGAGCGCGGCCCAGTCAAGATCGTCCTCCGCGTCCGCACCGTGGCCGGTGGCCAGCACGATGGCCTTGTTGACGCCCCGCATCGTGGCGGGGATGCCGGCATGCGCCAGCGCGCCCAGCGAAGAGGTGATGCCGGGGAGGAAGCGGAACGGGATGCCGGCCCGGCTGAGTTCCAGCGCCTCCTCCGCGCCGCGCCCGAACACGTTGGGGTCGCCGCCCTTCAGGCGCAGCACCCGCTGGCCGCTGCGGGCGAGGTCCGCCATCAGCCGGTTGATTTCATCCTGCGGCACGGAAGGCTTGCCGCCGCGCTTTCCCACATAGTGCAGCGAAGCCTGCGGAGCGGCCTGAAGCACCTGCGGATCGACAAGCGCGTCATACACCACGGCGTCGGCCTGGGCGAGCGCGGCCACCACCTCAAGGGTGAGGCAGCCCAAACTGCCCGGCCCGGCGCCCGCCAGCCAGACATGGCCTGACTTGAATTCTTCTCCCCTGAAGGAGAGGCGCGACACGGCTTCCGTCAGCGCGTTCATAGGCCGTCCCGGCCCCGGAAGCGGCGCTGATAGGCGGGATCGTAGAGGGAGCTTTCGCGAAAATCCGTCTCGCCCAGGCTTGGTCCCACGAACACGATGGCAGTGCGGTCGATCGGGTCCTTTGCCGCTTCCGCTTCGATCGTGCCGAGCGTGCCCCGCACGATGCGTTCCTCCGGCCAGGAGGCGCGGGCGACGATCGCGACGGGGCAGCCCGCGCCGTAGAGCGGCAAAAGTTCGGCAACGATCCTGTCCAGCGCGTGAATGGCAAGGTGGATGGCGAGCGTCGCGCCGGTCTGCCCGAACGCAGCCAGCGTTTCGCCGTCCGGCATCGGGGAAGCGCGGCCGGAAACACGGGTGAGCACCAGGCTCTGCGCCGCTTCCGGGATCGTCAGTTCGCGCCGCAGCGCGGCGGCGGCGGCGGCAAAGGAGGGGACGCCGGGCGTCAGCGTGTAGGGGATGCCTTTCCGGTCGAGGCGCCGCATCTGCTCGGCCACCGCGCTCCAGACGGAAAGGTCGCCGGAGTGCAGCCTCGCGACATCCTTGCCCTGCGCATGGGCTTGCGTGAACTCTCCTTCGATCTCGTCCAGCGAGAGCGGCGCGGTGTCCACGATCCGCGCCCCTTCCGGGCACCATCGCAGCAGGTCGGGCGGCACGACCGATCCCGCGTAAAGGCAGACGGGGCACTGCGCGAGAAGGTCGCGGCCGCGCACGGTGATCAGGTCGGCCGCGCCCGGCCCCGCGCCGATGAAGTGGACGGTCAAGGCGCGCTCCTGTCGAGATAAGCGAGCGCGCAGGTAACGGAGCCGACCGCAATCCGGGAGCCGAGCAGGCACGCGCCTGGCCCCATGGCCGCCAGAGCGCAGGCCTCCGCCGCAGAGCCGAAGCCGGTGGCTTGCAGGGAGGCGGGCGAGCGCGTCGGCGTGGAAACCCGCGCCAGGGCCTGCGCGTCGGGCACTAGCAGCGGCAAGCCGAGCATTTCAGCAGCTTCCCTCAGCGCCGGTTCGTCTTGCTTCTGCGGAATCGTGGCAAGAGCGCTGACCGCCCGGCGCGGCAGCGCGTAGACAGCGAGCGCCGCATCCAGGGCAGCCAGAACCTGGCCGGCATCCACGCCTACGCGGCAGCCCAGTCCCGCGACGATCATCCCCTCGGTCGAGGCCACTGCGTTGCCCGCGTTCAGGTCCACGCTCGTCTCAGTTCGGGCGGCGATCATCCTTTCGTCCATGACCACTGGGTTATCGGCATGGCCGGGCGCCACCCTGTCATGCCGCCGACAGGCGCTGCCCTGGAAACGGCAAGGCGGCAAAGTTCTCCGCCGCGCGCGGCGTGGAGCGAAAGCAGCAGCGCTTCCATTTCCAGCGTCACGGCGTTGGCGACAAGCCGCCCGCCGGGCTTCAAGGCCGCGACCGCCGCATCCGCGACGCCAGGGTCGCTGCCGCCGCCGCCGAGAAAGACCGCGTCCGGTGCGGGGAGGCCGGCAAGCGCTTCCGGCGCGTGGCCGGCGACGACCTTCAAGCCGGGCACGCCAAAGCTTTCCGCGTTGCGCCGGATGCGCTCGACCCGTTCCGGGTCCGCCTCGATCGCGAAGGCACGCAGCGACGGGTGCGTCAGCATCCAGGCGATGCCGACCGAGCCGGAGCCTGCGCCGACATCCCACAATAATTCGCCGCGGCGCGGCGCGAGTGCAGAAAGGGTCAAAGCGCGGATCTCGCGCTTGGTGATCTGCCCGTCGTGCTCGAACAAGGCATCCGCGAGGCCCGTACCGAGCGGCAGGATACGCGCCTGCGCATCTGCCACGACCTCGATGCCGAGCACGTTCAGCGGATCGAAGCTGCTGGTCCCCACCTCGCTTGCCAGGAACGCCGCCTGCCGCTCGCCGGGCCCGCCCAGCGCTTCCAGCACGTGCAGGCGGGAGGCGCCGAAGCCGGTTTGCGTCAGCAGCACGGCGATCTCCGCGGGCGAGCCGCCATCCGACGTGAGCGCCAGGATGCGCCGGCCGGGATGCAGCAGGGGACACAGGAGCGAAAGGGGACGGCCGTGCAGGGATACCGTTTCCGTGTCTTGCAGCGCCCAGCCGAGCCGCGCCGCGCCCAGGCTGAAGGCCGAGGGAGAGGGGAAGGTTTCGATTTCGGCAGGATCAATGACGCGAACCAGCGTCGCGCCGACGCCGAAGTGGAACGGGTCGCCGGAAGCCAGCACGCAAACCTTTTGGCCGCGCAAGGCGGTCACCGCTGCCATCGTCGCATCGAACGGCACGGGCCATGTCCGCGCCTCGCCCCGGATCAGCGACCCCGCGAGTTCGAGGTGCCGCTGCGCGCCGAACACGACCGCCGCCCCCTCCACCGCCCGGCGAGCCGCAATGCCCAGGCCGGCTGCGCCGTCTTCGCCGATGCCGACGATCGACAGCCACTCCGCGGTTGCCTGAACGGGAGTCGGCTCCCTAGATGCGGACATGGGCGGCCCGCATATCCTGATCCTCGGCGGCACGAGCGAAGCGCGGCAGCTTGCCGAGCGGCTTGTGCGCTTTGGCGGAGCGGCGATCACGCTGTCGCTCGCCGGCCGGACGAAAGCGCCGCTGCCGCAGGCCGGACGGTTGCGCGTCGGCGGCTTCGGCGGGGCGGAGGGCTTGGCGGCCTTTTTGCGCAAGGATAAGATATCGGTGCTGGTGGATGCCACGCACCCCTTCGCCGCGCGCATCTCCGCCAATGCGGAAGCGGCGGCGGTCCTTGCCGGCGCTCCCCTGATCGTGCTGCAACGCCCGGAGTGGACGCGGGAACCCGGCGACATCTGGCTCCCGGCGGGCTCGGCTGCCGAAGCGGCGGCTCTGCTTGGCTCCACGCCGAAGCGCGTTTTTCTGGCCATCGGCCGCAACGAACTCGACGCTTTCCGCAACTCGGCCCACCGCTTCCTCATCCGCAGCGTGGATCCCGTGGAGGCACCCCAAGCCGGCTTCGCCGACGCCGCTTTCCTGCTGGAGCGCGGTCCCTTCGACGCGGCAGCGGAAAAGGCGCTGCTGCGGGAACACGGCATCGAGGCGGTCGTGGCGAAGAACAGCGGCGGGGAGGCTGCATACGGCAAGATCGCCGCCGCGCGCGACCTTGGCCTTCCCGTGATCCTGATCGCCCGCCCGCGCGCCGGCCGCAGCACCGATGCCGGTTCGGTCGCCGAGGCTTTCACCCGCGTCCTTCAAGCCGCCGGTCTCCCGGCGGAGCGCGGGGAGTAAACCAGCGGCGGCAACGCGCCGCGCTCGATCACCCGCGTTTCCGGCGACCCCACGAGGATGCAGGTCGCCATATCCGCCATCCCCGCTCCGGCTTCGGTGAGCGGCACGATGCGCATGCGCTCGTCCGGCCGCCCGGCCGCCCGGCCGAAGACAACCGGCACCGACGGAGGCAGAACTTCGCGCAGGATGTCGAAGGCGCGGTCGAGCTGCCAGGGCCGCGCGCGGCTGACCGGATTGTAGAAGGCGAGCACGAAGCCGGCGCCCGCCGCGGCGCGTAAGCGTGATTCGATGAGGTTCCAGGGCTTCAGGTTGTCGGAAAGCGAGATCGCGCAGAAATCGTGGCCGAGCGGCGCGCCGACCCTTGCCGCGACCGCCAGCATGGCGGTGACGCCGGGCACCACTTCCAATTCCACCTCCCGCCAGGCGGGCGGGCCGTGCTCGATCGCCTCGCACACGGCGGCAGCCATGGCGAACACGCCGGCATCCCCGCCGGAGACGACGGCCACATGCCGGCCTTCCGCAGCGAGCGTCAGCGCGGCGGAGGCGCGGGAAATCTCCTCCCGGTTGTCGGAAGCGTGATGCGTCTGGTGCGAGCCCGCCGCCAGCCGGTCGAGATAGGGCTTGTAGCCGAACAGGTCCGTGGCGGTCTCGACCGCCGCGCGCGCCTGCGGCGTCATCTGCTCCGGGCTGCCCGGCCCCAGGCCGGCAACGACGAGCTTCCCGCTCATTGCGCCCGTCCGCTCCAGCCGGCCACGAGCACGATGGAGAAATAGGGGGCCCGGTCGTCCGGCTTCTCGGCCAGCCGGCAGGACTGCATGGCGGGCATCGTGCCGCGCTCGACATAGACCGCGGTGTCCAGTTTCCCAGCCGAAGCAAGAGCGCGGCGGATCTTCGGCAGGTTGCGCCCGACCTTCATGATCACGCAGGCCTGGGCGTCGCCGATGCGGCGCGCCAACTCGTCCTCATCCATCGTGCCGGGCAGAACCGTGAGCACGTCGTCGCCCTGCACGATCGGCAGGCCGACGGCCGACCAGCAGCCGGACATCGCGGTGACGCCGGGCACCACCTCCGTAGGAAACCGATGGGCGAGCCGCACATGGAGGTGCATGTAGGAGCCGTAGAACAGCGGATCGCCCTCGCTTAAGACCGCGACGTCGCGGCCCGCTTCCAGGTGCTCCGCAACCGCCTGCGCGGATGCTTCGTAGAAGGCCGCGATCGGGTCGCGGTAATCCGCCTCGTGGCGCGCCACTTCCGTGGTGACGGGGTAGAGCAGGGGCAGTTCGATCACGCCTTCGCGGATGAAATGCGCGCCGCAGATGGTGCGGGCGTTGCCGGTGTTTCCCGCCTTGGCGAAGTGGGCGATGACGGGCGCGCACCTAAGCACCCGCGCGGCCTTCAGCGTCAGCAGTTCGGGGTCGCCCGGCCCGGTGCCGACGCCCCACAACTTGCCGGTCGCACTCCCTGTCAAAGGCCGGGCCTCGCCAGCGCGTTGGCCGCCGCGGCCGTCATCGCGCTGCCGCCGAGCCGCCCGCGCACCACGGCGAACGGGATGCCGTGGCCGCCGGTTTCCAGCGCCTCCTTGGACTCGGCCGCGCCCACGAAGCCGACAGGCATGCCGATGATCGCGGCAGGCTTCGGCGCGCCTGATGCCAGCATGTCGAGCAGGTGGAACAAAGCGGTCGGCGCATTGCCGATGGCGACCACCGCCCCTTCCATCCGATCGCGCCAAAGCTCAAGGGCGGCGGCGGAGCGGGTGTTGCCGATCCGCTCCGCCGTTTCGCGCGTCAGCGGGTCGCGCAGCGTGCAGACCACGGCATTGTCCTTCGGGAGGCGGGCGCGGGTGACGCCGTGCGCCACCATCTCCGCATCGCAAAGGATCGGCGCGCCTCTCGCGAGTGCTGCGCGGCCAGCCGCGACGAAGTCCGGCGAGAAGACAAAATTCTTCGCCGCTTCCACCAGCCCGCAGGCGTGGATCATGCGCACCGCGATCTCCGCCTGCTCCTGCGTGAAGCGCGACAGGTCGGCCTCCGCGCGGATGATCGCGAACGACTTCTCGTAAATGGCATCGCCATCGCGGATGTAGCTTTGGACGGGCTGGCTCATGCCGGCACCTTTGTCCTCGCAACGTTGCCTTCCGCAAGGGTTTTGAGCAACTCGCCCAGCCGGGCGCCGGCAAAGCTCCCATCGGAGACGAATTCCGGGCCGCTTGCCCCGCCGACCAGCGAAACCACCGGACCGGCGGGCTTCGCGCAGCCCTTGGCGCAGCCGGAAAGGTGAAGCGCGGGGATGGCACGCAGCAGCGCTGCCCCTTCTTCCGCCACGCGCGCGGCAATGTCCTTGGTGTTCAGCCAGGCGGAGGCGCAGCCCGGCGCCCCGGCGCAGGCCGCGATCTTTAGGCGGACGTCGTTTGCGTGCGCAACAAACCCCGTCTGAGCGGCGACCGTGCCGAGGCGATCGTCCATACCGCCTATGATGAGCAGGCCGCGGCCGGGAGCAAGCCGCATCTCCGCATCCTGGTCCAAGGCGGCACAGAAGCGGATGAGGTTGCCGGCTTCCATCTGGCCGAAGGCGGGCGCAAAGCCCTGCGCTTTGCCTCCGTCCTTCAGGGAAAAGCGCCCAATCGGCAGGCACGCGGTTTCGTGTTCGCCACTTGTCTCAAAGGGCTGGAGCCGTGAAGCGATCGCGTGGAGTTCGGCTGCGGAAAAATCCTTCGCCCGCGCTTGGCCACCCTTTCGCGCGAGGCGTTCCAGCACCGCCAGGGCGGCGGCAACCGCCTGTTCTGCCTCGCCGCAGCCAAGCGGGACCGCGCCAGCCTGCACGCTCCACACGGTTTCGCCGTCCAACGATGCAGCCGTCAGCCTCACGTCGGCCGCGATGCCCGCGAGGGGCAGGGCGCCGCCGCCATCGACCGCGACGGAGATTTTCGGTGCAAGGCCCTCCGCCCAGCTTGCCCCGCGAACGCCGTTTCGGATGGCTTCTGCAAATGGACGAGGATCGGCGCTCTCGGCAGCATCGATCCCGGCCAACGCACCGACCCGCACTTCGACGCCTTCGGCGGCTTCGATGCCGAGCGCCGTCACGGCCTGCGCGAAACGCGGCGCTGAGGCGGGCGAAAGGCCGCGAATCTGCAAGCTGCCGCGCGCGGTGATTTCCAGAAGGCCGTTGCCGAACTTTCTTGCGGCCTCCGCCACGCCGGAGAGTTGGATGGGAGAAAGCGACCCGTTGCTCGGATTAAGCCGCACAAGGAGGCCGTCGCCGGTCTGCATCGGAGCGGACAAGGAGGGGCAGGCGCCACGGCGCAGCGACGACGTGTTCAAGCCGCCTCCAGCCCACGCGCCTCGCGGATGAGCGCGGCGAGGTCGTCGTCCACCGAGTTGCGGCGGGGGTGCCAGAGGCCGCGGCGGCGGGCCGACGAGAAGCGCTCGGCGATGGCGCGCGCCGCGGCCGGGTTTTCGTGCAGCAGGAAGGCGCGCACGCGAAAGTCTTCGACATAGGCCGCGTGAACCGCGTCGAGCAGCGCGCCGGGCACGCCTTCGGTCGTTTCCGCAAAGCCCACAAGCCGGTCCACGGTCTCGGCGAACTCGGCAGCACCCCGCGGCCCGTGGCGCAATTGCCCTTCGATGAAGCGACGGTTCAAGGCGCGCGCACGCACCGTCCGCGTGATCGCCGAGGCAAGCGAGCGCGCCCTGGGCCGGTGCGGGTCGGTCGAGTCCAGCACGATCACGTCGGCATGGCCGCCAAGCGCCGCCACCGCCGCGGCGAAGCCGCCGGCAAAGGCCACGTCCGCCGAGCCCTCTAGAATGTCGCGGCCGGGGTCGTCGGCTCCATGCACCAGGAGATCGGCTTCTTCCACCTGCGCGGCAAAGGCGCCGGGCGCGGAAACGCCTTCGCCTTCCGCGCCGCCGAAGGCATGGGACGTCGCATCGAGATAGGCTTGGCCCAACTCCTCGCGGCTTTCCCAATCGCCGCTCGCCAGTTTTTCCTCGATGCCGGAACCATAGGTGCCGGGCGCCGAGCCGAACACGCGCGGCGGCGTCCTGCCCGAACGCCGCCGGGCTGCGGCCAGCGGGTTCTCGTCGTCTGCCTCGTCGCGTTCCGCGATCGCTCGCGCCGCCGCGTCGAGCAACGCGATCTGCGTCGGGAACATGTCGCGGAACAGGCCGGAGATGCGCCAGGTCACATCGACGCGCGGATGCCCGAGCATGGCGGGCGGCAGCACCTCGATGCCGAGGACGCGGCCGCAGGAAAAATCCCATTGCGGTCGGCAGCCCATCAGCGCCAGCCCCTGCGCGATCTCCTCGCCGCCGGTGCGCAGGCTCGCGCTGCCCCAGAGGTCGAGCACCAGCGCGCGGGGATACTCGCCGTGGCTCTGGACGTAGGTTTCCACCACCTCGTCAGCCGCCGCCTTGCCCAGCGAAACGGCGGTCGGGGTCGGCAGCGTGCGCGGATCGGCGGTGAAAAGGTTGCGCCCTGTCGGCAGCACGTCGGTGCGGCCGCGCGCCGGGGCGCCGGAAGGGCCCGGGCGGATGTGCCTGCCATCCAGCGCATCGAGCAGCGCCTGTTTTTCGGCCTGCGCGCTTTGCAGCCGGAGCGGATCGTCGCCTTCCCCAGCGCGGCCGTAGATGTGCAGGCCGTCCTTGACGGCGAAATCCTTGAGGTCGCAAAGCCAGGCGTCGATCCTGGCCAGCGCGTCGCCGGGTGCTTCAGCAGAAGCGCCGGCCTCGGCAAGCAGTCCCGTTTCCGCTGCCTTCTGAAGGATCAGCTTGGCCAGCCGGTCGCGGCGGCGTCGGTCGAGCCCGTCCGCCTGCGCGTATTCATCGACCAGCCGCTCCAGCTCGCGCTGTTCGTCCGTCAATTCGGCCGCAGCAAACGGCGGCGTCAGGTGGCCGAGCGTGACGGCCGCGATGCGCCGCTTGGCCTGCGCCGCTTCGCCGGGGTTGCTGACGATGAAGGGATAGACCACCGGCAGCGCCCCGGCGACCAGTTCGGGAAAGCAGTTTTCGGAAAGCGCCACCGTCTTGCCCGGCAGCCACTCCAGCGTGCCGTGCGCGCCGAGATGCAGCAGCGCGTGGACGTTTAAGCTTTCCCGCAGCCAGACGCCGAAAGCAAGCAGCGCATGCCGCGGCGGCAGGGCCGGGTCGTGATAGTCGCTGCGCCGCTCAGCCGAGCGGCCGCGGTCGGGCGCCAGCGCCACCGTGACATTGCCGAACGCAACGTGGCGGAAGCCGAATTTCTGTTCCGAGCCGCTTTCCCCATCCGGTTCGCCCCAGGCGGACGAAACAGCTTCGAGCGCTTGGGCGGGCAGTTGCTCCAGCGCTTCGCGATAGGCTGCCAGCGGCAGGGCAGGACGTTCCGGCTCCAGCATTCGCATCAGGTCGCGCGGCTCAGCCGGGATGTTTTCTACCGAATAGCCGGCATCGCGCAGGTCATGCAGGATCGCCAGCACGCTGCCCGGCACGTCCAGCCCGACGGCATAGCCGGTGCGGCCCGTGGCCGCTGGGTAGTCGGGAACGAGCAAGGCGATTTTTCGCGCCGCGCGCGGCGTGTGCTGCAAGCGCAGAAAGGCGGCAACGCGCTCGGCCACCTGGGCGATGCGGTCCGGTTCCGGGCGGTTGTGCTGGAGCGCCAGGCCCAGCGCCGCATCCAACTCAGAGCGGTCCTTGAAAGAGACCGCACCGGCCATCACGCGGCCGTCCAGTTCGGGCAGCACGACATGCATGGCGAGGTCGGCCGGCGCCAGCCCGCGCTGGCCCGACGCCCAGGCCTCGCGCCGCGTACCAGCCATCGCCACCTGAAAAACGGGCAGTCCGAGCGTGTCGAACAGCGTTTCCACGCCTGGTTCGGCCCCGCTGGCGAAAGCCGTTGCGGTCAGCAGCAGCTTCGGCCTGAAACGCTTCACAGCCGCTTCGATCACTGCGCGGGCGGCGGCGTCGCGCAGGCTCGGCACGAAGATCGGCAGGGCCGCGATGCTTCTTTCGCCAAGCGCGGCGGCGAGCGCGTCGATCGGCGCGGCATCCCGCGCGAGCAGCGCCGAGCGGTAGAACAGGATCGGCACCACGGGCCAACCCTTTTCCGCCAGCCCCACGAAGTGATCCTCCCCGACCGCGCCGATCCCCGGCGCGTAGAAACCGGCCTTGGGCGGCGGAACGGAAATTCCCGCTGATGTCTCGTGACCGGCGAACCGCGCCAGACTGCGCAGCGCCAAACCCATATTCCCAGGACCGCCGTCGCGGAAGCAGGCGAGCAGGGCGGTGTAGTCGCTCTCGGAAACCGTCGAGAGGGCTGCCAGCCGCTCGTCGCGCTCGCGGCACTCGCCGGGCAGCAGCGCCAGCGCGATCTTCTTTGCTCGCGCAAGCGCGCCAAGCTGCTCGCAGCCGTAAGCCCACCACTCGTAGCCGCCGAGCAGCCGGACGACGATCGCGGCGGCGTGGCGCGCCGTCTTGTCGATCCACAGGTCCACCGACATGGGGTGCCGCAGGTCGCGCAAGGCTGCCAGGCGCAGGCTTGGCAACTCACGCTCATGCTCCTTCCACGCCGCCGCCAGTCCCGCCAAGTCGCTGTCGCTGAAGGACAGCGCCAGGGTAGCCGCCGGCGCCTGGGCGAGATCGACGGGCTCGATCGCCTGGTCCAGCGTTGCGGTCGTGGTGGCGAGAAGGTGCATGGGAAGGAGATCAGGCCGCCAGCGCGGTCTCGATCGCCCGGCGGTTCAGGCCCTTCAGGCCGATCACCACCAGCCGCGTCTTGCGCGCCTCACCGGAATTCCAGGCGCGGTCATAGTGGTGCGACACGCGCGGACCCACCGCCTGCACCAGAAGGCGCATCGGCTTGCCCTCCACGGCGGCAAAGCCTTTCAGGCGCAACACGCCTTCGCTTTCCGCCACTGAAGCCACCTTCGCCGCCAGCGCGTCAGGATCGTTGATCGCGGGCAGATCGACGACGAAGGAATCGAAGTCGTCATGCTCGTGGTCGGCTTCGTCGTCGTGGTGCGTCTTCAGCCCGTCGATGGCGTCCTCGGCGGCAAGGCCCAAACCGAGCAGCACGGCGGGATCGATCCTGCCGTGCGCGCTCGGAACGATTTTCACCGCGCGGGGCAGGTGCTCCTCCACAACCGAAGTCGCGCGGGCGCGGCCTGCATCGTCCAAAAGGTCGTTCTTTGCCAAGATCACGAGGTCGGCGCAGGCCACCTGATCCTCGAACACTTCCTCGACCGGATCGTCGTGGTCGATCGAGGCGTCGCCCGCCCGCTGCGCTTCCAGCTTCTCGCGGTCGCCCGTCACCTGGCCCGCAGCCAGCGCCGGCCCGTCCACCACCGCCACCACGCCGTCCACCGTGACGCGGTTCTTCACGCCCGGCCACTGGAACGCCTGCACCAGCGGCTTGGGCAAAGCGAGGCCGGACGTCTCGATCAGGATGTGGTCCACGCGCGGCTCGCGGGAAAGGATCTTGTCCAGCGCCGGCACGAAGTCGTCGGCGACGGTGCAGCAGATGCAGCCGTTGGCGAGTTCCACGATGTCGTCGTCCGTGCAGCTTTCGACGCCGCAGGAGCGCAGGATCTCGCCGTCGATGCCGATGTCGCCGAACTCGTTGACGACCACGGCCAAGCGCTTGCCCTTAGCTGTTTCGAGCAGGTTGCGGATCAGCGTCGTCTTGCCCGCCCCCAGGAAGCCGGTGATCACCGTGCAGGGCACGCGCCCGAAAGTCTTCTGCGTCGTCTGGCTCATGGCGAAACGTCTTCCAGGCTGGAAAGGGGAGGAATGCGCGCGATCATGCCGCGCTTCAGAGATTCGGGACGGCCGCGCCAGGGCAGCAGCCCGTCTTCGGATGTCTGGAGCAGCTTGGCCCCTGCCACGAGGTCGGCCGCGCTCGCTGCATTGAGGTCGCCGAACACGTAAGCCCAGCCGCCGGTCCGGAGCACGGCGGCACTGAGGGAGCGCTTGCAGTTGGCGAGGCAGGCCACCTGCGACACGGCGATGCCGCTGCCGGCCGCCGCCCGCTGCACGTCCTTCGCGAGAACCGCGCCGGCGCGCGGGTCGGCGCCAGGCTCATCGGGCAAGCGGCAGGAACTGCACACGACGATGCGCACGCCGGGCTGATCAGCGCCCTGCATAGGAGAAAACGCGCCGTCCTGGCGGAGGCTGCCGGTCACTCGAAAACTCCTTCGTCCCGGTCACCCGCCGGGCTTCGCGGATTTTAAACTGCTGACGGCAGGTCTCCTGGCTCCCGGCTTTCTGCCCGCCGCCGCCTTCCCGGATTTTTCCCAGTGGCATGAAGGCGCGGGCGTAGCCGGCAACAGTTGCGGGCACAGCTGCGGCATTGCCCCTATTTGCGAGAGGCGCACCGCATTCCCTCTTAGCCTCCCCGCCTTGCGGAAGGGAGGACCGTCACGAGGCGCATCTAGGGCCGGGGACGTCTTCGTGTCAACGCGAGGCGCGCGGAGCCTCCAAGATGGGTTCCGGTTTCGCCATCTATGCTGTAACACGCGCGGACAAAACATTGACAAATTGCGGGCGGAACGCGCCCGGAAAGAAGCCCGGTTTTTCCAGGCAAGGACGTTTCGCTATGCCAGCCTATCGCTCCCGCACCACCACCCACGGCCGCAACATGGCCGGCGCGCGCGGCCTTTGGCGCGCCACCGGCATGAAGGACTCCGACTTCGGCAAGCCGATCATCGCGGTGGTAAACTCCTTCACCCAGTTCGTGCCGGGCCACGTGCACCTGAAGGACCTCGGCCAGCTGGTGGCGCGCGAGATCGAGGCAGCCGGCGGCGTGGCCAAGGAGTTCAACACGATCGCCGTGGACGACGGCATCGCCATGGGCCACGACGGCATGCTCTATTCGCTGCCCTCGCGCGAGCTGATCGCGGATTCCGTGGAGTACATGGTCAACGCGCACTGCGCCGACGCGATGGTGTGCATCTCCAACTGCGACAAGATCACGCCCGGCATGCTGATGGCCGCGATGCGCCTCAACATCCCCGCTGTGTTCGTCTCCGGCGGGCCGATGGAGGCCGGCAAGGTCGTGCTCAAGGGCAAGCAGGTGGCGCTCGACCTCGTGGACGCGATGGTGGCCGCCGCCGACGACAAGGTGTCGGAAGAAGACATGAAGGTGATCGAGCGCTCGGCCTGCCCGACCTGCGGCTCCTGCTCCGGCATGTTCACGGCCAATTCCATGAACTGCCTGACCGAGGCGCTCGGCCTTTCCCTGCCCGGCAACGGCTCGACGCTCGCCACCCATGCCGACCGCCGCCGCCTGTTCGTGGAAGCCGGCCACCTGATCGTCGATCTCGCCCAGCGCTGGTACGAGCAGGACGACGCCTCCGCGCTGCCGCGCACCATCGCCGCCAAGCCCGCCTTCCAGAACGCCATGGCGCTCGACATCGCGATGGGCGGCTCCACCAACACGGTGCTGCACATCCTGGCCGCAGCCCACGAGGGCGGCATCGACTTCACCATGGACGACATCGACGCGCTCAGCCGCAAGGTGCCGGTGCTGTGCAAGGTGGCGCCGGCCAAGAGCGACGTGCACATGGAGGACGTCCACCGCGCCGGCGGCATCTTCTCCATCCTCGGTCAGCTCGACCGCGCCGGGCTCATCAACCGCGACCAGCCGACCGTGCATTCCCCGACCATCGGCCAGGCGATCGAGCACTGGGACATCTCCCGCACCAATTCCTCCAAGGTGCGCGCGTTCTTCCTGGCCGCCCCCGGCGGCGTGCCGACGCAGGTCGCCTTCAGCCAGGACCGCCGCTGGGACGAGCTCGACACGAACCGCGAGACGGGCGTCATCCGCTCGGCCGAAACGCCCTTTTCCAGGGATGGCGGGCTGGCGGTGCTCAAGGGCAACCTCGCGTTGGAAGGCTGCGTGGTGAAGACGGCCGGCGTGGACGAATCGATCCTGAAGTTCACCGGCCCGGCCGTCGTGTTCGAGAGCCAGGAAGCCGCCGTGAAGGGCATTTTGGGCAACGAGGTGAAGGCCGGCGACGTCGTGGTGATCCGCTACGAGGGGCCGCGCGGCGGTCCCGGCATGCAGGAGATGCTTTATCCCACTAGCTACCTGAAGTCGAAAGGCCTCGGAAAGGCATGCGCGCTGCTCACCGACGGGCGTTTCTCCGGCGGCACGTCGGGCCTGTCCATCGGACACGTCTCGCCGGAAGCGGAGGAGGGCGGGCTGATCGGGCTGGTGGAGAACGGCGACACGATCGCCATCGACATCCCGAACCGCACGATCCAGCTCGTTCTGGACGATGCCGAGATCGCGCGCCGCCGCCAGAACAAGCAGGACGCCGAGGGCGACCACTGGAAGCCGGCGCACAAGCGCCCGCGCAAGGTGACGACGGCGTTGCGCGCCTATGCGGCGATGGCGACCAGCGCGGCGCGGGGCGCGGTGCGCCATGTCCCTGATTAGCATCGCAAACTGATCGGCTGATGCCTTCGCCGCCTCAGAGAAAGCGACGGTAATGCCGGCGCCGGAAGGGAGCGGCGCCTCGCTGACTTTGGTGCTGGGCGGGGCGCGGTCCGGAAAGAGCCGGCACGCCGAAGCCTTGGTGACGGCGCTTGCCCCACCCTGGACTTATCTCGCCACCGCCCAGGCCTGGGACGATGAGATGCGCGAGCGCATCGCGCGGCATCAGGCGCAGCGGGGCGCGGCAGGCTGGGAAACCGTCGAAACCCCGCTCGCCCTGGCCGGCGCGCTCCGCGCGCTGCCTCTGGGAAGGCCGCTGCTGCTCGACTGCCTGACGCTCTGGCTCTCCAACGTGATGCTGGCCGGCGAAGACGTGGAAGCGCGCAGTGCCGAACTCGCCGATGTGCTTTCCCGTCCGCGCGGAAAATGGTTTGTCGTGTCCAACGAGGTCGGCATGGGCATCGTGCCGGATACGCCGCTCGGCCGTCGCTTCCGGGATGCGCAGGGGCGGCTGAACCAGCTAGTAGCGTCTCAGGCCGACACGGTGATCCTGTGCGTCGCCGGCCTGCCGCTGAAGGTGAAGTGACCGTGGAGATTTCTCCCGAAGAAGCCGAACGCCACAAGGCGCGGATGGAAAAGCGCAAGGCCGTTCAGGACGCGGAAGTCGCGGAAAAGACGGTCGCGGAAAAAGGGCTGCTGATCGTCAACACCGGCCCTGGCAAGGGCAAGACCACCGCCGCCTTCGGGCTGGCGCTGCGCGTGCTGGGGCGGGGCGGGCGCGTCGGCGTTGTGCAGTTCATCAAGGGCGCTTGGGCTACCGGCGAGCGCGACGCTTTCGCTGCCTTCGGCGAGCGCCTGGTCTGGCACGCGATGGGCGAGGGGTTTACCTGGGAAACCCAGGACCTGGCGCGCGACATCGCCGCCGCGGAGGCCGCTTGGACGAAAGCCTGCGAACTGATGGCCGACCCGTCCTTCGCCATGGTGATCCTGGACGAACTCAACATCGCGCTCCGCTACGACTACCTGCCGCTCAACGCCGTGGTGGAGGTGCTGAAGAACCGACGCGAAAGTCTGCACGTCGTCGTCACCGGCCGCAACGCCAAACCGCCGCTTCTGGAAGCCGCCGACCTCGTGACGGAGATGACCAGCCCCAAGCACCACTTCGCCGCCGGCGTGAAGGCGCAGGCCGGCATCGAGTTTTGACCGCCTTGCGCATCAGCGTTCCTTCCACTTGCCGTCCGGGTCTGTCGCGCCCCCTCCACCGCCTTTGGCGGTCCCCCTCCCCCGCTTTGCAGGGGAGGATCAACGGCCGTGCAGGCTGCGCCGCTGGTTCCTCCTCCGTTTACGGGGGAGGGGAACCGCCAAAGGCGGTGGAGGGGGTGCGGCAGACCTGGACGATTGCAGCGGCCGGACCACGCCCGTGACCGCCCGGACCCTGATGTTCCAGGGCACCGGCTCGGATGTCGGCAAGTCGCTGATCGTGGCGGGCTTGGCCCGCGCCTTCGCCAACCGCGGCTTAGGCGTGCGGCCGTTCAAGCCGCAGAACATGTCGAACAACGCAGCGGTGACATCGGACGGCGGCGAGATCGGCCGCGCCCAGGCGCTCCAGGCGCGGGCCGCGCGCGTGGCGCTCACCGTGCACATGAATCCGGTCCTGCTGAAGCCGCAAAGCGCGGTCGGCGCCCAGGTGGTGGTGCAGGGCAGGGTGCATGGCAACGCCACGGCCGCGGCCTACCAGGACCTCAAGGCGCAGCTCCTGCCTGCGGTCATGGAAAGCTATTCGAGGCTGCGCGAGGAAGCCGACCTCGTGCTCGTAGAGGGCGCCGGCAGCGCCTCGGAAGTGAACCTGCGGACAAACGACATCGCCAATATGGGTTTCGCGCGCGCCGCAAACGCTCCCGTCATCCTGATCGGCGACATCGACCGCGGCGGCGTGATCGCCAGCCTCGTCGGCACCAGGCAGGTGCTCGATCCGGACGATGCGGCGCTGGTGCGCGGCTTTCTGGTCAACCGCTTCCGCGGCGATCCCGCTCTCTTCGCGGACGGCATGCGGACGATCGCCGAGGCGACCGGCTGGGCATCGTTGGGCCTCATCCCGCACTGGGATGCGGCCCGGCGCCTGCCGGCAGAAGACGCGCTGGCCCTGACGGCGAAGAACGCTCCCAAGCAGGCCGAAGGGCGGGTGAAGATCGCAGTCCCCATGCTGCCGCACATCTCCAATTTCGACGACCTCGACCCGCTGGAAGCCGAGCCGGACGTGGAGATCATCCGTGTCTGGCCGGGTTCCGCCCTGCCGGGCGATGCTGCGCTGGTGCTGCTTCCCGGCTCCAAGGCGACGATCGCCGATCTCGCCACGCTGAAGACGGCAGGCTTCGACATCGACATCGCAGCGCATGCCCGGCGCGGCGGGCACGTGCTTGGCCTTTGCGGCGGCTACCAGATGCTCGGCCGCGCGATCGCAGACCCCGGCGGCATGGAAGGTTTTCCCGGGAGGGTTCCCGGCCTCGGCCTGCTCGACACTGAGACCGTGCTGACGGGAAACAAGACGCTGGAGCCGGTGACGGGCCAAGCGACCGATGGCGCCCCGTTCAGCGGCTACGCAATGCACCTCGGCGAAACCTCCGGCCCCGACGCGGAAAGACCATTTGCGAGGCTCTCCGACGGGCGCCCGGACGGCGCGGTTTCGCCGTCGGGGAGAATTTGCGGCACCTACATCCACGGGCTGTTTTCCGACGACCGCCAGCGCGCGGCCTGGCTCGCCCGGCTCGGCGGAACGGCTGCCGGGCTGGACTATGAGGCTCAGGTGGAAGACACGCTGGACGGGCTCGCAGCCCACCTCGAAGCCCATATCGACCTCGACCGGCTGCTCAGCCATGCAGGGTAAGCAGCCATGCCGCCAGCCCAAGCAGGGCGACGAGCAGCGCGTCGGCCGCCCAAAAAAGCCGCAGCGCGCGGCGGATGTCGGCGGCCGTTGCTTCGCGCTTGCCGCCCGCGCCCATAAAACCGTCGTCCACGAGAACGCCGCCGTAGGTTCTCGGACCGGCAAGCGCCAAGCCGAGCGCACCGGCCATCGCCGCTTCCGGCCAGCCGGCGTTCGGCGAGCGGTGGCGGGAGGCGTCGCGCCCCACCGCGCGCGCGGCCTGCCTGCCCGACATGCCGGGCAGCAGCGCGGCGGCGCAGACCAGCAG
>CAXTCF010000078.1:0-19376 GCA_964242945.1 uncultured Rhizobiaceae bacterium | reverse complement strand
CTAGACCCGCGATGCCGAACACTTCGCGCTCCCGCACACTGAAGCTCACGTTAAGGAATCGCCGGCCATCGCCGAGACCGACGGCTTCGATTGCGGAGTTTCCGGGCTCTCGTAGGACTTTCGGGTAGAGATCGGCCAGCTTTCGGCCGATCATCAGCGCGACAATCTCCTCGACGGGCACCATGCCGAGGTCTCCCAGTGTCGCCACCTCCCGCCCGTTGCGGAACACGGTGACGCGGTCGCAGATGCCGACGATCTCGCCGAGATAGTGTGAGACGTAGAGGATCGACACGCCGCGTTCGCGAAGCCTGCGGATGGCGGTGAATACGCGTTCGGTTTCCGCCGCGGCGAGCGGCGCGGTCGGTTCGTCGAAGACGACCAGCCGCGCCTCTCCGTCGATCAGCGCCGCGGCGATCTGCACAAGCTTCCGCTCGGCGATCCCGAGATCCCGGACCAATGTGCGGCCATCGATCTCGCAAGCCAGCACGTCGCGTAGAAAGGCCTCTGCCGCGCGACGCATGTCCCCCTGCTTGAGACCGAAGGCGCCGGTTCGCTCCTGCGCCAGAAACACGGCCTCGGATACGGTGAAGTGCTCCACCAGATGCAGTTCCTGGTGGATTACCCGGATGCCGTGCCGGTGCATGGCGGCGGCGGAGATGTCGGCGACAGCTTCGCCGTCGATCGTGATGCTGCCATCGTCGCGCGGATAGACACCGGAAAGGATCTTGATGATGGTGGACTTGCCGGCCCCGTTTTCGCCCACGAGCCCGTGGATTTCGCCAGCCCGGACAGCCAGGCTGGCCTTGTCGAGGGCGAGCACGCCGGGAAAGCGCTTGGTGACGCCCGTTAGGGCAAGTGCAAGCCCCTTGAGCTTCTCAGCGGGCCAGCTCAGTTCGACCATCGGAAACGCTCGAAAAAGTCATGCCACCCGCAGGTCCTGCGCGTGCCCTTCCTGCGGCAGCGTTCAGTCGAGATTGCCGTAGCCGAGTTGCTGATAGACCTTTTTCGCCTCTTCCGGACCCGCCACCGGAATCACCGGAACGAATGTCTGCGACAGGAGGGTTTCTCCGCCAAAGTAGCGTGCAACATTCTCAGCCGCCGTCGAACCGATAAGACGAGGCTGCTGGGCGATGTTGGCGACGAAGGGGCTGTCCTTTTCGGCGATGATCTCAAGGGTTTCCGGGCCGGCGTCGACCGCCGTCACCTTGACCTCCGTGCGTCCGGCCTCTTCCAGCGCCTGCACCACGCCGATGGCCGGCTGATCCCAGCAGGAGACGTGAATGGCGTCGAGCGAGCCCTTGGGATGCTGCTCCAGCAGAGCCAGCGTCTGCTGGCGCGCATCCTCCGGCGAGTTGGAAAACACTTCCGCCAGTTCCGGCTGGATGATCTCGATCTCGGGGAAATCGTCGAGAACGTATTTCCAAAGGTCGTAGCGCACGCCGCAGAACTGCAGCGAGCCCGAAAATGCATTGAACACGGCGACCTTGCCTTTGCCGCCGATCGCCTTGGCAAGCAGGATGCCGATCTGCGAGCCGGTATAGTAGTTGTCGGACGCCGTGTTGTTCACGGCATTGGGCGTCAGGTGATCGACGGTGAAGACCGGGATGCCGGCATCCTTCAGCGCCTTAAGCTTCGGGTCGACCGAGGCGTCGCCCAGGATGGTGATGACGGCGTCGACCTTGCGGGTGAGGAAGACATCGTGATTGTTGGCGTGAACCTGGTTGTCACGCCCTCCATCGGTCGGCACCACGGTCCCGCCCAATTTCTCGACCGTTTCCGTTGCGCCCTTGAACGCTTCCCGGTCCCAGAAGTGCTGCGTCCCGACCACGGCGATGCCGATCGTCTTGCCGGCCAGCGAAAGCCCCTCGGCGTTCGCCGCGCTTGCGCCAAGCGCCATAAGCCAGGATCCGCCCAGCAGGATGCCCGCCGCTATTCCTGCAAACCTCATGAGACCGCCTCTTTGCGTTGGAAGAACCGAGATCGAGCCGCTCAACGGCTCTGGCACGGTCAAAGTCTATTAATCTACTAGACTAATGAAGGGATGGCGTTTCTTCCGGCGACCCCGCTACGCAAATTCCTTCGATTTCCGCTCGCTCCGTCGAAACAATGCAATGGCAATCAGCCGCGGTGGTCCAGCTTGGCAACCAGCCTGTCGCCGGTCAGCTGGATGAGGCAGACGAGTAAGATCAGCACGGCGACGACGGCAACCATCACGGCAGTCTCGAAGCGCTGGTAGCCGTACCGGATCGCCAGATCGCCGAGTCCGCCGGCGCCGATCGCGCCGGCCATGGCGGATGCGCCGACCAGCGTGACCAGCGTGACCGTGAAGCCGGCCACGAGGCCCGACAGCGCTTCGGGGACGAGCACTTCGCGCACGATCGTCCAGCGGTTGCCGCCCATCGCTCGGGCGGCTTCGATCAGCCCGTGATCAACCTCGCGGAGCGAAACCTCGGCGATGCGCGCGTAATAGGGAGTGGCTGCGATCGAGAGCGGCACGATCGCAGCCCAGGTGCCGATCGACGTGCCGACGATCAGCCGCGTCACGGGGATCAGCGCCACCAGGAGGATGATGAAGGGGACGGAACGGAAGCCATTGATCACCGCGCCCAGGATGCGGGCGAGCCAAAGGTTTTCCGCGATCCCGCCGCGGCCCGTGGCGACCAGGGCCAGCCCGAGCGGCAGGCCGGCGGCGAGCGAGATGAGGCCCGAAGCGGCTGTCATCAGGATGGTTTCCCAGGTGGAGCGCACCAGCAGTTCAAGCATCACCGGCGACATGGCCGATCACCTCCGTCCGTCCGCCGCGGGATTCAAGAAACTGTGTCGCCTCGGCCACCTGCTCGCCCTTCGCCTCGATCGTCAGGAACAGCCTGCCTACCGGTTCGCCCTGGATCGTCTCGATGCCGCCGTGGATGAGGCGGAAGGGGATTTTTGCCGCGCCTGCCAGTTCCGACAGCAGGGCTTCGCGGGCGGCTTGACCGGAAATATCGAGCCGCAGCACGGCGTAACGGTTGGCTGTCGGCGAGAGCCTGGCGGCGATTTCGGAGGGAAGCTCCGGGCGGCTCCCCGCCAGCAGGCGCCGTGTCGTTTCCGATTTCGGCTCGGCGAAGACCGACCAGACAGGCCCTTCCTCGACGATGCGTCCGTGGTCGAGGACTGCCACCCGGTCGGCGATCGAACGGACGACCTCCATCTCGTGGGTGATCAGCAGAACGGTAAGCCCGAGCCGGCGGTTGATGTCCTTCAACAGCTTCAGGATCGAACGCGTCGTTTCCGGGTCGAGCGCCGAGGTCGCCTCGTCGGAAAGCAGCAGGGCGGGTTCGGCTGCAAGGGCGCGCGCGATGCCGACGCGCTGCTTCTGCCCTCCCGACAGTTCCGCAGGATAGCTGCCCGCCTTCTCCGGCAGGCCAACCAGGTCGAGCAATTCGGCCGCGCGGCGACGGCGGCTCGCCTTGTCGGCCCCCGCGATCTTGAGGGGGAGCGCGACATTCTCCTCGACCGTCTTGGCGGAAAGGAGGTTGAAGTGCTGGAAGATCATGCCGATGCGCCGGCGCACGGGCTGCAGCTCGCGCTCGCGCAGCCTGCCGATCTCGCGGCCTTCCACGAAGACCTCGCCGGAGTCGGGGCGCTCCAGGCCGTTGAGGCATCGGATCAGAGTGGACTTGCCGGCGCCGCTGCGGCCGATGATGCCGAGGATTTCGCCCTGGCGGACCTTGAGCGAAACGCCGTCGAGCGCCGGCGTCTCGCCGAACCTTCGACGCAAGTCCACAAGGCGGACGACATCATCCGAAAGCTGGGCCGACTCTTCTTTCTGCTTCTTCGACGGCAGGTGTTGATTCATCTCGATCGTCAGTGCCTGTCAAACAGTGAGCGGCCCACGCCGGCATGGGCCGCTTCCTTCAGTGCGGGATCGGTGGGTCAGTAGGCGCTGAGGCCCGTGCCCTTGTAGACGCGGTCGAATTCGGCCTTGACCGCTTCGTTCTGGTAGGAGGCGACCAGGTCCTTCACCCAGGGTTCGTTCTCCGTGCCGGCCTTCACGGCGATGAAGTTGCGGTAGGGGTTGTCGGCAACGGGTTCCTGGGCGATGCGGTCCGCGGGCGTCAAGCCGCTCTTCAGGGCCCAGTCCGTGTTCACCACGGCTGCGTCGAGATCGGCCACCGAGCGCCCGACGATGCCGGCGTCGAGTTCCTTGATGGCGAGGTTCTTCGGATTGTCGGTGATGTCGGCGACCGTCGCCAGGATACCGGTGCCGTCCTTCAGCTTGATCAGCCCCTCGTTCTGGAGCACGCGCAAGGCGCGGCCCTCGTTGGAAGGATCGTTGGGCACGCCGACCACGGCCCCCTCCGGCAATTCGGCAATGCCCTTGTACTTCTGTGAATAAAGGCCGATCGGCCAGACGCCAGTATAGCCGACCGACACGATGTGGTAGCCCTGCGTCTTGATCTGGTTGTCGAGATAGGGCTGGTGCTGGAAGGCGTTGGCATCGATCTCGCCGCGCTCCAGCGCCTCGTTCGGCTGCGTATAGTCGTTGAACACGACGGTCTCGATCGCGAGCCCCCGCTTCGCGCCCTCCTCGACGACAACGCGCCATACATCCTCGTCCTCGCCGCTGATGATGCCGACCTTGATCTCCTTGTCCTGGGCAGCCGCGGAGTCATGCGCGACAAGACTTCCGAGAGCCACGAAGGAGGCAAGCAGCAGTGCAAGGCCGCCACGCCGCGTCGCAGTCCGGTGGAGCGGATTGGGCTCATTCGAATTGGCCATGATCGATCCTTTCTTTCTGGTCATGGAGCTCGATGATGGTGAGCTTTCCGGCTCTTCGCAAAGGACCTTTTTCTGCTTACAATAAGGACAGTAGAAAAATATCGCAAAACAAATGCATTGAGCTTGTTATGTTGCAATTCATAAAATTTCCATGCCCTGTAAGATCGGGCGCAGATGCAGCCCGATCAGACAGCTTGAAGCTACTATATACTGATCCTTACACGAATATTCTTGCACCGACGCGGCATGATGCCCATGCTCAGCCACCAAATTCGACGATCGACAGACCCCCATTGTTGTCGGTGGCATAGATCAGGCCTGACCGGTCCACGAAGACATCCGCCGTCTGGACCACACGCGGTCGGTTCGGGCGCCTGTCGGTCATGGCGCCCGGGGCCGGCGGCACCAGGGCGCCGACTTCGCGCGGACGGTAGGCGTCGGAGATGTCGAAGGCGCGCACGCCGGCATTCTGATAGGCGGCGAAGACCAGCGTGTCGGAAACGAAGCTGCCCGGCCTGTTCTCATGCAGGTTGTGCGGTCCGAAATGGCCGCCCTTGGCCTTATAATCGGCCTCGCCGGGAGTGGGCAGCGTGGCGATGCTGACGGGGTTCGCCTTGTCGCGGATGTCGAAGATCCAGGTCAGCTTGCGCCCGTCCTCTTCATGGTCGAGCACGGCCTCGTCGGCGACGAGAAGCAGGTCTCGCGCGGTAAGCGGCAGCGGCGAATGCGTGCCGCCGCCATAGGGTGGCGACCAGTTGCGATGGGTGATCAGCTTTGGCATCGACCTCTCGGAGACGTCGAGGATGGTCAGGCCGCCATCGCGCCAGGCGGCATAGGCGGTGTCGCCCTCGACGAGCGCATGATGAAGGGCGAAGCGCCTGCCCTCCGGCCAGTTCGGCCTTTCTCCCCCTGCGACATTCATGCCGGGAATCCACCAGCGACCGGCTTCGGCCGGCCTGGTCGGGTCGGCGAGGTCGATCGTCAGGAAGATATAATCTGAAAAGCCGTCGATCAGCGCGGAGGCATAGGCCCATCGGCCGCCGACATACCAGATTCGGTGAATGCCGACGCCCTGCACCGGCAGGAAGCCGATCCGCCGAGGAGCATTCGGAATCGAGATGTCGTAGACAGTCATGCCGGCCGTCCAGGGGCGCTGCGAGCCATGGGCGGTTGTGCCGACCGCCGCGCCGATCGAGCGCGTGTAGTAGGACTTCTCGTCCGGAAACGTGCTGGTGTCGGCAAAGAGGTCGAGCGCATTGACGACCAGCAGGAGGTCGTCATGCGTTTGCAGGTGGATCGTCCAGGTGTTGGGAGGCGATGGGACATAGGTGACGCCGCCGGGGGCCCTCGGGTCGCGCACGTCAACGATCGAAAACCCCTGTGACCATGGATGAGCCACATAGGCGAAGCCGCGATGGACCATGACCTGGAGACCGTCGCCCCGCCCGCCGATATCGGAATGGCCGACAAGACGCATGTTGCTGGCGAAGTCGGGGGAGGGAAGCTGGCTGCTCACGGCGCATCCTGGACTGGACGGGGCGCCGCCGGTGGTGGCGGTGCCCCGGTTCATGCCTCCGGCTCAGTTCGCCTGCGGGATCCAGGACGCGGTGGCCGCGTCGCTTTTCAGGAAAGCCGGGAACTTTGCCTGCAGGTCCTCGATCGTCTTGATGTCGTTGGAAACGAGGTCGCCGCGCGTCACCAGAGTCGGCTGGAGAAGCACGGAGCGGCCGGGAAACTGCCCGGCAATGTCGAGGGCCAAGGCCCGCACCGAAACCTCTCCGACCACGGCGGCATTGGTGGCGGCAGTCGCGGCCCAGGCGCTGTTCTCCTCCCGGATCAGCTCGATGTCGGCGGTCGAGATGTCGACCCCGTAGATCTTCACCCTGTCGGCGACGCCGAGCTCGTCGATGGCGAGCTTCACGCCCTTGGCGAACTCGTCCCATGGGGTGAAGATCGCGGTGATGTCGGGGTTGGCGGTCAGCACGGCCTTGGTCTGGTCGGCGACCGAGGCCGGCACCGTGTCGTTCACGACGCCCCAGACCGCCTTTTCCGTCAGATTGTGCTTTTTCACGAAGTTCTGCCAGACGGCATAGCGCCGGTCGAGCGGCGCGAAGCCGGCGACATAGACGACGCCGCCGACAAAGCCGTCCCCCTGTTCCTTGACGGCCTGGTCGAGGGTCAGCCGCGCCATGTCGGCGTCGGACTGCTCGATCTGGGGAACCTTGGGATTGTCGAGGTTCACGTCGTAAGCCACGACCTTGATGCCGGCGTCGAGCGCCTTCTGGGCGACGTCCTGCAACGTCTCCGGTCGGCCGTTGTTGATGATGATGCCGTCGACGCCGAGGTTGATCGCCTGCTCCACCAGGCTGCGCTGGGTGTCGTGGTCGTTGCGCGCCTGGGAGATGATCACCTCGACGCCGAGCGCATCGGCTTGCCGCTTGACGCCGGACTCGAAGGCCTGGAGCCAGTCCCCCGCGCCCAGGAAGCTCACGGCGGCGATCTTGACGCCGCCCTTGTCAAAGGGCGCGGGTGCCCCCGAAAGCCCCTGCGCCAGAGCCTGAGCGGCCAGCATCGCCGACGCGACCGCGCTGCCCATCAATGACTTTGCGAAATATCTCATGTTGGACTCCTCTTGGGTTCCGTTCACGGAGAGCGACGCCCCAGGCCGTAAGTGAGGGCAAGCGCACCGACGAGCACGGCGCCCTTCACGAAGTCCTGGGTGTAGTAGGGGAAGTTCAGCATGGTGAGCCCATTGAGCAGCACGCCGACGAAGATCGCGCCGACGACCGTGCCGAACACGTTGGGGCGGCGCACGCCGAGGATGGCGAAGCCGATGAGCGCGGCTGCGACCGAGTCCATCAGCAGCGAGCCGCCGGACGACACGTCGCCCCGCCCGACGCGGGCGGCGATGACGATGCCGCCGAGCGACGCCAGCGTGCCCGAAACGACATAGGCGAAGGTCTTGAGCCGGGCCGTGTTGGCGCCGGCGAGCCGTGCGGCGACCTCGTTGCCGCCAGTCGCAAAGAGCAGACGCCCGACCCGCGTATGCTCGGTGAGGACGTAGAGGATGACGGCGACGCCGAGCATGATGATCACCGGCAGCGGCACCAGTCCGCCGACTGCCGAGCGCCCGATGAGCAGGAAGGCGGGATCGTAGGCTCCCTGCGCCTTGGAACCGTCCGGCAGGATGAGGCCCGACGAGATGGAGCGGCCGGCCGTCGGGATCAGCTGCAGGCCGGACAGGAGGAACATCACGGCCAGCGTCGCCAAGAGGTCGGGCACGCGCAGGACCACGATCAGGAGCGCGTTGGCGAGACCGACCAGGGCGCCGAAGGCCAGCACGGTGGGCACCGTCAGCCAGACGTCGAAGCCCCACACGATCATGGCGTAGCTGGCGGCCATCACGGAGGACGCCGCCACCGCGCCGATCGACAGGTCGAAGCCGCCGACTGCCAGCGTGACCGTGACGCCGGCGCCGAGGATCGCGACGACGGACACCGCCTGGAGGATGGACAAAAGATTGCTCAGGTTGAGGAAGGCAGGCTGCGCGAGGCTGTAGACCACGATCAGCACGGCCAGCAGGAACAGCACGGCACCCGAGCGCACGGCCGCCACCAGCCTCGCCCGCCACGCCGTCGCACGGATCGGCGAGGCGGATGCCATGGGGGCTGATGGATCGACGATCTCGCTCATCGAGCCTGGGTTCCTCCGATGTAATTCTTCAGGCCGCCGTCTCCGCCGGCCGCCCAAGGGGCCAGCCCATGCCCGTCCATGACGAGGATGCGGTCGGCGACCTCAAAGGCTTCCTCCGGATCGGACGTGGCGATCAAGGTTGCGCCGCCGCCTTCTCGGATCGAGGCTATGATGTCCGCGCGAGCCCCGACATCGACGCCCTGGAACGGCTCGTCGAGCAGGAGCAGCCTTGTCGGTTCCGCCTGCCACCGCGCCAGGATCGCCTTCTGCTGGTTGCCGCCCGAAAGCGTCTCGATGGGCGCGAATGGTCCGGACGCCCTGATCCCTATGCGCGCGATGGCGTGCAGCGCCTCGTCGCGCTCACGAGCGCCGGCCAGGAAGCCTGACGGGAACCATCGCCGGAGATGCGGCAGGGAGATCGTCGCGGCAAGCGTGCTGCCTGGCCAGCCCGCCGGCATCAGCGAGGAGCGGTGGCGGTCTTCCGCGGCCAGCGCCACGCCGCTCGCGATAGCATCGGCCGGACCACGCGGCTTGTAGGGGCGGCCGTCCAGCAGGATGTCGCCTCCGTAGGTCGTCTCCAGCCCGAACACCGACCGCAGCAGCCGGCTCTTCCCCGAGCCGAGTGGCCCGTTGACGGCCAGGACCTCGCCGGGGTGGACCACGAAGTCGAGGGGAATGCCGCCGGGAACAAGCTGCAGGCCTCGAACGTCCAGCACGGGCGCGCCTTCGCGCTCACGAGGCTCGGGCCGCGCCGCGTCGAGCGGCCGGCCGATCATGGCCGCGATGGCCCGATCGAAGGGGATCGGGCGTGCAAAAGTCTGCACCACGCGGCCGTTGCGCATCACCGCAACGCGGTCAGCCAACTTCTGCAGGTCGGCGATGCGGTGCGAGATGAAGAGGATCGCGAGCCCCCGCCGCCGCAGCCCGTCGAGGATGTCGTAGAGCCGCGCAGCCTCCGCGCCCGAAAGGCTGGCCGTCGGTTCGTCCAGGATAAGGAGTGCCGCATCGGCGGCGACGGCGCGCGCGATGCCGACAAGCTGGCGGTCGGCCGCTCGCAGTGCGGCGAAGTCCGCGTCGAGCGGCAGGGCGAAGCCCGCTTTCTCCACCATCCGCCGGGCGCGCCTGCGCGCGGACGAGCGCGACAGGAAGAAGGGAGCGCTGCCGTCGGCGTAAGCGTGCAGCAGCAGCGTGTCGGCGACGCTGAGCCCGGGCGCGCCCAGCCGGTCGGTGGACTGATGCACCGTGACGACGCCGCTGCGCGCCGCCTCGGAAGGCGTCGCCGGCCCATAGGGATCCCCGTTCAATCGGATCGATCCCGACTCACGCGGCAGCACGCCAGACAGAATGTTCACGAGCGTGGACTTCCCGGCCCCGTTCGCCCCCATCAGCGCAACGATCTCGCCGGCATGGATGCTGAGGCTCGCGCCGTCGAGCGCCCGGGTGGCGCCAAAAGAGCGCGACAGGTCTTCGATCCTCAGGAGCGGCGTATTCGCTGGGGCAGCCATCACCGGACTTGCAGCTGTTCGACAGGCCGAAACTAGAAAGCGAGCCGCGCGCTGGCAAAAAACGAGCTACCAAACAATGCCGCCGGACGGGATGATTTTAATCGAGGCGGCAGAGATCGAGAAAATGCGTCCCTATTGCTTCAGGTCAGCTGCCCCTCGGCAAAGCATTCTCCAAGGCAGCCTCGACCAACGATCGTTTTCCGCTCGGCGATAGGAAGACGCAATCGCCGAACTCGACCCCGTCAACCGGTGGAGGCTAGCCTCTCGGGCATCGTCAATCTCGGGTGCCCCATGTCCGAAGCAACTGTTCTGAAACTGCCGGTTCATCCGGACTTCTCCCATCTGCGCGCCAAAGCCCTGGAGATCGCCCGCTGGCTGGCGGAGAAGGCGGCCGATCTCGAAAAGGCCGGACGGCCGCCGCTCGACGCCATCCACGAACTGCGCCGCGAGGGCTTCCTGACGGCCCTGCACGATCGCTCGATCGGCGGCGGCGGACTTTCATGGGTTGAAGCGCTGCAGCTGGTCCGCATCCTTGCGCGCGGCGAAACGGGCGTCGCGCAGCTCTTGGGCTACCACTACGTCAACAGCCAATACGTCACCTGGGCCGCGGCGCCCCCACGAGCGCAGGCTCTGGCGCGCGAAAGCGTGGAGAAGGGCCTCTACTGGGGAGCGGCGGTCAATCCCCGCGATCCAAGCCTGACGCTTACCCGCAAAGGCGAAGGCTACGTCCTGAACGGGCGCAAGACCTTTTCCACAGGTGCCCATGTCTCGGAACGGCTGAACGTCAATGCGCAGCTCGGCGACAAGATCGCGAACTTCGTCGTTCCGACCGATCGGCCCGGCTACGTCGCCAAGGATGACTGGGACAGCATAGGCGTCCGCCTTTCCGACAGCGGCAGCGTCGATTTTCAGGACTTTCCGGTTTCCGAGGACGATTTCATCCTGCCTCTTGCCGACCCGAGCGATGCGCCGCACCCCTTGGCGTCCTTCAACACGCCTCTGATCCAGCTGGTCTTCGTGAACTTCTATCTCGGCACCGCCGAAGGTGCGCTGGAAGCAGCGCGCGACTATGTAAGAGCGCAGACGCGACCCTGGATCACTTCCGGCGTCGCCCAAGCGGCGGACGATCCATACCTGCTCGAACGGTTCGGCGAGTTCCATGCCGCGCTGAAGGCCTCCGCCCTCCTCGCCGACAGCGCGGCGGCTTCGGTCGAAGCGGGGCTCGCGAAGGGCCGGTCGGTGACGGCGCGCGAGCGCGGCGAGGCGGCGATCGAAGCTTATTCCGCGAAAGTCAGCGCGACCCATGTGTCGCTGGAGGTCACGTCGCGCATCTTCGAGCTCATGGGCGCGCGCGCGACCTCGTCCCGCTACGGGTTCGACCGCTTCTGGCGCAACGTCCGCACGCACACCCTGCACGATCCGGTATTCTATAAGGCGCGCGAGGTCGGCGACTTCCTGCTGAACGACCGCATCACGCCGGTGAGCCTGTACAGCTGAGATCGGGCGGGCACTGCACCCACGGCGTAGTTCCCGCCCATTCCCTGGGTGCCAAACCCTTATTCTGCGGCCAAGTTCGGCGTCAGCGCCGCGAGGTCGCGGTAGCGCGCCGCCGGATGCGGCGCCTCCAGGCGAGGCCCCTTGCCGAAGAGCTTCTCACGCAGCGTTCCCTGCCGGTACGCTGTCTTGAACACGCCGCGCTTCTGCAGTTCCGGCACCAGAAGCTCGACCGCGTCCTCAAATGTCTCCGGCGTTACGGCGTAGGCCAAGTTGAAGCCGTCGACGTCGGTATCCTCGACCCACTCCTGCAGAAGGTCGGCGACAGTCGAGGGCGAACCGACGAAGAGCGGACCGAAGCCACCGATGCCGACCCATTCGGCCATTTCGCGCACCGTCCACTCCTTTGTCGGGTCGATCGTGGTGAAGGTCGCCACCGCGGACTGCACCGCGTCAGTGTAGCGGTGACGCAGCACCTCGTCGGGCTGGAATCGGCCGAAGTCGATTCCGGTCCAGCCGGAGATCAGCGTCAGCGCTCCTTCGTAGGAAACATAGCGCTTATATTCCTCGAACTTGCGCTGCGCCTCCGCGTCCGTTTCCCCAAGAATGACGGTCTGGAGATTGAAGGTCAGAAGCTCGCGCGGATTGCGCCCCGCCCGCGCGGCGGCCTCGCGGACATTGGCGACATACTTTTTCAGTACCGCCTTGGAGGGTGCGGCAACGAAGATGCACTCGGCATTGGCCCCGGCGAAATCCTTGCCGCGGCTCGACGCGCCGGCTTGGTAGAGCACGGGCGTGCGCTGCGGCGACGGTTCGCTGAGATGGATGCCCGGCACCTTGAAGAAGGGGCCGTGATGGTTGATCGGATGAACCTTGTCGGGATGCGTGAAGATGCCGCTTTCGCGGTCGCGCACCACCGCGCCGTCTTCCCAGCTGCCCTCCCACAGCTTGTAGCAGACCTCAAGATAGTCGTCGGCGAGGTCATAGCGGTCGTCGTGCCTGGTCTGCGCGGGCTGGCCGATATTGAGCGCGCCGGAATTCAGGTAGGAGGTGACGATGTTCCAGCCGACCCTCCCCTTGGTCAGATGGTCGAGCGTCGAAAGTCGCCGCGCGAAGGTGTAGGGATGCTCGAAGGAAAGCGAGGCGGTGAGGCCGAAGCCGAGATGCTCGGTCAGGTGCGCCATGGTCGGGATGAGCTGGAGCGGGTCGTTGACCGGCACTTGAGCCGAGTTGCGCAGCGCGGCCTCCGTCGTGCCCCCGTAAACGTCGTAGACGCCGAGCACGTCGGCGATGAACAGGCCATCGAACAGGCCGCGTTCCAGCGTCTCCGCCAGATGCACCCAGTAGTCCAGGTCCTTGTATGTCCATGACCGGTCGCGCGGATGGCGCCACAAGCCCGGCGACTGATGGCCGACGCAGTTCATGTCGAAGGCGTTGAGCCGGATCTCTCGCGACATGATTTCTGCTCCTCAGACTCAGAGAGCGCCGCTGCGCGGCGGCGCGATGCGGTTGAGCACCCAGTTGCCGACTACGTGATATTTCCAGCGCACAGGGTCGTGCAGGGTGTGGGTGCGCGCGTTGCGCCAGTGCCGGTCGAGATTTTCCTCGGCCAGCGTCGAGCGGCTGCCGGCGAGTTCGAATAGCGTGTTGGTCGCGGCCAGAGCGATCTCGGTCGTCAACACCTTGGCGCCTGCGACGGCGATGGTTGCGGCGACCACCTTGTCCTCCGCAAGGTCGGCGCGTGCCGCGTCCACGAACTGTCCGGCGCGGGCGAGCAGGGCGGCAGCTGCATCCAGGCGGATGGACAAGTCACCGACGATCCGCAGCGTCAGGGGATCGTCCGAGGCCCGATCGACGCCGCTGTCGGTCCACGGCCGCGCCCTCTTGCGGACGAACTCGACCGTGTCGGCGAAGGCCGCCCGCGCGATGCCCAGATCGACGCCCGCATGGATGATCTGCCCCACTGAGCCGATCGTCGTTGGCCGGTCGAACCCCTTCTGATGGTCAACGACCCGATCGGCTTCGACCCGGACGTTGTCGATGACGGTCGTGCCGGACCCCGTCGTCCGCTGGCCGAAGCTGGACCAGTCATCGAGAAGCGTCAGTCCCGCTGCGTCGCGAGGCAGAAACGACATCGTCGTGCGGCCCGCGGGGTCATTGGCGAACACCACGACCCAGTGCGCGAAGAGCACGCCGGTCGAATAGAATTTCCGTCCGTTGAGACGGAAGCCGTCGCCGTCCGGCGCGATCGTCGTGCTGTGGTGGCCGACGGTTTTGGTGCCGACTTCCGAGAGAGCATTCCCGAAGCGGTCGCCGGCCAGAGCGCGCCCGAAGAAGAACCGCTTCTGCGCATCGCTGCCGTCGATCCGCAGCGCTTCGAGGATGTAGAAATGGTTCTGCGGAATCTGCCCGATCGACCCGTCGGCTTCGGACAGGATCGCCGTCACCTCGGCGAGCGTGGAGGCCGAAACGTCGATGCCGCCATAGTCGGTAGGCACAGTGATCGCCAGAAGGCCCGAACGCGATAAGGCATCCATCTCCTTGAACGGCAGGCGCCGCTCGCGGTCGCGCCGGGAGGCTTCAGGAGCGAACTCCTGTGCCAGTTTGCGCGCGACGTCCAACGCTTCGTCGTCGCTTCGGATGCGGGCCGCAAGGTCAGCCGGCTCCGGCTCGTACAGGGATGCCACCGCACTCATTTCTCGGATCCCGCTGAGGACAAGAATTCCACGCGGGACTGATTCCCCACGTGAAGGCATTCAGTGTCACAGCGGCGGAGAAGCGGGTGAAGCGAACATTGCTTCGTAAAGCCAGCAAACTCGGCATTTCTTTTCTCTCTTGCCGTGCCCCCGCCTTCCATGCTTTGCGCACCTCGCAGCAAGGCTCGGTGACGTCTGGGGCGAGAAGAACAGCCGACTGGTTTTTCGCCGAGGTCGTCGCTGAACGCGGCAGACCGGTTCCAGCCAAAGGAAACCATCCTAAGGCCCCGCAGGGCTTGCTCCCTTGGCGGACGGCTTCCAACTCGATGTCGTGCACAGGCCGAAGCGCCGCCCTGAGGACATGCAGAAGACGGGGCCAAGCAGGCCGCAGATCGGCTGGTTCCAATTTCGCCGGATATTTTGGCAACCGATCGCGCGGATGGGGCATCCGGCGTGGAAACCATCCTTTTGCCGCCTGAGACGGCCCGGCTAACATGGCTCACTGCGATGAAATTCGCGAAGTGAGCAGAGGATTGGTTGGATGCAACGGTCATTCAAAGCGATGTTGGCGACGACCCTGTTTGGGGCGCTCGTGACGACGGGCGTCTTCGCGCAAGGGATCGCGGGAGCGCCCGCCCCGTTCGACAAGGGCGGCGTGAAGGTCGCACTGGTGGCCTTCATTTCCGGCGGCGACTTCTTCTCGGCCTACCAGTCGGGCGCCGAGGCCGAGGCTAAGCGGCTCGGCATCGACCTCACGGTCTTCCCTGGCCGCCAGGATGCGGCCGAGCAGCGCTCGCAGATCGAGCAGGCGATCAATCTCGGCGTCAAGGGCATCGTGATCGACCACGGACAGCCGGAGGCCCTGCAGGACGTCGTACAGAAGGCGCTCGACGCTGGCATCAAGGTGGTGGCCTTCGACGTCAACATCGACAATCCCGCCGTTCCCCAGATCGAGCAGAGCGACCATGAATTGTCGCGCTTGGCCATCGAGCAGATTGTGAAGGACAACGGCACGAGCTTCTCGGCCGGCTATGTCTATGTGGCCGGCTTCGCGCCGCTCGACCGGCGCAACGAGGTCTGGGAAAAATTCCGATCGGAGAATGCCGGTGTGGTCGAAAAAGCGCGCTTCGGCGTGGTCAACGACACGACCGCGATCAGCACCGCCGACCAAGCCAAGGCCGCGCTGACGGCCAATCCCGACATCAAGGTCGTCTATGCGCCCTATGACGAGTTCGCGCGCGGCGTAAAACTGGCCGCAAAGGATTTGGGCATCGCCGACAAGCTGAAGATTTATTCGGCCGACGTTTCCACCGCCGACATCCAGGAGATCACCGAGGAGGGCAGTCCCTGGGTCGCGACGGTCGCCACCAACCCCGCGGTCGTGGGTGCCGTTTCGGTGCGCGCCGCGGCCAAACTGATCGCTGCCGAAGAGGTGCCGGCCAGGGTCGTGGTCGACCCGGTCCTGCTCACCCAGGACGAGCTCCGCAAGGCCGGCGTGAAGACCATCGAGGAGTTGGCCGACAAGGTTCCGGCTTTCAAGGCCAGTTCGGCCGTTCCCGTCGAATGGGCGAAAACCAATTGAGTCGATCGCAACCGGTGGTCTGAAGCCGACCGGCTTGCTGTGTGATTTTCTGACCTGCCTCGAACCGATGGTTGAACCGGCGGCGCCTGCGGGGGTCGCCGAAACCCGTTGCCGCACAAGCGGTGGCAGCAACTTTCAAGCATGTGGCGGGCCTGCCCAACCGCGGCGGTCTCCGACGGAACTGTTTCAATGCTCCTGCCTCAAGCGGAAACGAACTTCTTTCCAGGCGAACATCGTCCTGCCCTGCCCAAGGCGATGCGCCTGGTTGCCGGGCCGGTTTCGGTCGTCACGGCGGGTGTGGGTACGGAAAGGACGGGGGCCACCGTCACCACCGCGCACTCGCTCTCCGTCGAGCCCGAGGTGATGGTGGTCAGCATCAATCGCAGCTCATCTACCTTTACAGCGATCGCCGAGCACAGGCACTTCTGCATCAACGTGCTGGCAGTGGATCAGAGCGCGACCGCCGATCGCTTCGCCGGACGAGGTGGGATCAAAGGCCCCGCCCGCTATGACGGAGCGAGATGGCGCAAGCTGGAAACCGGCGCGTTAGCCCTTGAAGACGCTCTGACATCCATCGACTGCATCGTCGAGGACATCATCCTCCGGCACAGCCACGCTCTCATCCTGGGGCGGGTGCAGGCGATCGTCATAGGTGAGGCCGGGCGGCCGCCACTGCTTTACCGTGACGGCAGGTATGGTTCCTATTCAGACACGGTTCGATCCTGACACTTCAGTTGCAGGTGCCAAAGCGATCACAGGCGCCCCGTCGAGCACCCCTCATCGTCCAGCCGGACACTGAGGGGCAAGACGCGCCGCCTCAAACCACAACTGTCGTGCTAAGCCTGCAAGGCGGGGCGCGCCGATCCTCTGTTGGGCAAGGTGGATGTGCGTTGGAGCGAGCGGTCGAGGATCGACCGCAACTCGCGTTTCAGCGCCTCGAAGCCGACGCCGTCCCGGTCGCGCGGATGCGCGAGTTCGACCGGCATGACCGCTTCGATGCGGCCGGGCCGCGGCCGCAGGACGACGACCCTGTTGGCGACGAGCAGCGCCTCCTCGATGTCATGCGTCACAAGCAGCAGCGTCGGGCGGCTTGTCCGCCAGAGCCGCACCAAATGGTCCTGAAAGGTGGCGCGCGTTAGGGCGTCGAGCGCCGAGAACGGTTCGTCCAGCAACAGGACGCTGGGTGAGGCGACCAGCGCCCGCGCCAGGGCGACACGCTGCGCCATGCCGCCGGACATCTCGCGCGGCCATTTTCCCCATTGATCGAGGAGACCAACGCTTTCCAGCGCCTTGCCGACGCGTTCCCGCCGCACCCGTATCGGCAGGTCATCAAGCCCGAAACCGACATTGTCGGCCACGCTCAGCCAGGGCAGGAGCCGCGGTTCCTGGAACACGAGGCCGACCGCAGAATGGGGCTCCCGGATGCGCTCGTTGTCGACCCGGACTTCGCCGTCGGTTGGTTGTTCCAGCCCGGCGATCAGGCGCAGCAACGTGCTCTTGCCACAGCCTGAGCCGCCGATGATCGCGACGGCCTCTCCGCTCTCGACGTCGATGGTGAAATCCTGGAGCGCGGGCGTGCCGTTCGCATAGGTCTTCGAGAGATTGCGTAGCGCCAGCATCTTAAGGGGATGCACCGAAGGCATCTTGCCACCGCAGGAACGGCGCGCTGACTGCAACGATCAGGGCATCCGTGATCTTGCCGATGACCGCAAAAACGAGGATCGCCGCGACAATCTGGTCCGGCTTGCCGAGCTGCTGTCCGTCGACCAGCAGATAGCCGAGGCCTTCGGACGCTCCCATGACCTCGGCTGCGACGACGAACATCCAGCCGAGCCCGAGCCCAGTGCGCAGCGCGACGATCGCGTTGGGCAGGATGGCGGGGATGAGGATCCGACGGATGAGCCGGAACCCCTTCAACCGGAAAATCCGGCCGACCTCCACGATCTTGCGGTCTACGCCGAGCACCGAGGCCGTGACGCCGAGATAAACGGGAAAGAACACGCCAACCGCGATGAGCGCGATCTTCGACTCCTCGAAGATGCCGAGCCAGAGAATGAAGAGCGGTACCCAGGCGAGCGACGGGATGGCGCGAAGGCCCTGGATGCTGGGATCTCTGATCACCCGTTACCCTCATCGCGCATGCGAAGCTTTTCGCGATATTGCGCTTCCGAAGGCGCGGCTTTTCTCGATGGCGCGTTCCAGCAGGAACCTGTTCCTTTCTGAGCCGCGTGGCGGCCGTTAGCCTGAACCCGGCCATTCGGCGCTTCCTGCCAAACGGCCATGATCCGGCAGGAGAAGGCGCGGTGGCCGTCAGCATTCCCGAACGCATCAAGGTCCTCTGGTTCCTTCCGACCCATGGTGACAGCCGCTATCTCGGCACGTCCGAAGGGGGGCGCTCGGTGGACCTCCCCTACCTCACGCAGATCGCCCAGGCTGCCGATACGCTCGGCTACTATGGCGCACTGTTGCCAACAGGGCGGAGCTGCGAGGACAGCTGGGTCATCGCCTCCGCGCTCGCGCCCTCGACGAAACGATTGCGTTTCCTCGTCGCGGTGCGGCCAGGCCTCCAGTCGCCGACGCTCGCGGCGCGCATGACGGCGACCCTCGACCGGGTTTCGGAGGGCCGCCTTCTCATCAATGTGGTGACCGGGGGCGACCCGCAAGAGAACAAGGGCGACGGCATTTTCCTGAGCCACGCCGAGCGTTACGAGGTGACGCGCGAGTTCTTGGACATCTACAAGGCCGTGCTGCGGGGCGAGACCGTCGAGCACAAGGGCAAGCATTTCCACATCGAAGACGGCAGGCTGCTCTTCCCGCCTTTCCAGACGCCATATCCCCCGCTCTATTTCGGCGGCTCGTCGCCCGAGGCGAACGACGTCGCCGCCGAGCAGATCGACAAATATCTGACCTGGGGCGAGCCGCCGGCGGACGTCGCCGCCAAGCTCGACACCGTGCGCCGGCTGGCGGAGGCACGCGGCCGCGATGTCTCGTTCGGCATCAGACTGCACGTCATCGTCCGGGAAACCACCGAGAAGGCCTGGGCGGCGGCGGATGAGCTGATCAGCCGGCTCGACGACGCGACGATCGCTTCCGCCCAAGCTGTCTTCGCCCGAATGGACTCGGTCGGCCAGGCACGCATGAGCCGCCTGCACGGGGGCCAGCGCGACAAGCTTGAGGTGTCGCCGAACCTTTGGGCCGGCGTCGGGCTGGTACGCGGCGGCGCGGGCACGGCGCTCGTGGGCGATCCCGCGACGGTTGCCGAGCGCATCGACGAATACCGCCGGATCGGGATCGATACGTTCATCCTGTCCGGCTATCCCCATCTGGAAGAAGCCTACCGGTTCGGCGAACTCGTTCTGCCCGACCTGCCGCTCGATCATCCCGTGCGCTCCCGAGGCTCATCGGTGAACACCGGCCCGTTCGGCGAAACGATCGCGGGCGACCACCGGCCTTCGCAAAGGGCCGCCGCGAGCTGATGCTTCGGAGGGCGCGCGGCCCGACGGTTGCGATCATCGGCGGCGGCTTCACGGGCGCGGCCGTCGCCTTCCACTTGGCCCGCAGCAGTGTGTCCGACTCGCTGCGCATCATAGTGGCGGGGGCGCGGGGGGGGGGGGGGGGGGGGGGGGGGGTGTAGAAGGCGGGGGG
>CAXTCF010000077.1:0-19454 GCA_964242945.1 uncultured Rhizobiaceae bacterium | reverse complement strand
GCAACACGGCGGCCGGCCTGGCGAGTCCTGGCCGGCGCGCAGCCCTTTTCGGCAAGGTCTCCCGCCACCACCTGGGCGAAATCTACACGCACGACATCCGCGCCCAGGGCGTCGCCTTCGACACTGAGCCGCTGGAAGGCGAGCCGCCGACGGCGCGCTCGATGATCTTCGTCACCCCGGACGGCGAGCGTTCCATGAACACCTATCTCGGCGCCTGCGTGGAGCTTGGGCCGGAGGACGTGGAGGCCGAAAAGGCGAGGGGCGCGCTCGTCACCTATTTCGAAGGTTATCTCTGGGACCCGCCGCGCGCCAAGGAGGCGATCCGCCAAACCGCCGCGCTGGCGCACGCAGCCGGGCGCGAAGTGTCGATGACGCTGTCCGACCCCTTTTGCGTGGATCGCTACCGCGAGGAATTTTTGGATCTGATGCGCTCCGGCACGGTGGACATCGTGTTCGCCAACGAAAGCGAACTGAAGTCGCTTTACGAGACGGAGGACTTCGACGCGGCGCTGGAGATGATCCGGCAGGACGCCAAGCTTGCCGCCGTGACGCGCTCGGAAAAAGGCTCCGTCGTCGTGCGGGGAACCGAAACGGTGCTTGTGGACGCGATCACCATCGAGAGACTCGTGGACACGACCGGCGCCGGCGACCTCTACGCGGCGGGCTTCCTGTTCGGCTACACCGCAGGCAAGAGCCTGGAGGATTGCGGCAAGCTCGGCTCGCTGGCGGCTGGCCTGGTGATCCAGCAGATCGGCCCCCGGCCGCGCGAGAACCTGCGCAAGGAAGCCGAGGCGCGCCGGTTGATCTGAATGGCCAACTCAGGCGGCGCGCGCCAGGTCGCCTTCGATAGCGGTGATGGCGCATTCCAGCGCCGCGAAGCAGGCGGGGTCAAACGCTGCTCCGAGTTCCCGCCGCATGATGCCGAGCGCCTTGGGAATCGGCATCGCGGCCCGGTAAGGCCGGTTCGCCGTCAGCGCGTCGAACACGTCCGCGACGGAGACGATGCGGGTTTCTTCCTCGATCTCGCCGCCGCGAAGGCCGCGGGGATAGCCTTTGCCGTCCAGGCGCTCATGGTGGCTGCCGCCGATCCGCGCCATCTCCCGGAAGACCGCGACCCGCTGAAGGATGCTTTCCGATAGGCTCGCATGCGCGCGCATCGCCCGCCATTCGGCGTCGTCCAGCTCGCCGTTCTTGTCGAGAATGGAGTTGGAAACGCCGAGCTTGCCGATGTCGTGCAGCAGCGCCGCGCGGCGCAGCCAGCGGCGGCGCTCCGGGTGGTAGCCTAGTTCCGCCGCGACCATGTCGGCATAGACCGCGACCCGCTCGGAATGGCCTGACGTGAAAGGGCTTTTGGAATCGATGATCTGCGCAAAGGCGCGGGCGATGTCGTCGAGGTAGTCTTCGTCTATCCTGATCAGGCTGCGCGCCGGCTCCAGGCCGAACACGGCATCCTCGACCGCAGGCGAGCCGAGAACTTCCCAGAATCGGTCCTCCGCAGCCACCGCCTCGAAGCAGGCGGCGACATGCGGGTCGAGCCAGGTCCCCGTTCTTGCCCGCACTTCCGCGAGCGCCGCCTGCCGTCCGGACGCCGTGTGGAACACATCGACGATTTGGGAAAGCAATGCGATGCGGGCGTAGAGCGGGATGGCGGGACCGGCGAGGTGATCCGGGCGGCCCGCGCCGTTCCAGTGCTCGTCCAGCGAGCGGATGGCATCGCTGACGGGAGCGGGAAAGCGCAGACGCGCGGCGATCTCCGCGCCGCGCTGGCAGCGCGTTCCGATCAGCTCATCGACGATCTTGCCGCCGTTCTCCACGATGTTGAGGATCGCCCGGAAGCGCTCGGCCAGGCCCGATTTCAGGCCGGTGTGGGAGAACACGAAGCTCAAAACCTTGGGCAGGCTGTCGCTGACCGTCTTGAAGTCGCGCTTGAAGGAAAGATCGTCGGACAGATAGAGTTCGCAGATGCGCGCGGCGTTGGAGGAGCAGCCGAGATCCTTCAGCATCACGGCGTAATAGAGCTCCCAGAGCTGCATCGGCGGCAGCCCCATCCGCCGGCCCACCGCCATGCCGATCCAGGTGGCGCGCACGCAGTGGCCTGCCGGCTGGCCTTCCGTCAGGTCGAGCGCGTGACTCAGCGCACCCAGGAGTTCCGCAAGCCGGACGGAGCTTTTCGCTTCGGATGCTGCGCCGACAAGTGCCAGTTCCATTTCCCGTCAGCCTCTGCGTCCGAGGGGAAATAGTTCCATGGAGCCGCTGAAGGCGGAGTTGCTCGGCGGGAAATTCGGCTGCGGCGGTGAACAAACCCTTTCCGGTGCGGTGATGCCGTGGCGGCTGCGGGCGGGCGCGGAGCCCACGGGCGGCTTGAACCCCCGGCCCGATACGGCCATAAGCGCGCCAGCAATCCTACCCAGAACCTTCCGTGTTCCGCATGGCCACCTTCAAGCCCCTCGTGTTCTCCGGCGTCCAGCCGACCGGCAACCTGCACCTCGGCAACTATCTCGGTGCCATCAAGCGCTTTGTCGCGCTGCAGGATATCAGTGACTGCATCTATTGCGTGGTCGATCTCCATGCGCTGACCGTGTGGCAGGAGCCGGCGGAACTGACGCGGGCGACGCGCGAAGTCACGGCCGCCTTCCTTGCCGCCGGCATCGACCCGGCCAAGCACATCGTCTTCAACCAGAGCCGCGTGTCCGGCCATGCGGAGCTTGCCTGGGTGTTCAACTGCGTGGCGCGCATGGGCTGGCTGGAGCGCATGACGCAGTTCAAGGACAAGGCCGGCAAGAACCGCGAAAACGCTTCCGTCGGGCTGTTCGACTATCCCGCCCTGATGGCGGCCGACATGATGGTGTACCGCGCCACCCATGTGCCGGTGGGCGACGACCAGAAGCAGCATGTCGAACTGACGCGCGACATAGCGCAAAAATTCAACAACGATTTTTCCGCTCGCATCGCCGAACTCGGCCTGAGTGTCGATGTGCCGATGGGCGAGGCAACGGTGCAGGGCTTCTTTCCCCTGATCGAGCCGCTGATCGAAGGGCCGGCGCCGCGCGTCATGAGCTTGCGCGACGGCACCAAGAAGATGTCGAAGTCGGACGCTTCCGACCTTTCCCGCATCAACCTGACGGACGATGCCGATACGATCGCCAAGAAGATCCGCAAGGCGAAGACCGACGTGCAGGGCCTGCCCTCCGAAGCGGCGGGGCTGGAAGGGCGGCCGGAAGCGCAGAACCTCGTGGTGCTCTATGCCGCGCTTGCCGAGCAAACGGTGGCGGATGTGCTCCAGACCTTTGGCGGCAAGAACTTTTCCGAGTTCAAGCCGGCGCTGGCGGATCTCGCGGTGGAGAAGCTTGCGCCGGTCGCCGGCGAGATGCGCCGCATCGCGGCCGACCCAGGCTATGTCGATGCCGTCCTCGCCGACGGCGGCGCGCGCGCCGGCGTGCTGGCGGAAAAGACGATGCGCGACGTCAAGGGGATCGTCGGGATACTCGGCTGAACCGCACCCCCATCCGGTTGCAAGGGGCGCAGGGTGCCTCCCGCCTTGCGCCGAACTGAAATCTCCTCCGCGCCAATGATCCAAGCTGGTCGAAAACCGCTCCAACGGGCAAACCGCTTGTTAACCCTGGGCAAGCGTCGCCAGGAACGACGGGCCTCGGCGGACGGTTGTGACGGCAGATTTGGTCACAGCCCCAGAGGTCCGGCCATGCGCCTGTTTGATCTGATCCGTCGCAACTTGCATTTCCCCCGCCGACAGGAGGACGCCAAGGCGCTCGGCGATTTCGGCGGACCCTTCGGATACGGCCATCCCGCGCACAAGCCCGATCCGGAAGCCCGTTACGGCTTCGAAATGGAGCAGAGCCGCGTGCTGCCGGTGCGCAAGGAAGCCCGCTGGCGCTAAGCGCGGCTGGCCTGCGCCGCCTTGCCCGGCGTCCAAGCCGGTGGCAGACTCTCCCTCGTGAAATCGCCGGGGAGGATGGATGGTTTCGAAGCGTCTCAGCCGGGAGGCCGGCCACCGCCGAAAATTCCTGGCGATCATCGACGAAACGCCGGAATGCGAGCGCGCCGTCGCCTATGCCTCGCAGCGCGCGGTTTCGACCGGCGGCGTGCTCAAGCTGCTCTACATCATCCAGCCCGAGGACAGCCCGCTCTGGTTCGGCGTGGAGGAGATCATGCGGGAGGAAGCCAACGCCGCCGCCGCGGCGGCGCTGGACGCTCACGCCAGCAACGTGCGCCAGAAGCTCGGACTTGAGCCGGAGCTTGCCGTGCGCGAGGGCACGCCTGCGCAGGAGATCCACAAGCTGATCGAGGAGGATCAGGACATCGCCATCCTGGTGCTCGCCGCCGGCAGTTCCAAGGAAGGGCCGGGACCGCTGGTTTCCTCCATCGCGGCAAAGGCCAACGCTTTTCCGATCCCCGTCACGGTCGTGCCGCAAAGCCTTACCGACGCGGAGATCGAGAGCCTCGCCTGAACGAAACCGGCGAATAGCCGTTTCCCGCTCGACCTTGAACCAAGGAGAATGGGAATGTTCGTCGTGCTTGGGGCCACAGGGCATGTCGGCTCGGCGACCGCGAACGCGCTGCTCGAAGCGGGCGAGACCGTGACGGTCGTTTCCCACAGCGAAGACAAGCCGGCTTCGTGGAAAGCCAGGGGCGCTGAAGTCGCGGTTGCCGATGTCGGCGACCCCGAAGCGTTGCGCGCGGTGTTCCGGCAGGCCAAGCGCGCCTTCCTGCTCAATCCCCCCGCGGACGTCTCCACCGACACCGATGCGGAGGAGCACCGCACGGCGGCTGCCATCGTTGCGGCTCTCGACGGTTCGGGGCTGGAGAAGGTTGTGGCCGAATCCGCCTACGGCGCCCAAGCGGGCGACCGCGTCGGCGACCTTTCCGTGCTCTTCGACTTCGAGCAGGCGCTTGCCCGCCAGCCGATCCCGGTCACGGTGCTGCGGGCGGCCTATTACATGAGCAACTGGGACGCGCTGCTGCCCTCTGCGCGGGAAGGGGTGCTGCCGACGATGTATCCCGCGGACGTGAAGATCCCGATGGTGGCGCCGGCCGATCTCGGCGCCGCCGCGGCCCGGTTTCTGCGGGAGCCGGTGGAGCAAACCGGCATCCGCTATGTCGAAGGCCCGGAGCGGTATTCTTCGCGGGATGTCGCCGAAGCCTTTTCCCAGGCTTTGGAAAAGCCGGTGGAACTCTCGATCACACCGCGCGCCCAATGGGAAGAAGCGTACCGAAAGCTGGGCTTTTCCGCGCCGGCCGCGGCTTCCTACACCCGCATGACGGAAGTCAGCGTGGACTCCGGCTTTCAGATGCCGGACGAGTTCGAGCGTGGAAGCGTGGCCCTCACGCAGTACATTCGGGAACTGGTAGGCCGGGGCGCTGCTCGCGCAAGCTGAGCGCTTTCATGCCGCCAATCCCTGCTTGAAGGCGTCGGCAAAAAGGCATATTTTGGAATTATTCCAAACAGCGGCGTCCTAGCCGCGGAGTCTCCCCATGTTCATCCAGACCGAATCCACGCCGAACCCGGCCACGTTGAAATTCCTGCCGGGCAAGGAGGTGCTCGCGCAAGGCACCGCCGACTTCCGCAATGCGGAAACGGCTGCCACGGCGTCGCCCCTGGCTGGGAAGCTGTTCGCCATCCCCGGCGTTTCCGGCGTGTTCTTCGGCTATGATTTCGTGACCGTGACCAAGGATGCCGGGCTGGAATGGCAGCACCTGAAGCCGGCGATCCTCGGCACGATCATGGAGCACTTCATGTCGGGACGGCCGGTCATGGCCGATGTCTCGACTGAAGACGGCAAGCCTGCCGGCGATGAGTTCTACAAAGCGGAAGACGAAGAGATCGTCGTCACCATCAAGGAACTGCTGGACACCCGCGTGCGCCCCGCCGTGGCGCAGGACGGCGGCGACATCACCTTCCGCGGCTACGACAACGGCACGGTGTTCCTGCACATGAAGGGCGCCTGCGCCGGCTGCCCGTCCTCCACCGCCACGCTGAAGCACGGCATCCAGAACCTGCTCCAGCATTTCATCCCGGAAGTGCACGAGGTCGAGCAGGTCGTCTGACCTCGCCGAGCCCGCGCCTCCACCGCCTTCGGCAGTCCCCCTTCCTCGTGAACGGGGCAGGACCAACTGGCGTGCCGGCTGCGACGCTTGATCCTTCCCTGCACAGCGGGGCAGGGGAACTGCCGAAGGCGGTCGGGGGGCGATGGGCAGGCCGGCTGCTCTCCCAAGCACTATGCCAGCCCAACACCCGCCTCGCGCATCCGCTCCTCCATCACAGCAATCGACCCGCCGAGGTCGATACCGCGCGTGGCATCGAGCCGAACCGTCACGTCGAAGCCGAGTTTGCGCGCGTCCAGCGCGGAGAAGGCCACGCAGTAGTCGGTGGCAAGGCCGACCAGCGTGACCCGTGCGATGCCGCGCTCCCTGAGATAGCCGCCGAGGCCCGTCGGCGTCGTGTGGTCGTTCTCGAAAAAGGCGGAGTAGCTGTCGATCTGCGGCCGAAAACCCTTGCGGATCACCAGTTCCGCCTTGTTCCATTCGAGGGCTGAGTGGAAGCGGGCGCCTTCCGAACCTTGGATGCAGTGGTCGGGCCACAGCGTCTGCGGACCATAGGGCATCTCGATGCTCTCGAACGGCGTCTTGCCGGGGTGGCTCGACGCGAAGGAGGAATGGCCGGCCGGGTGCCAGTCCTGCGTCAGGATCACGTGGCCGGCTTCCGCGATCATCCGGTTGACCAGCGGCACGATCCGGTCGCCTTCGTTCACGGCAAGCGCCCCGCCGGGGCAGAAATCGTTCTGGAGATCGATGACGATCAAGGCGTCGGCAGCCATGGACATTCCGCTTGCTGAAAAGGTGGGGGGAACGTCGGTGAAAACAGGGTAGGCGTCAACAACCGCAGAGTGGGCCTAGCCGTTTCGGGCACAGGCTAAGCCCAGGCACCGGAATGATTTTTCGCCTGAGGGGGTGTCGGCAAAAAAGTGGTTGCGTTATCGAGCAAAGGTGTTTGGCGGGTTGCTTGGGTTGAACGATCCTGGGCATTAGATTCCGCGCCTATCAGGACCATGCCAGTGCCTTTCTGCCCGCTCCCCGCAGACGCGAAGCTGAACGCCTTCCCGCTTTTCATGAAGGTGGAAGGCCGGCGCGTCGCGATTGTCGGCGACGGCGAGGAGGCGCTCGCCAAGGCGCGGCTCATCGGCCAGTCCAGCGCCGAGATTTTCGTGGTCGCCGAACACCCCAGTCCCGAACTGGAAAGCTGGATCGCGCAGAATGACGCGACCCTCCGTCGGGAGGCTTTCGCGCCTGCGCTGCTCGACAATGCTGCCTTCGTCTTCGCCGCCACGGGCGACGAGGCGTCCGACCGTGCCGTGTATGACGCGGCGCAGGCGAAGAAGATCCCGGTCAATTGCGTGGATCGCCCGGAAATCTGCGACTTCTTCACGCCCGCGTTGGTCAACCGCGCTCCCGTCGCGGTGGCGATCGGCACGGAAGGGGCCGGGCCGGTCCTCGCCCAAAAAATCCGGCGTGAGATCGACCGCATGCTGTCGCCTTCGCTGGGGCGGCTGGCCAGCCTTGCCGCGTCTCTGCGGGACCGGGTGGAGCATCTGGTGCCCCGCGGCAACGCACGCCGCAGATTCTGGACTGAGTTCTTCGAGGGTGAGCCCGCCCGTGCGCTGGAGATCGGCACGCTGGCCGAGGCGCAGGCCGCGGCGGAGGAACTGCTTGCCCGTGAAGCGCCGCGCAAAGGTCATGTCGCGCTGGTCGGCGCCGGGCCGGGCGCGGAAGACCTTTTGACGCTGCGCGCCCAGCGCCTGCTGATGGAAGCCGACGCGATCGTCTTCGACGCGCTGGTGCCGGAAGCGGTCGCCGCCATGGGCCGGCGCGACGCCGAGCGCATCCCCGTGGGAAAACGCAAGGGCTGCCATTCCAAGTCGCAAGCCGAGATCAACGCGCTGCTGGTGTCGCTGGGCCGGCAGGCGAAGCGCGTGGTGCGGCTGAAGTCCGGCGATCCCCTGGTCTTCGGCCGCGCCGGCGAGGAGATGGCGGCGTTGCGCGACGCCGGCATCTCGTATGAGGTCGTGCCGGGCGTCACTGCGGCGCTTGCCGCCGCAGCCGACTTCGAGCTGCCGCTGACGCTGCGCGGCGTGTCCTCCTCGCTGGTCTTCACCACCGGGCACGACCTCAAGGGCGGCACGCTTCCCGATTGGGGCAGGCTGGCCATTTCCGGTGCGACGGTCGCGATCTATATGGGCCGCTCGGTTGCCGCCGACGTGGCAGGGCGGCTGATCGAGGCGGGCTTGTCGCCGGACACGGCGGTGGCGGTCGTGGAAAATGCCAGCTTGGGAACACGCCGCCTGTTCCACGGGACGCTTGCCGACCTGCCCGCGCTGGAGAACCGCTCCGATTTGACCGGGCCGGTGATGACGGTGATCGGCGACGCGGTGGCCGGCGCCCGGTTCGAGCGCTCGGAAGCGCTGGCTTCCGTTCGCCTCGCTGCCGCCGAGGAGGCAACGATATGAAGGTTCTGACCGCCAACCGGCTGACCGACGGCGAAGCCGTTTGGTGGGGCACCGACGGGCGCTGGATCGAGACCATCGCCGGCTCCGACCTTGTTTCCGACAAGGCCGGCGAGGCGCGGCTGGAAGCGATTGGGCAGGAGGGCATTGCCCGGAATCTCGTGGTGGACGTCAACCTGATCGACGTGGAAGTCGTAAACAGTGAAATCCGCCCGATCCGCTTGCGTGAACGCATCCGCGCGAGCGGCCCCACCACCCATCCCGGATTCGGCAAGCAGGCGCTGGCCCGCGCATAAAATTCTGAGAAGCCAACGATGTACCGCTACGACGAATTCGACCAGACCTTTGTGGATGCCCGCGTGGCGGAGTTCTCCGACCAGGTGGCGCGGCGCTTGTCCGGTGAGCTGACGGAGGAGCAGTTCCGGCCGCTGCGGCTGATGAACGGCGTCTATCTCCAGCTTCACGCCTATATGCTGCGTATCGCCATCCCTTACGGCACGCTGTCCTCGCGCCAGCTGCGGATGCTCGCCCACATCGCGCGCACCTACGACAAAGGCTACGGCCACTTCACCACGCGCCAGAACCTCCAATACAACTGGCCCGCACTCTCCGACATGCCGGCGATCCTGGCCGACCTCGCTTCCGTCGAGATGCACGCCATCCAGACCTCCGGCAACTGCATCCGCAACGTCACCGCCGACCATTTCGCCGGCGCTGCCGCCGACGAAGTCGCGGACCCGCGCCCCTACGCCGAAATCCTGCGCCAGTGGTCCTCGGTGCACCCGGAGTTCTCCTACCTGCCCAGAAAATTCAAGATCGCGGTGACGGGCGCGGAGCGCGACCGTGCGGCGATCCAGGTGCACGACATCGGCCTGCACGTGAAGAAGAATTCTTCCGGCGAACTCGGCTTCGCCGTCTATGTCGGCGGCGGGCAGGGGCGCACCCCGATGGTCGCCAAGAAAATACGCGACTTCCTGCCGGAGCAGGACCTGCTTTCCTACACCACCGCGATCATGCGCGTGTACAACCTGCACGGCCGGCGCGACAACAAGTACAAGGCGCGGATAAAAATCCTGGTCCACGAAACCGGCGCGGAAGAGCTTGCCCGGCAGGTGGAGGCCGAATGGCAGTTCCTCAAGGATGGCGACCTGAAGCTGCCTGAGAGGGACATCCTGGCGATCGACCGCTACTTCGCGCTGCCGGACCTGGAAGCCCAGCCGGAAGGCGAAGCGGCCGTCCGCCAAGCTGTTCTCGACAGCCGCGGTTTTGGCGAGTGGCTGAGGCAGAACGTTTCCACCCACAAGCACCCGGACTACGCCTCGGTGACGATCTCGCTGAAAGGCATTGGCGAGATTCCCGGCGACGCCTCCGACGCGCAGATGGATGCCGTGGCGGACATCGCGGAAAAATATGCGTTCGACGAGATCCGCGTTTCCCACGAGCAGAACCTGATCCTGCCGCATGTCGCGCGCGCCGATCTGAAGGCCGTCTATGACGCGCTGGTGGCGTGCAAGCTGCACACCGCCAATGCGGGCCTGATCACCGACATCATCGCCTGTCCCGGCCTCGACTACTGCGCGCTGGCCAATGCGCGCTCGATCCCAGTGGCGCAGGACATCTCCCGCCGCTTCGCCGATGGCGAGCGGCAGCGCGAGATCGGCGAGTTGAAGCTGAAGATTTCCGGCTGCATCAACGCCTGCGGCCACCACCATGTCGGCCACATCGGCATCCTCGGCGTCGAGAAGAAGGGCGCCGAGCTCTACCAGATCACGCTGGGCGGTTCGGGCGACGAGAACACGTCCATCGGCGAGATCGTCGGCCGCGGCTTCGCGCCGGAAGAGCTGACCGATGCTGTAGAAACCGTCGTGAATACCTACCTGGGCCTCAGGCTCGACCCGTCCGAAAAGTTCCTGGACGCCTATCGCCGCGTCGGCGCCGGCCCCTTCAAGGCCGCGCTCTACGGCAGCGAAAGCAAGGCCGCCTGATTGGAAATCGATATGTCCTCCGCCGCATTGCCTGCCGCACGGGCTGGTGACGCATCGCGGAAGACAGGCCTCAAGGAGGCGCAAATGGAAGCCAAGCCGGTACAGCTCGACGCTGCCGAAGTCTTGAACGAGGTGCAAAGCCTGGAAGCGCTTTACGGCCATCTGTCACCGCAGGGGGTGGTGGAAAAGGCGGTGCGCGATCTGTTTCCAGGCGCGGTCGCGGCCGTGTCCTCGTTCGGCGCGGACTCCGTTGTCCTGCTCGATCTCATCGCCAAGGTGGACCGGCATCTGCCGATCCTCTTCCTCGACACGGGCAAGCACTTCGAGGAAACGCTGCAATACCGCGACGCGCTGGCGGCGGACCTCGGCCTGACCAACATCCAGAACGTCGAGCCGAACGCAGCGGAACTCGCCCGGATCGATCCCACGGGAAACCTGAACGAGACCGACACCGAAGCCTGCTGCTCGTTACGCAAGGTGGAGCCGATGGCGCGCGGCGTCGCGCCCTTTGCGGCATGGCTGACCGGACGCAAGCGTTTCCAGGCAGCGACGCGCTCGGCGCTCAACGTGTTCGAGCAGGTCGGCCCGCGCGTGCGCATCAACCCGCTGGCAAGCTGGACCACGGCTGATTTGGCGGAATACATGCGCGAGCGCCGGCTGCGCACCAACCCGCTGGTGCCCTACGGCTACCTCTCCATCGGCTGCTTCCCGTGCACCAAGCCGGTCCAACCGGGCGAAGACGCGCGTTCCGGCCGCTGGGCCGGCCACGCCAAGACAGAGTGCGGCATCCATCTTTCCGGCTTGGAGCAGTCCTTGACGGACGCCTCGCTGTGATGCCATCCCCCGCGCAACGGGACGGTCGTCCTGCCTTCCTGCGGGTAGTGTTGCCCGCCGCAACGGATTTCTTCATGACCGAAGCAGCCGTCTCTCACCGCCTTTGGACGCTGGCGGGCTTTGCCGAAGACGAGTGGACGCATGCCGACAACGCGGAGGCGCTTTCCGGCAACGGCCGCTTCATCCTGCCTTTGAACGTCTTTCTTGATCTCAGCCCGGAAACGCGCCGCGCCGCTCAGGCACGGATCGGCGTGCTTTTGTCCTCGCCGGACTCCGTGGAGGCCCTGGAGCCGTTCCTGAGCGAACTCGCGCTCGTGGCGCTCGCCTTCCCGGCCTTCAGCGACGGCCGCTCCTTCTCGAAGGCCGAACTGTTGCGGTCGCGCTACGCTTACGCTGGTGCACTACGTGCTACCGGCCAGGTGCTAGTCGATCAACTGCCGCACATGCTGCGGCTCGGCTTCACTGAATTCGAAGTTTCCAACCCCATCCTGCTCAAGAGGCTGGAGGAAGGCCGGACCGGCGGCCTGCCGCTCGCCTACCAGCCGACGGCAAAGCCTGCCGCGCCGGGCGAAGCCTATTCCTGGCGGCGCGTGCCGGGCCGCTGAATTACTTCAGCAGCGTCGAAGCCGCCCGTCCTCTGCCTCTTCAAGCCGGGCGAGCAGGTCGCCGAAGGGGGCGGGCAGCGCGTCGGCTGGTTGAAACGCGGACAGCGAGCGGCAGAAACGGCTGGTCATCTCGCCGCCCATTTCGCGCCGGATGTTGCGGCACAGCCTTTCCCTGTCGTTTTCCAAATGCCGGTTCATGGTATTCCAAGCCCTGTCTTCCACCGGGGAAACTCCACGCAGCAGGAAAGAGTTCCTGCATAGCCGGCATGCAGTGCAATCAGACCAGATCACGGTAAAATTTGATTTAAATCGCCCTGGGCTCAGCTTGGAGCGATCAAGGGCTGGTTCGGATCAGGTCTTGATTTTGGCTCCCCGCCAGTCGATATCCGCGGCGAAATCCGACAACCCAACCAAGCAAGCGCAAAGCGCGATCTTCCGCGGATGGTAGAGAACGGCATGAGCGACCAGAACTCCGACAATCCAGAAGCCGAAGCGGCAGCAGAAAGCAGTTCAGCCGACTACGAGGCGCTGGTGCGCCTGATGAAGGAAAACGAGGAACTCAAGGACCGTGCCCTGCGGGGTGCCGCGGAGATGGAGAACCTGCGCCGCCGCACCGCCCGCGATGTGGCGGACGCCCGCACCTATGCGGTTGCCAACTTTGCCCGCGACATGCTGGGCGTGTCCGACAACCTGCGCCGCGCGCTAGATGCGATCCCCGCCGAGTTGCGGGCGGAAAACACCGTAGGCCTCGCCGCCCTGGTGGAGGGCGTCGAGATGACGGAGCGCGCCATGCTTTCCGCGCTGGAGCGCCACGGGGTGAGGAAGCTGGAGCCGCAGGGCGAGAAATTCGACCCGAACTTCCACCAGGCGATGTTCGAGGTGCCGGACGGAAGCGTGCCCGCCAACACGGTCGTGCAGGTGGTGCAGCCCGGCTACTCCATCGGCGAGCGCGTGCTGCGGCCGGCGATGGTCGGCGTATCCAAGGGCGGCTTGGCGTCGTCTAAGCCCGTTTCCGCGCCGGGGGAAGGCGAAGCACCGGAACCCGGCCCGGAGAACGCTTTCGCCGAGAAGGACGCCTGAGCAAAGACACGCTGGAAGGCTCAGGCCGCCTGCTGGCCTGGGCCGCCATATTGGGCGATGTAGCGGCCGCCGATCGCACCCACCGGCAGCACGATGAAGACGTCCGTGGTGCCGAACTCCTCGTCCACCACGCAGCCCTCGCCGACCATCGCGCCGAGCCGGAGATAGCCACGCAGCAGCGGCGGCAGGCCGGCGCGCGCCATGCGCGCATCGATGGCCTCCCCCGGCATCCAGTCGGTCGGCCGAAAGCGGCGCGCCTGCGCCCGCACCGCCCAGTCTCCTCGCGCTTGGTGTTTGTGCGCGAGATAGGACAGTGTCGGCGCCAGCGCCGCCGGCACGGTGCCTTCGAGCGACGCGCAGCCGATCATCACGGTGGCGCCGTGCAGCTTGGCGTAAGCCCAGATGCCAGCCCATAGGGCGTCCGCGCCGCCGCGCCCCCGAAAATCCGGCCGCACGCAGGAGCGCCCGATTTCGAGAAAGCGCTGGCCGGGATTGCGCCGGAACAGCGGCGCAAGGTCGAACTCGCCCTGCGAATAGAAGGCCTCAGCGCCGTCCGTCGCGTCGCCGCGGATCAGCCGCGTGGTGCCGACGATCCGCTCATTGAGCGGCCCGTCGCTGCCCATGTCCACCAGGATCAGGTGGTCGGCGTGGAAGTCGAAGCGGTCGGCATCGTGCGAGGTAGCAACGCCTTTGCCGGCAAAGAAGGCCTGCGCTCGCAGCGCCTGAGCGGCTTCGATCTCCCATTCGTCGCAGGCAAGTCTCGCCTGAAGCGAGCCGACACGCGCGAGGATCGCGCCGCGCTCAAGCATGGATGGAGCGGGGGAGAGGGTTGGCTCCATGGCGGGGTTCTTCCTCGGTCTGGTCCGATTCGCAGTCCGATCACGTCTTGGAGACAAACCGCGACAGAAGCGTGACCGAGGGAAGCAAAAACTGCGAGAAGAGTTTTTGCGGATGCCGGCGCTGATCGGAACTTCAGGCCGCCGCCTGCGCCTCCACGGTGCGGACCAGTTCTTCCGGGTCGAGCGGCTTGGACAGGAAACCGCTGGCCCCGTGCGCGATCAGGGCGTGGCGTGTGCGCTCCTGGCCGTCGGCGGAAAGCACCAGGATAGGCAGGGGAACGAGGCCCGACGCTTCTTCATGGCGGCGGATCACGCCGATCGCATCCATTCCGTCGAGCACGGGCATGTGGAGGTCCATCAGCACGAGGTCGAAGCGCCGGCGCTCCGGCCCGGTCAGCAGGTCGGCGGCCGCGCGCCCGTTGTTGACCACTTGGACCCGATGCCCGGCCCGTCCGAGCGCTGCGCGCGCCAGCAGCGCGTTGATCTCATTGTCCTCCGCCACCAGCACCGACAAGCCTTTGAGCGGCTCCCCTCCGTTCCCGGAGCCGTCTTGAGAGATGGAGCCGGCATCGGTTGCCGCAGCGGCCGGGCCAAGGCGGGCAAGCAGGGCCTTCAGGAAGGTGCTTCCCCGAACGGGCCGTGCGAGGAAGCTGGCATAGCCCTTGGCCCGGAACTCTTCGAGCAGGCTGCGCTGGGAGGGCGCGATCGCGACCATCGCCTGCGCTTGCGCAAAACCCGCCGCGCGCAGCCGGCGCAGCGTCTGGCCGTCGGCCGTTTCCATCGCTGCATCCACCAGCACGGTGTCACAGCCCGGCCCGAACTCCTGTGCATCCGCCAGCGAAGCGGCAACTGCCACAACGGCGCCGTGCGCGCGGGCGGCGAGCGCCAGCGCCTGCGCTTCCGCACCATTGCAGGACAGGATCAGGATGCGGCGGCCCGCCAGCGCGTCCGCCGAGACCTCGCCGCCGCCCGCCGCATCCGTTGCCGGCAGGTCGAAGAAGAAGGTGGAGCCGCTGCCCGGAGCACTTTCGACGCCGATCGTGCCGTCCATCGCTTCGACGATGCGGCGCGAGATGGAAAGGCCGAGGCCCGCCCCGCCATGCGCGCGGGTGGAGGAGTTGTCGGCCTGCTCGAATTCCTCGAAGATGCGCTCCTGATCCTCCGGCCGCATGCCGGGTCCTGTGTCGGACACGGAAAAGCGCAGGCGCTCGCTCCCATTCCCGTTGCGCCGTTCCACGGTCACCAGCACGCCGCCGCTTTCGGTGAATTTGATCGCGTTGCCGACGAGGTTGAGCAGCACCTGGCGAACGCGGCCGGGATCGGCCACCACCGTTTGCGGCACGTCCGGCGCCACGAAGCAGCCGAGGCCGATGTTCTTGGCATAGGCGCGGGCCGAAAGAAGCTCGGCGACGTTCTCGGCGAGCGCTTGAGGGCACATCGGCTGCGGTTCAGGCTCGAAGCGGCCGGCTTCGATCTTGGAATAGTCCAAGAGGTCCTCGATCAGCGCCAGGAGCGCTGCGCCTGAAACGGAAACGGCGCTGACATAGGTGCGCTGCTCCGGCGAAAGCGTGGTGTCTGCGAGCAGCTTCGCCATGCCCATGATGCCGTTCATCGGGGTGCGGATCTCGTGGCTCACGGTGGCAAGGAAGCGCGACTTCGCCTGGGACGCGAATTCCGCCCGCTCGCGCGCGGCGATGACAGCGGTTTCCGCGCGCTTGCGCGCGGTGATGTCGCGGGCGATCGCCCGGTGCGACACGGTTCCGCTTTCCTCGTCGCGCACGGAAAGCTCGGTCCAGGAGAACCAGCGCGTGCCCGTCGGGGTGTTGACCGACACGTCGGCGGAATGGAGCAGCCCATCCGGGTGGAAGGCAGTGTCGGGCACCACGCCGACCTCGATGCCGAACTCAGGCAACTCGCGCCCCTTCAGCTCGTCCGGCGTGCGGCCGGTCAGTTCCGACAGGACGCGGTTGGCATAGAGGATCCTGCCGTCGCGGTCGCGGTGGACGACGAGGTCGCCCAGCGCCTCGATCAGCCCGTGAAAGCGCTCCTCGCTTTCGCGCAGCTCCCACACGCGGTCGGCCAGTGTCTCGATCTCCTCTCGCGCCTCGGCTTGGCGGCGGCCGAGCGCCTGCTTCGCGATGCGCCCGGCACGCTCCGCCCCGCCCAGCAGCAGCGCCGTGCCGAGGCCGACCGCGGCCAGCGCGACGGTAAAGAAAGCGGGCTCTCCATTCCACGCGGCGAGCAGGGCCAAAGCGAGATTGGCGACGATCGGGAGGAGGATGAAGTTGTTCGGCGCCTCCGGCAGGCTTTCGGCAGAGATGGACGACTGCAAGGCTGCCGCATCGGCAGGTGCCGGCTTGGGATCCTCGGTGGAAAATGCGGCTTGTCCCATCATGGGGGAAAGTCATGCGCGCCCGGCGCTTAAAGGCGCTTTGGGCCGATTTCTCGCATTTTAGGCGATCAGCGCTTTTTTGATCCTTGTCCCGCGCCGCTTTCCCTGTCGTTCAGCCGGGAAACGCATCATGCGCAGTGACCGGATAGATTGGGTCGACAGCCATCGCTTTTTCAATGACTTAGCTATTTTCGGACATCTAGACTTGGTGACGTTGACAACCACTATTCTGTGACGATCTCGAGGGACAGTCGGCCCTGAAATCCCGGCGACAACAAAAAACCCCCGGCGTTAGCCAGGGGTCTGAAGGTGCAATATGTGATTTTTTCTAGGTTCGACGCTTGTCGGTGATGAAGGGCATAGAGACTTATCCCAGGCGCTCCTGTCTGGTGGATGCTCGACCGATCTTCACTCCGCCCATGGCGCCCTTGGGCCTGATCGTGTTCGCGACGACCTCATAGTTGAAGGTTGGATCATCGACCAACGGAGCGAAAGCCTTCGACCAGACACTGTTCTCGTTCCACCGCTTTAAACGGCTCCACACGGCGTTCGTAGACCCGAACGCTTCCGGCAATTCGCACCAGTAGGAGTTCGTGCGCGCCACCCAGAGTACCGCCTCGACGAACCTGCGGTAATCCACGGCCGAGTGTCGGAAGGTGCCCACGCCGGAGAATATCACTTTGGACATGAGTTCCCAATGATCGTCCCGGAGGACGAACAAAGCTGAGGCATCCTCTCCGGGTCCGGTCTTCTCGGCTGCAGATCGACCTGAGTTGACCACGGCACCCTTCAGGCGGTTCACGACTTCGGCCGCCTCGTCACGGCGGAACAGCGTCAGAAGCCCTCCGCAATCGAACGCCGGCTTCACTCCGGCCTTGACGAGCCTGTTCCTCATCCACATGCAGCCGACACCCAAATCCTTGGCGAGGGTTCGCACCGTGCCGAAGGCGTCCATGAACTTCCGCAGTTCATGCCGATCGACGAGCTGCTGGAATCGACGATTGATCGTGTTGGGCAGCCAGTAGGTCGCGAGTGCCTTCGCCTTGATGATGTTCCGAAGCGTCGACATCTCCACGCCAAGGATCTCGGCGGCCTGCGGCAGGGAAAGGGCGTCATCCTGCGGGAGGATGCCGAACTTGCGCCGGATTTCCGCGACATCGAGGAGGACGGAGGAAAGGCCGCGTTCAGTCGATAGGCGCCCGACGAACTCTACTTCGCCGTCGTAGGCCATCCGCACGACGCAAGCGATCGGCTGGGCGGTGATCTGCGCGACATCGGCGATCGATGCTAGCCCGTCTTCGACATGGGCCAATTCCAGAGAATTGCGAAGGATCGTGTCCAAGAAGCCGTCGACCTGCTCGCGAGGATAGAACTGTCCAGCTCCCTTGTTGCGCTCGTTGCTGACGTAGACGGGCACGATGTACTTCTCGCGCCGAAGCGCCTGGTGGACCTTCCTAGTGACGTTCAGCGCGTCGGCGACTTCATCCAAAGTCAGGCAGTTGGCGAGCACGTCGATAAACGGCTGGACGGTCGAGGCCTTCAGGACCACCCGAGATGCCGGCAGGCGATCGTCGTCCTTCGACACGAGGCCCTCAACCTTCAGCATGCCACGCATGGTGATGGGGTGAACTCCCACCGCCTGGGCTGCCGTCGCGATGGAGTGCAGGTATCGTTCCCGCACGGGGAGCCCGAGAAGCACGTCGCCGGGACCGACGGGAAGTACCTTTGCAACGGCGTCGACGATCGCTTGGCAGACAACCGTGAAGCCGGCCGCCTCGGCGCGGCGCCCCAGTTCCTGCCAACTCCACCCAAGCGCGGTACGGCTGAGCACCTTGCGGTCGGACCTTCTCCGCAACGCCCGCTCGACGCATTTCGCAACGACGTCGTCGATACCTTCCTGTCCGCCGACCAGGACGGCAAACCCGAGGTCATACCGATCGCGGTCGGACACGATGGGATCGTCTTCGGCTCGCCCGAGGACAGCGATCCGGCCGAGGATCTCGATGCACCGGATCGCGACTAATACCAAGGGCGATGGGCTATGACTCATTTGTGAGTTTTGGTTTTGGCTGAGGGCTGGTTGGGTTATGGCGCGAAGGGAGAAGCGCCATGGGCTCAGCGGTGGAGTTGCGGACGGACTATTCGGCGGGGGCGCTTCGCGGCTTGGCTAGGGCGTCGAAGGATGCCAGCCAGGGCCGGCGGCTTCTGGCTCTGGCGGCGGTTCTGGATGGGATGAGCCGGGGGGATGCGGCGCGGCTTGGCGGCATGGAGCGGCAGACGCTGCGGGACTGGGTTCACCGCTTCAACGTGCATGGTCCGGACGGGCTCAAGGACAACTGGTCGCCTGGTCCGCGTTCGCGTCTTTCGCCCGAGCAGCGGGCGGAACTGGCCGGCCTTGTGGAGGCAGGCCCTGATCCGGCTGTTGATGGCGTAGTGCGCTGGCGGCGTGTGGACCTGCAACGCGTGATCGCCCAGCGCTTCGGCGTTGCCTATCATGAGCGCCACGTCGGCACGCTGTTGCAGAGGCTCGGCTTCAGCCATGTCAGCGCACGGCCGCGCCACCCCAAGCAGGACGCCGCGACAGTGGAGGCGTTCAAAAAAACTTCCCCGCAACGCTGAAGGCGCACCTGGCCGATCTGGCGCAAGACACGTCGGTCGAGATCTGGTTCCAGGACGAAGCGCGCATCGGCCAGAAGAACGGCACGGTGCGCCAGTGGGCCCGGCGTGGCTCGCGCCCGCCGGCCGACCAGCGCTACAAGTCGGCCTATCTGTTTGGCGCCATCTGCCCGGCGCGCGGCGTGGGGGCCGGCCTTGCCCTGCCGCATGCCGACACCGACGCCATGCAGTTGCACCTTGCCGAGATCAGCCGGCACATCGCCAAGGGCGCCCATGCTGTGTTGCTGCTGGACCGCGCGGGATGGCACACCACACCCGAACTCGAGGTGCCCGCCAACCTGACGCTGATCCTGCTGCCCTCACGCGCACCAGAGCTCAACCCGGTCGAGAACGTCTGGCAGTTCCTGCGCCAGAACTGGCTGTCCAACCGCGTCTTCGACACCTACGACGCCATCATCGACGCCGCCTGCGAGGCCTGCAACAAGCTGAGAGCCCAGCCAAACTCCATCACTTCAATCGGAATGCGTGATTGGACCGAGGCTGTGTGGAAACGCGGTTTGCGTGCCGATTGTTGGGGACGGTGGGAT
>CAXTCF010000076.1:0-19497 GCA_964242945.1 uncultured Rhizobiaceae bacterium | reverse complement strand
CTTGCCCGACTCGTCGCGCGCGCCGGAGCCGACGGCGATCACTTCGCCTTCCTGCGGCTTTTCCTTTGCGGTGTCGGGGATGATGATGCCGCCCTTGGTCTTCTCCTCGGAATCGACGCGCTTGACGACCACGCGGTCGTGAAGCGGGCGAAAGTTGGTGCTTGCCATCTTTGGTCCTCGAATGGAAACTTGCGTGAAAACGGTAAAGAGGCCGCGTCCCGCGACCGCGTTAGCACTCGCTTCTGCTGAGTGCTAACGCGGTTGCGAGATAGAGGGAGGTTTTCGGGCTGTCAAGGTCTGTGCCGAGTCCGTCGAAACAATCCCCCTGTTCTCTGCTGCCGATGGGTTAAGCAATGTACGCGACAACCCCCGTGCGATCGGCTATGTCTCAATTTCTGAGAACCGTTTCGGTCGGCAGCCGGGTCGGCAGGTGGGGAAGAAGCGAGGGGACTGAGGCTGGCGCCGTTCCGATCCTGTTTTGGCAGGGAGGAAGGCCATGACCGATTTTCATGTTTTCACCGGCAGGGCCGGCGAGGCGGCGCATCCGATGGTGCGGCGCATCACCACCGGCGACGTCTGGACCGCGCTGCGGCTGGGCTTCGAAGATTTCAAGGCGATGCCCTCGCATGTCATCTTCATCTGCATCATCTATCCACTGGTCGGCGTCGTGCTGATGCGCTGGGCGTCCGGCGAGGACGCGCTCCAGCTCGTCTATCCCCTGATGTCCGGCTTTGCCCTTATCGGGCCTTTCGCCGCGCTTGGGCTTTACGGGATCAGCCGGCAGCGCGAACGCGGGCAGGCGTCCTGGCGTGACGCGCTCACCGTGTTCCGCTCGCCCGCCATTCCCGGCATCCTGGCGCTCGGCTTGGCTCTGATCGTGTTCCTGGTCGCCTGGCTCTTCGTCGCCGATGCGATCTATCGCGCGATCATCGACGAGAATCGTCCGGCGACGATCGGCGCCCTCTTACGCGAGACGCTTTCCACGCCGCGCGGCTGGCTGCTGCTCGCGGTCGGCAATGGCGTCGGCTTCCTGTTCGCGGCCGTCGTGCTGGCGCTGACCGTGGTGGCCTTTCCGATGCTGATCGACCGCGACCCTGGCCTGACCGCCGCGGTCAGAACGTCGGTGGAGGCGACGCTGGCCAATCCCGGCCCGGTCGCGCTTTGGGGGCTGATCGTGGCGGCTGGGCTGATCGTCGGCTCCATTCCGCTTTTCGCCGGGCTTGCCGTCGTGCTGCCGGTGCTGGGCCATGCGACATGGCATCTCTACCGGATGCTCGTCCCGGCGCTTGCCGGCCGGCCCGCGCCCCGCGCCCTCTGAGGGAAGCCGAGTCGGCCGCCTGCAAGCAGACGCGGCGCCCGGAAGGGGCGCCGCTGGGTAATTGTGGAGCGGGCCAAGACCCTGCCGTCAGCTGACGATGCGCAGGTTGGAAAGCTCGCGGGCGATGTTCTTGAAGTCTTCGCTGAGCGTGCCGCCCGTGGAATTCCAGAACAGCTTCGCAGGCTTGGATGGGTCGGTCGCATCCTTCGTGTATTTCGACTCGGAGGCGCAGGCCTTGAGGGCTTCGATCTGCGCCTTCTCCGCAGTGTCGGAACTGCTCAGGTCCACGGCTACCGTCATCACGATGAGGTTGCCCGCCTTGGCATTGGCGCAGAGCGTCGCGAAATGCTCGTTCATCGCCTTGGTGTAGTTGGCGTTGGAGAAGTCGCTTTTAGAAACGGAGTTGCTTGTTCCGCCGAAGATGCGGCCGGCCGTGTTGTCATAGAGTTCAGCAAATCCGAGAGCCGAATAGATCGACTCGTTGTCGGCATAGTCGGATGCACCCAGGCTTTCCGGCGTGTAATAGGTGTTCGCGCCGTCGGTCAGAACGATCACGACCTTGTCGTTGCCCCGTTCGGATTCGGAACGCGCTTGCGTGAAGGGCGCCGTGCTGGACACGGTCCGCCAGCCCCAGGCCATTCCTTCGGGAACGTTGGTCGCCCCGCTCGCCACCATCGCGTCGATGGCGTTGTCAACGGTTGTCCTGCCGGCTGTCGTAGTCGTATCCGTCAAGGGCGTGATGGGCGCCGTGCTGCAAGAGGAGTTCGGTCCCTCATTCGTGCCCAGAGCATCGGAAACGCTCGTGCCGACGGCAAAATATTTCGGCATGTAGCGCTGGCGGATTTTGTAAACCACTTCCGTGCTGCCGGTGCTGGGTGAGATCCCGTCGTCCAGCCAGTTGTTGTAGGGTTTCGATCCGCTGCCGGAGTAACCCTCGTCCGGCGCGAACATCGGGACGAACAGCGTAGCCGGTGTGGACGTGCTGGGCGCGGCGTCATTCACGTTATAGGGAGACGGCCGCGCTTCCACGCAGCCGCCCCAGCTTGCCAAGCTGTCATAGGTGTAGTTGTAGGAGGTGACCTGATCTTCCCAGGTCTTGCAGGTGCCGTTGGTTTTGTAGCTGGTGCAGACTTTGGTGGTGTTGGCTGTTTTGGACGAAACGCGCTGCATCAGATTGTAAAGGGAAAAGCGCGTCAGCGGCTTGTCCTTCTGCGCGGTGCTCCAGTCGCTGCCCTTGGCGTACCAAACGCCGCCGCTCCACAAGGCATATTTGTTGGGATTGAGCGACGCGGTCATTGTCGCCCAATCAAAATTCTCGTGGTGAATGGGCGAGATGCCCGTCGTATCCATCCAGGCTGCGTCGGCGTTGGCGGGATCGACGTTGACCGAACCCGCGAACGGCACAAGCGAGATGCGTACGGGTTGCGCCACCTGCTTCATCTGCTGAGCGTCGTTGGTCAGCGTGGTCACAAGCTGATGCGCGGCATCCTTCAGGAGCTGGAGGCGAGACTTCGAGGAACCCTTGGCCGTTTCGTCCATCGACCCGGAATTGTCGAGAACCATCGCCACTTCCAACGTGTTCTTCAGGCGGATTTCGCTTTTCGCGTCGAAGGCGATGGTGCCGTCGCCGGTGCTCTGGCCCAGTAGCGTGCGAAAGCTGTTCATGAAGTAGGGCTTGTATTTCAGCTGCGCCGCCAGCTTCAGCGTGCCGCCGCCGGTGTTGCTGTTGGGCAGGGTCACGGTCAGGGTAGCCGTCGAGGCCTTGAGCGAGGCGAGATTGGCGTTGAAGAAGTCAGTGGCGTAGTCCTTGGCCTGCTGGTCCGTTACGCCGGCCACCAGGCGGCGGGCCGTCGCGATGCCGGCCGCATCCAGGGCGTTGAGCGTTACCTGACGCTCGCGGGTCATCTCGGCATAATCGACGCCAAGGGCCATCGCGCCGCAAAGCGGGATCATCGTGATGCCCGTCAGGATCACGTAGTTGCCGCGCCGGTCGTCCCAGAACTTGCGCAGAATCTTGCTGGCCATTTTCGCGCGCCCACATGTTGATCGCGCCACCTTGGCAGACAGGAATGAATCCGCGGTTTTCCCTTGGCTTTCAAATTCCGCTGTGTGGTTTACGCCGCATTAAGGAGAACGAAACTGCGCACGGGAAGCCGGAGGGCCGAAGCCGGATGACAGGTTCCGGGCCTTGGGGTATCCCGCGGTCTGCCGGCTTGGATGGCCGGCGCCCGAGCCTCCGTTCGAGGAGTTTCCTTTTGACCCAACAGCCCGAAACGGAAAGTGCCGCCTCCGTCATCGACTCGCTTGGGCGGGTTTCGTCGCGTTACCGCGTTCTCTTCTGCGACGTGTGGGGCGTCGTGCACAACGGCGTCGCCGCCTTCCCGGAAGCCTGCCGGGCGCTGGTCGAAGCGCGGGGGCGGGGCTTGGCCGTCGTGCTCCTCACCAACGCGCCGCGCCCGCACCCGCCCGTGGAGGCGCAGCTGCAAAGCCTCGGCGTGCCGCGCGAAGCCTATGATCGCATCGTGACCTCCGGCGACGTGACGCGCGACTTGGTCCGGGCAGGCCCGCGCCGCATCTTCCACATCGGCCCGGAGCGCGACGAGACGCTGTTTGAAGGACTGGACGCGAAACTGGTGGACGAGAGCGCGGCCGCAGGCGTCGTCTGCACCGGCTTGCGCGACGACGCGACGGAAGCGCCCGAGGACTACCTCGACCTTCTCCGGCGCCTGCGGGGACGCAACCTGCCTTTCGTCTGCGCCAATCCGGACGTGATGGTCGAGCGCGGACACCGTATGATCTGGTGCGCCGGGGCGCTCGCGCGCGACTATGCGCAGCTCGGCGGGCGCGTGGAAATCGCGGGCAAGCCGTTTGCGCCGATCTATGAGAGCGCCTTGCAGGCCGCGGAGCAGGTGCTTGGGCGGCCAATCGAGAAGAGGGAAGTGCTGGCGATCGGCGACGGCATGCTGACCGACATCAAGGGCGCCGCCGACTGGGGGCTGGACGTGCTCTATGTCTCCGGCGGCATCCACTGGCGCGATTACGGCGACCACGCCCACGCGCCCGACCCGGACAGGCTGCACGCATTTCTCACAAAGCACGGGCATCGCCCGGTTGCCGTCATGACGGGGCTGCGCTGAGTTCTATGGCTGCCAAAAACTTCCGGCGCATTCCTGGCGCGGCCGCGCTTCCCGCCGACTTGGCGGGCGGCGTTGTCGCGATCGGCAACTTCGACGGCGTGCATCGGGGCCATCAGGCGGTGTTGGGGGAGGCGCTCGCGCTGGCCCGCGCGGAAAAGCGGCCGGCGCTGGTGCTGACCTTCGAGCCGCATCCGCGTCGCTTCTTCCGGGCCGCCGACGGGCACTTCCCGCTCACGCCGCCGCCGATGAAGGCGCGGCTGCTCAGCGAACTCGGCTTCGACGCGGTGGTGGAGGAGCCCTTCGACGCGGCGCTCGCCTCCCGCGAGGCAGAGGACTTCGTCGCCGGCCTCCTGGTCGGGCAGCTGGGCGTCTCGGTGGCCGTGACCGGCTTCGACTTCCACTTCGGCCGCAACCGCGGCGGCGGGCCGGCCTTCCTGGCGCAAGCCGGCCAGCGTTTCGGCTTCAGCGTCCGCCAGGTGGAAGCGTTCCGCGACGAAGGCGGGCAGACGGTCTCTTCGAGCCGCATCCGTTCAGCTCTGGGGGAAGGCGACGTCGCGCAGGCGGCCGGGCTTCTGGGCTATCGCTGGACGGTGGAGGCGACCGTCGTGAAGGGGCGGCAGCTTGGCCGGACGCTCGGCTACCCCACCGCCAACATGGTGCTGCCCGACGGAACGGACCTGCGCCACGGCATCTACGCGGTCCGCTTCCGCCGCGCCGACGGCACGCTGCACGACGGCGTCGCGAGCTTCGGCCGCCGCCCCACCGTGGAAGCCGACGGCGCCGCGTTGCTGGAAACCTTCCTGTTCGACTTTTCCGGGTATCTCTACGGCGAGACGTGCTTTGTCTCGCTCTTCAGCTTCGGACGAGGCGAGGAGAAGTTCAACAGTCTTGAGGCGCTGATCGTGCAAATGCGGAGCGACGAGGTCAAAGCGCAGGCCGCGCTTGAAAGCAGCCAGCCAATTTCCGAATTAGACGCTACGCTAACTTTTAGAACGTAATTTGCTGACAGATCACTTTGTTGCCGTGTATTCTCTTATGCTCATTGCCTTGGATATTTTAAGGAACTCCGACATCCTATGGACGGGATTGATCAGATAATTACTCACACCCTCGCAAATTGCTGAAGGCACCGATAGTATCGGTGCCGAAACAGATGCCAGCCACTCATCACCTATGTCTTGAGTGGATGCGTAGCTCTTACGCCAATCTGCCGCCAGCTTTGACTCCTCGATTGAATCGACCCTCAGCGTTTTTGGCACTTCAATGAGAAGAAGAAGGTAACTGTCCGGCATCAACTCCTGAGGTACGTCGAGATGCTGCTGAACCTCCAATATCGCGCATTCGGCACTTCCACTACAGTATACAATCGGCCGACCTCTATAATGCCAACGGCCAGAAGCTATCAAACCGCCCCGGCCGCTCAGATCATTGTAATTGCTTAATCGCCAGATTTTGAGGGAAGATTGTCTAGGCAGCAATCCCATGATCAATACGAATCAGTAATTCCTCGACCAAACGAGACCCTGTCTCAGTTTTTAAGTTGGCGATAGGGGTGCTTCCATTTAAATTTTTGTTCCCTCTTCTAAGCCATATGAACGCCTTCGTAGCTTCACCAAATATGCGATTGGCTAACAACACAATGCGCGCTAAACGATAGACTCTATCAGACGCATCAGCATCTAGATCTGCATTAGGCTTGACACTAATGCTCTGTTCAGTTTTTAAAAAAACTACGCTGCTGATTTCTTGAGCCGTGTAACCTGCGCTTTCCAACGTACCTATTGCTGCTGCTTTCAGCCGATAATTCTCTGGCTCCTGCCTTGCTAAATCTTCTGCCTGCCGCTCTAAAACACGCAAAGCTCCCAGAGGATCTCTACCATGTTTAACACTAAGGCTTGACATCAGTTGACCTACACGGATCGACGCCTTCATCGCGCTTACCGACACTCCGACACAATCGTTAACAAATTATTAACAGCACACATCTGCTTCAAATGAAAGCTTTTTTCGTGTTGGCTACTGTGGGTAACGCATTGACGGAGAATGAACAAAGCGCGCTGAACGACAGACTTGGAAGACGAGGATGATGCATGATGAGTTCCTGAACGAATGACATGGCAAAACCGAGAAGCAGGCGGGATGGTCAAAGGGCTATGGTGGCGCCGCGTCCGTTTCAGCCTAAGCGAAGTCCAAGGCGAAGCACCAACGCTTCGGCGCAATCCCGAACGACACGGTCTCAAGCCTCTGCATCAGCAGGTCCACCGCCCGGAACGTGCCGGGCACCGACAGGCTGCTGACCGGCCATCCCAGCGCGATCACCATGCCGCCAGCAGCGTGACCGCGGCGGAAAAAACCATCCAGCCCCCGCGTCTGCGCACCTCGCTTAAAAGAACGCGGTTTGGCGCCTAAAAGAACGCGGTTTGGCGCCGTCGGACTGTTTGGATGGGGCAGGGTGACGGGCATGGCCGAGACCTTGCGGGACAGGACGACGGGGCTTCCCATCCAAGCGTTTCGGTGGGCGTTAAGTTCCTGCGCTCGCCCTGCGATGCTCGCAACGCCCTTTTCTCTTGGACGCGCCTTCGCTAAGTACGCGCCCATGACGCGTTTGAATTCCGCGCACGCGCTCCGCGGCAACCGAATTACCGGCCCGGCTTTCCGGGGGCGCTGAAGCGCGCCCGTGAGCGCCGGGGTTTTTGCGTTTCCTTTCCATCTTTCCCGTTTTCCGCTCAGCCGCCCGGCGAGCCCCAGCGATACAGACTCATGTCCGACACTGCTCCAGAGAAAATCGACTACTCCAAGACCCTGTTTCTGCCCGAAACTGCGTTTCCGATGCGCGCCGGCCTGCCGGAGAAGGAGCCGGATATCGTCAAGCGCTGGCAGGACATGGACCTCTACCGCCTTTTGCGTGACGACGCGGCGGGGCGCCCGAAATACGTGCTGCACGACGGCCCGCCCTATGCCAACGGCAACATCCATATCGGACATGCGCTCAACAAGATCCTGAAGGACACGATCACCCGCTCCTTCCAGATGCGCGGGTTCGACTCGAACTACGTGCCGGGCTGGGATTGCCACGGCCTGCCGATCGAGTGGAAGGTCGAGGAGCAGTACCGCGCGGCGGGCAAGGCGAAGCCGGACTTCTCCGACGGCGCCGCCATCAACGCTTTCCGCGACGAGTGCCGCGTCTTTGCCGCACATTGGATCGGCGTGCAATCGGAGGAGTTCCAGCGCCTCGGCGTGGTCGGCGACTTCAAGCACCCCTACACGACGATGGCCTTCCACGCGGAAGCGCGGATCGCTGGCGAGCTGATGAAGTTCGCGATGTCCGACCAGCTTTACCGCGGCTCCAAGCCGGTGATGTGGAGCGTGGTGGAGCGTACCGCGCTGGCAGAGGCGGAGGTGGAATACCAGGATTACGAGAGCGACACGATCTGGGTGAAGTTTCCGGTCAGGGGTGTGGCGACCACGGTTCAAGAGAACTTGAAGCTGTTCAACAACGCATTCGTTCTCATCTGGACGACCACGCCTTGGACGATACCCGGCAATAGAGCGATCACTTTCTCGAAGCGGGTTTCTTACGGTCTTTATGAAGTCACGGCCGACGACGAGGTGGACGCTCCTCGATGGGCGAAGAAAGGCGAGCGGTACGTTCTGGCAGATGCGTTGGCTGCTGATGTGTTCGCCCAGGGCCGAGTGCCTGTCGGCGGGCACAAGCGCCTCATCGACGTTTTTGATGTTGAGAAGGATGACAACTTCGTCGACTCCTGTGACCATCCGTTGATGGGGTTGGCAGGCGGTTATGAGTTCACTGTCCCTCTCATCCCCGGCGAGCATGTCACCGACGATGCCGGCACGGGCTTCGTTCACACCGCGCCCTCCCACGGGCGCGAGGATTTCGACGCCTGGACCGAGGCGCAAGCCGAGTTGCGCGAGCGCGGCATCGACACCACGATCCCGTTTCCGGTGGATGATGCCGGCTTTTACACCAAGGATGCGCCGGGCTTTGGGCCGGATCGCGAAGGCGGGGCGGCGCGCGTCATCGATGACAACGGCAAGAAGGGCGACGCCAACAAGGCGGTCATCGACGCGCTGATCCAGAAGAACATGCTGTTCGCGCGGGGGCGCTTGAAGCATCAGTACCCGCATTCCTGGCGCTCCAAGAAGCCGATCATCTTCCGCAACACCCCGCAGTGGTTCGTGCCCATGGACAAGGACCTGCACGGTTACGGGCTGGTCGAAGGCGAGAAGCCGGCAGGCGCGGACACCCTGCGCAACCGCGCCCTCCAAGCCATCGACGCCACGCGCTTCGTGCCGCCGGCTGGTCAAACGCGCCTGCGCTCCATGATCGCGGAGCGGCCTGACTGGGTTCTCTCCCGCCAGCGCGCCTGGGGCGTGCCGATCGCCGTGTTCGCGGACGAGGACGGTACCGTGCTGAAGGACGAGGCGGTGAATGCGCGCATCCTCGATGCCTTCGAGCGGGAGGGCGCGGATGCGTGGTTTGCGGAAGACGCGCGGGAGCGCTTCCTCGGCTCACGGGCGAACGAGCCCTGGAACCAAGTCAAGGACATCCTGGATGTCTGGTTCGATTCCGGCTCGACCCACGCCTTCACGCTGGAAGACCGTTCGGACCTGAAATGGCCGGCGGATGTCTATCTCGAAGGCTCCGACCAGCATCGCGGCTGGTTCCATTCCTCGCTGCTGGAGTCCTGCGGCACGCGCGGCCGCGCGCCTTATGACGCCGTGGTGACGCATGGCTTCACCATGGACGAGCAGGGGCGAAAAATGTCGAAGTCGCTCGGCAACACCGTCGTCCCGCAGGACGTGATGAAGCAGTCCGGCGCCGACATCCTGCGCCTCTGGGTGATGACCACGGACTACTGGGAGGACCAGCGCCTCGGCAAGAACGTGCTCCAGACCAACATCGACGCCTACCGCAAGCTGCGCAACACGATCCGCTGGATGCTGGGCACGCTGGCCCATGACGAGGGCGCAGAAGTCGCGCTTGCGGAGATGCCGGAATTGGAGAGGCTGATGCTGCACCGCTTGGCGGAACTCGATGACATCGTGCGGCGCGGCTATGACGGCTTCGACTTCAAGCGGATCGCCAAAGCGCTGCTCGACTTCGCCGTGGTCGATTTGTCCGCCTTTTACTTCGATGTCCGCAAGGATGCGCTCTACTGCGAGGCACCGTCCAGCCGCACGCGCGTTGCCGCGCTCTACACCGTGCGCCAGATTTTCGAGGCGATGGTGAAGTGGCTGGCGCCGATGCTGCCCTTCACGACGGAAGAGGTCTGGCTCGACCGGCACCCGGAAGCGCGCTCGGTGCATCTGGAGCAGTTTCCGGACGTGCCGGCGGATTGGCGCGACGCAACGTTAGCCGAGAAGTGGGAAGCGGTGCGGCGGGTGCGCAGCGTCGTCACAGGCGCGCTGGAACTGGCGCGCGCGAAAAAGGAGATCGGCTCCTCGCTGGAAGCGGTGCCGGTCGTCTTCATCAGCGATCCCGCCTTGGAAGCCGCCGTTTCCGGTGTCGATCTGGCCGAGGTGGCGATCACCAGCGACCTGCTGGTTTCGCCCGACCTGCCGCCTGCCGACGCCTTTGCCTTGAAGGAGGTGCCGGGCGTCGCCGTGGTGGTGGAACTGGCGAAGGCGCGCGGCCTCCAGCGCTGCGCGCGGTCCTGGCGCTGGACGGCCGATGTCGGCGCCGACCCGCGCTTCCCCGATGTCAGCGCGCGCGATGCCGCCGCGCTGGAGGAGTTGCGGGCGCTCGGACGCCTGCCGTAGGGCAAATCCTGCGTTAATAGGGAATTAGGGATGTTTTCGCAGAATCCGGCGCCAAATTGTCGCCGGATTTCTGTTGAAGACGGGAAGCGGGCCGACAGGCGGTTAACGCTGCGGCTGCGGGCGGCCGGCCAAGCCGGATTGGGGGCAGGATTGAACAAGTTCGACGGCAACAGGTCAGGCATGCTGCGCAGCGCGCTCTGGCTTCCGCTTGCGGCTGCTGCGCTTTCAGCATCCGGCTGCGTGAGTGGTCCGACCTACGGCACAGGCGTGGGATCGGAAACGCAGCTTGCCTCCGACGTGTCCAACATCTTTTCGATCGCGCCTAAGTCCAGGCCCAAGATCGACTACGAGCCGCGTCCCGAACTCGTCAGGCCTGCTGGCCCGACAAAGGTGGCGTCGCTGCCGGCGCCGCAGCAGAAAGTTGCCACAGCGGGCAATCCCGATTGGCCGGAGTCTCCGGAGCAACGCCGTGCGCGCCTTCGCGACGAGGCGACGGCCAATCAGGACAACCCCTTCTACAAGCCGCAGATCGCAGGGGATGCGCCGGCGGCGGCTTCGCTGGGGCCGCAGGTGGCCTACGGCGCCGGAACCCGTTACGGGGATATTGGCGGTCCCGTCAAACGATCGGCCGACGCCAATGGAAACTCCGCCGAACGCCGGGAAAGGATCAAGCAGCAGTCGATGGAGCGCAAGCAGGGCGATCCGACCACCCGCAGATACCTTTCCGATCCGCCTCTCGCCTACCGTCAGGCCGCCGACACCGCGCCGACGGGCGACATCGGAGAGGACGAGTGGAAGAAGGAAAAGCGCCTGAAGGCCGAAGCCAAGGCGAAGAGCGGCAAGAAGGGCGGCTGGTTCGACTGGCTGCCGGGCACCTGATCCTCAGTCCGCTGCACCACGCTTTTCCCGGAAGAAACTTTTGAGAAGCGCCGCGCTTCGGCTCTCCCCGATGCCGGAATACACCTCCGGCGCGTGGTGGCATGTGGGGCTCGCAAAGAAACGCGGGCCGTTGACCACCGCGCCGCCTTTCGGGTCTGACGCCCCGAAATAAAGCCGCCTGATCCGCGCAAACGAGATCGCCGCCGCGCACATGGCGCAGGGCTCCAACGTCACATAGAGGTCGGCGTCTGGCAGCCGTTCCACGTCGAGCGCGCGGCAGGCTTTGCGGATCGCCAGCATCTCGGCATGAGCCGTCGGGTCGCGAAGTGTCCGCGTCTCGTTGCCCGCGGCAGCCAGCACCGATCCGTTACGCACGATCACTGCACCCACCGGCACCTCGCCGCGCAAGGCCGCGGCTTGCGCCTGCGCAAACGCCAGATCCATGAAGCTGCCGCGTGCAACCGCGGCGGTGGATTCTACATTTCCCTCGCGGCACCGCTCCATCCCTGATAGCTAGCCGCGCAAACACAAGAAAGCCAGATGAACGACGAACCCGACAAACGGCGGCGCGCGCCCTTTTCCCGCCGCGAAGGCGCTGAGCGGCCGGAGCGCGGCGAGCGCGACCCGAAGCGGTCCTTCAACCGCCGCCAGGATCGGCAGGAAGAGGACGCCTCCGCAGGCGAGCGCATCGCCAAGCGGCTGGCGCGCGCCGGCATCTCTTCGCGCCGCGAGGCCGAGTCCCTGATCACCGACGGGCGCGTGCGCGTGAACGGGCAGGTCCTGTCCTCACCGGCCTTCAACGTGCAGCCCGGTGACCGGATCGAACTCGACGGCCAAGCCATACCGGAGCCGGAGCGCACGCGGCTTTTCCTGTTCCACAAGCCGGCGGGCATCGTCACCACCAACCGCGACCCGGAAGGGCGGCGGACCGTGTTCGACGCGCTGCCCGAAGGCCTGCCGCGCGTGATGACGGTCGGGCGCCTGGACATCAACACGGAAGGCCTGCTGCTGCTCACCAATGACGGCGGCTTGGCCCGCGTCCTGGAACTGCCCGCCACCGGCTGGCTGCGCCGTTACCGCGCCCGCGTGCACGGAGCGGTGGATGAGGCGAAGCTCAAGGAGTTGCGCGAGGGCGTCGCGGTGGACGGCGTGTTTTACGGCGCCATCGAGGCGGAGCTTGAGCGCACGCAAGGAAGCAATGCCTGGCTGACGCTCGGGCTTCGCGAAGGCAAGAACCGCGAAGTCAAGAACGTGCTCGGCTCGCTCGGCCTGGAAGTGAACCGCCTGATCCGCATCTCCTATGGGCCGTTTCAGCTGGGCGAACTCGAAGAAGGTCACGTTCAGGAGATCAAGGGCCGCATGCTGCGCGACCAGCTGGGTGAGCGGCTGATCGAGGAGTCGGGTGCGGATTTCGAGGCTGAGATCCGCCAGCCCTTCAGCAACCGCCCGACCGTGCGGGGCAGCGAACCGGAAACGCCAGTGGCCAAGCGCGATGCGCCAAGACCGGAGCCGGGCGAGGGCGGGCTGATCAAGAACCGCAAGCGCGAGCGCGAACGCTTCCGGGAAGACGGGCTGAAAAGGCTCGGCACGAAGCCGGACCGGCCGCGGTCGTTCGGGAAAGGGTCTGGCGCCAAGCCCGGCCGTGACCGTCAGGAAGAGGCCCGGCCGGAGCCGAGGCCGCGTACCGCCAATGTCTGGATGGCGCCGGGCGCCCGTCCCCTGAGCAAGGACAAGGCTGCCGCCAGCCCCCGTCCCGCGCGGCAGGAAGGCGACCGGCCGTTCAAACCGCGCGGCCCAAAACCTTTCCGCGATGGCGGCGGAGAACGCAGGGAGGGAAAGCCGCGCGAACGCCGGGAAGGTGATGCCCCAGGCGGCGAAGAACGCGCACCGCGCCAGGACTTTCGGTCGAGACCGCCACGGGACGACAACAGAAGCAGAGAGAGCGGTGACTTCCGGCCGCGCCGCCCGCGCGAAGAAGGGGAGCGCCCGGCGCGGTTCAACCCGGACGAGCGGCGGGAGAGCCGGCCCCAGCGTCGCCCCGGCGGAGAGGATCGTCCGCAGCAGCATCCCTTCAACGGCGCGCCGCGTGAAGGCGGCGGCGAAGGAAAACCTTTCCGCGAGCGTCCCCGCGGCGACGGCAAGCCCCGCGCGGTCTCCGGCGAGGCTCGCCCCGACGGCGCTGCCAAGCCGTTCCGCAAAGGTCCGCGTCCGTCGGGTGCGGGAAAGCCCTACGGCACCGGCCCGCGCCCCGACGGCGGCGGCGAGAAACGGTTCGACAAGCGCCCTCGCCCGGAGGGAGAGCGGCGGGAAGGCAAACCTTCGGGGTTCAAGCCGGCGGGAGGATATCAACCTTCCGGCGGCAAGCCGGGCGCGGCCAAGCGGCCGTTCAAGCCGCGCGACAACAATCGCGGTGATCGTTAGGCCGGATGCGGATCGTCGGCGGCGAGTTCCGCGGGCGGCCCCTCAGCGCCCCCAAGGATGCCCGCACAACCCGTCCGACCAGCGACCGCACGCGCGAAGCCGTCTTCAACGTGCTGGAGCATCGGTTTCCCGGCCGGCTGGCAAACGCGCGCGTGCTCGACCTTTTCGCCGGCACCGGCGCGCTGGGGCTGGAAGCGCTTTCGCGCGGGGCAGCAAGCTGCCTGTTCGTGGAGGAAAGCGCTGAGGCCCGCGGCTTGATCCGCGACAACGTCGAGGCGCTCAACCTCACCGGCCGGGCCAAGATCTTCCGGCGCGATGCGACGCGGCTGGGCAGCGCCGGCACGATCCCGCCCTTCGGCCTGCTCTTCGCGGACCCACCTTACGGCAAGGGTTTCGCCGAGCCGGCGCTCAACGGCGCGCTGGCCGGCGGCTGGCTGCTGCCTGAAGCGCTCTGCGTCGTGGAAGAGGCGGCAAACGCACCCTTCGAAGTTCCCGCCGGCTTCACGCTGGAAGATACCCGCGCTTACGGCGACACGGTCGTGCGCTTTATCGTGGCGGGGGCGCTGCCGCCTTCGTGACCGGCAGCCAACACATTTCCGGCGTTTTCCGCTTGGACAGAACGCCGGGCATACCAGCTGAGGAAAGCATCCGCATGAATTGGACCAGGCTGCCGGGCACTTGCCCGCTTGCGATCTGCGCCTTCCTTGCCTTCGTGCCACTTCCCGCATTCAGTGCCGAGCCGCCTCCAGCCAAGGCGCTGGAGGACGTTTCCGATTTCTTTCTCAACAACGGCATGGAAGTCGTGGTCATCCCCGACCACCGCGCGCCGGTCGTGACCCACATGGTCTGGTACAAGATCGGCAGCGCCGACGAGCCGCCGGGAAAATCCGGCATCGCGCACTTCTTCGAGCACCTGATGTTCAAGGGCACGAAGAACCATCCGCAAGGCGAGTTCTCGGCCGCCGTGACGGAGATCGGCGGCAACGAGAACGCCTTCACCACGGCCGACTACACCGCCTTCCACCAGACCGTGGCGCCTTCCGCGCTGCCGACGATGATGCGGTTCGAAGCCGACCGGATGCGCAACCTCGTGCTGACGGACCAGGTGATCGGCCCGGAGCGCGACGTCATCATCGAAGAGCGGCGCATGCGCGTGGACAACAGTCCCGACGCGGTGCTCGGCGAGGAGGTGCAGGCGACGCTGTTCCAGAACCACCCCTACCGCATTCCGGTGATCGGCTGGCTGCAGGAGATGCAGCAGCTCAACCGCACCGATGCGGTGGCCTTCTACGACAAGTACTATGCGCCCAACAACGCCGTGCTGATCGTGGCCGGCGACGTGACGCCGGACGCCGTGCGCAGACAAGCGGAAGAGACCTACGGCAAGGTGCCGCGCGGTCCCGACCTGCCGCCGCGCATCCGCCCGCAGGAGCCGGAGCAGAACGCTTCGCGCGCAGTGACCATGCGCGACGAGCGCATCTCGGTCCCAAGCTTCTCCAAGCAGTGGGTCGTGCCCTCCTACGAGAGCGCGGAACCCGGCGAGGCCGAGGCGATCGACCTGCTTTCGGAGGTGCTGGGCGGCGGCCTCCAAAGCCGCATCTACCAAGACCTTGTGGTGCGCGACCGCCTGGCCTCCTCGGCCGGCGCCTATTTCGAGGGAACCACGGTCGATCCCACCAACTTCGCCGTCTTTGGCGCGCCGCAGGGCGAGCACACGCTGGAAGAGGTGGAAAAGGCGGTTGACGGCGAGATCGCCCGCCTCCAGGCGGACGGCGTGACGGATGCCGAACTGGACAAAGCAAAAAACCGCTACGTCCGCGCCATGATCTTCGCGCGCGACAGCGCCGCAGGCATGGCCAATATCTACGGCGCAACGCTTGCCACCGGCGGCACGGTGGAGGACGTCAAGAAGTGGCCCGACCGCATCCGCGCGGTGACGACCGCTCAAGTGCAAGCGGTTGCCAAGAAGTACCTATCGCCCAGCCATTCTGTTGCGGGCTACCTCCTGCCTGCCGAAGCTGAGACACCGGCCGAAGCCGACGGCAAAGAGGCGCCGCAGCCGTCGGTGGAGGCCCCGGCAGCGGACGCGCCTTCTGCCGACCCCGCAGTCCAGCCCGGCCAGCCCGCCGCAGGAGGTGCCCAGCCATGACCTGCTCTTCCCCTGCGCGCCTGCGCGCTGCGCTTGGCTGCGCCCTGGCCTTTTTTGCTGCGCCTGCCGGTGCCGTGACGATCCAGGAGGTCGTTACGCCGAAGGGCATCCACGCCTGGTTCGTGCCGGACAGCACCGTGCCCATCGTCACGCTGCGCTTCGCCTTCAAAGGCGGCTCCTCCCAGGACCCGCAGGGCAAGGAGGGGCTGGCCAACCTGATGACCGGCATGTTCGACGAGGGTGCCGGCAATCTGGACAACCAGGCTTTCCAGTCGAAGCTCGATGACTCCGGCGCAGAGATGAGCTTTGCCGAGGGACGCGACGCGCTGTTCGGTTCGATGCGCACTTTGGCCGAGTCGCGCGACGAGGCCTTCGACCTGCTCCGCCTCGCCGTGAACGAGCCGCGCTTCGACGCCGGGCCGTTCGAGCGCATCCGCGGCCAGATCCTTTCCGGCATCAAAGGAAGCGAACGAGACCCGGACAAGCTGGCGCAGGATCAGTGGCGCACCGCGCTTTACGGCGACCACCCCTACGCCCGCGATGACGACGGCAGCGAAGCGTCCCTGGCCAAGGTGACGCCCGCCGACCTGCACGCCTTTCACGACGGCCAGTTTGCGCGCTCCAACCTCGTGGTCGCCGTCGTCGGCGCAATCGACGCGGAAACGCTGAAAGCCAAGCTGGACGAGGTATTCGGCTCGCTGCCGGAGAAGGCCGATTTGACGCCGGTTCCGAACGTCACGCCGAAGCTGGCGCAGGAAGTGCGCTTCGCCTATCCGCTGCCGCAGGCAACTGTGGCGTTGGCCTTTCCGGGCGTCAGCCGCGAAGACCCCGGCTACTTCGCGGCCTATCTCATGACGCAGATCCTGGGCGGCGACGGCCTGGGCTCGCGCCTGTTCGACGAAGTGAGGGAAAAGCGGGGTCTGGCCTACGGCGTTTCCGCTTCGCTGGTCGATTACGATCATGCCGAGCTGCTTTCGATCGGCACGGCGACCAACGCGCAAAGGGCGGAGGAAACGCTCGGTGTGATCCGCGAAACCGTCGCACGCATGGCGGCGGAAGGCCCGACGCCGGAAGAGCTTGCCGCGACCAAGAAATATGTGGTCGGCGCCTATGCCATCAACGCGCTCGACTCCTCCTCGGACATCTCCAACACGCTGGTGCAGTTGCAACTCGACCATCTCGGCATCGATTACATCGACCGCCGCGCCGGGCTGATCAACGGCGTGACGATCGAGCAGGTGAAGCAGGCTGCCCGCGACCTGCTGACGGCGAAGCCTGCCGTTCTGGTGGTCGGCCCGGCCGCTCCCGCTCAAAAGCCGTGACATCCACCCCGCGCCTTGGCCTAGCCTTGGGCGGGGGCGGCGCGCGGGGACTGGCGCACCTCCATGTCATCGACGCCCTGGAGGAACTCGGTCTCCCCGTTCACGCGGTCGCCGGTTCCTCCATCGGTGCGCTGATGGGGGCGGGGGTTGCCGCCGGGATGAGCGGAGCGGCCATCCGCGATCATCTGCTTGCCTCGCTCGGACGGCGCAGCGCGGTAGCCGGCCGGCTCTGGCGGTCGCGGCCCGGCTCGCTCGGAGCGTTGATGGGCGGTTTGCGCGTCGCCCAGTTCGACCTCGAACGCATCCTGCGGGCGTTCCTGCCCGACGCGATCCCCGCCGCCTTCGAAGGCTTGCCGATCCCGCTTCAGGTGACGGCGACCGACTTCTTCGGCAATGGGCCGGTCGTGCTGGACCAGGGCGATCTGCCCCAGGCGCTTGCCGCCTCCGCGGCGATTCCCGCGCTGTTCCGGCCGGTCCGGCACGAGGGACGGCTGCTGGTGGACGGCGGCATCTGCAATCCCGTGCCGTTCGACCTGCTCGAAGGCAGGGCAGACATCATCCTCGCGGTGGACGTGGTCGGTGCCCCGACCGGCAGCGCGGACACCCCAGTCGGCGCGATCGACCTGATGTTCGGCGCCAGCCAGTTGATGATGGGCGCGATCAGCGCGGAAAAGCTTCGCCGCCACAAGCCCGACGTCCTGCTCCGGCCCGACGCCGTGTCGCGCTTCCGCGTGCTGGATTTTCTGAAGATCGAAACGGTGCTGGCGGAAACGGCAGGCCTCAAGGAAGAGACCAAGCGGGCGGTGGACGCCGCCCTTCTGCGCTGGGAGGAACGACGGTAGAAGCTGTTACCCCGCCGTCGCAGCCTTTTCGCTGGAGAAGGGCGACTCGGCGGAACGCGGCGGGCTGGGAGACCCGGCTTCCAACGTTGTCTCGCCGATCTGCCGCACCACGCGGAAGCAGACGATCACCGACGCGATCCCGAACACCACGGCGCCCAGCCCCCATCCGGCCAGCACGCCCTTGGCGCCGAACAACTGAGCGCCGAGCCAGACGAAGGGTATCACCCCCAGCGTGGCGCGGCCCCAGTTGAAGAAGGTGGAATAGGTGGGAAAGCCGAGATTGTTGAAAGCGGCGGACGCCACGAAGATCGCGCCGTTGAACAGGAACGATCCCGCCACAAGGGTGCAAAAGAAGACGATCAGGTCGCGCGCCTGGCCCTTCGCCCCGAACAGGTCTGCGATCGGATGGGAAAAGAGGGCGAGCAGCGCCCAAACCGCCAGGACATAGACCAGCGTGAACAGGAGGCTGTCGCGCATCGTCTGGGTCACGCGTCCATAAAGGCGGGCGCCGTAATTCTGGCCGAGGATCGGCCCGACCGCGCCGGACAGCGCGAAGATCACGCCGAAGGCGACGGGCAGCAGCCGCCCGATCACCGCCCAGCCGGCCACCGCGTCGTCGCCGAAGCGCGCCATCTGCGTCGTGACATAGGTGTTGCCGACCGGCGTGGCGAGCTGCGTCAGCACGGCCGGCAGGCCGATGGCGAAGAACGGGCGGAACGCGGCTTTGAGCCGCGTCCAGTCGGGCAGGTGGACGAGGTGGTGGACGTGCTTGGCGCCCCACCAGCCGATGCCGAGCAGGATGAAGCGCGACAGGACGGTGGAGATCGCCGCCCCGTCCAGCCCCCAGCCGAACCCGAAGATCAGCAGCGGATCGAGCACGGCGGCGGCCAATCCGCTGCCCAGCGTCACATACATGGCGCGCGGCGCGTCGCCCTGCCCACGCAGGATGCCGGTGGTGCACATGCCCAGCGCCACGACCGGCGTGGACAGCATGACGATGCGCAGGAAGCGCAGGGAAAGCGCCAGCGTCTCGCCGGAAGCGCCGATGAGGTGCAGCAGGTCTTCCAGGAACGGCCACACGGCGAGCGTGATCAGGCCGCTTGCGAGACCCATATAGACCATCGAAGCGCCGCCCATCTGCGCCGCCGTTTCCCGCTCGCCCCGCCCCAGCGCCCGCGAAACCAGCACGCCGCAGGCGATGGTGAAGCCAATGGAGACGGAAAGCGTGAAGAACAGCAGCGTCGAGGCGAAGCCGACGGCTGCCGCAAGCTCGGCCACGCCGAGGCGCGAGATGTAGAACAGGTTCAGCGCATCCACGAAGAAGATAGCGATCAGTCCGACCGAGCCGGTCCCCGTCATGACGACCACGTGGCGCATGGTCGAGCCGGTGGTGAACTTCGCGGCCTGGGCGGGAGGCAGCGTCGCGGCCGGGTTGTGCGCTTCTGCTTCGGTCATGCGCGTGCTTCCGGCATTTGCGGGCGGGATTTCACGCGATCTACACGCTTACGCACGACGCTGCCACACGGAAGAGGCGAGGCTGGCCATGCGGGCAGGACGAGTGTTTGCGGTTTTGCTGGTGGCGCTGGTGTCAAGCGGCTGCAACCCGTTTCCGAAGACGTGGGAGTGGAACCAGAAGCTGACCGTCGAG
>CAXTCF010000075.1:0-19565 GCA_964242945.1 uncultured Rhizobiaceae bacterium | reverse complement strand
AACAAAGAAGCTGAAGCGCGTTGCCTGAGGCCGAAAGGCCGCAACACGCTTCAGCAACTCGACCTGACGAGCCTTGCACAAGCAGACCGTCCGGCATGCGCCGGGCGGTCTTTTATTTTCGGGCTGAACGGTTACATCAGGGGAGCCGCATTGCCGGCGTCCTCAATTAGATCAGGGATCGATGGTCACCGTTCTCGACCGCACGACTGCAAGGCCGCGCCACCCCGAAAAGGCGCATCGGCCCGACCAGGAAGTTCTGCGCAAGCCCGACTGGATCCGCGTCAAGGCGCCGACCTCGCGCGGCTATGCCGAAACGCGCGAGATCGTGAAGAGCCATGGTCTCGTGACGGTCTGCGAGGAGGCGGGCTGCCCGAACATCGGCGAGTGCTGGGACAAGAAGCACGCTACCTTCATGATCATGGGGGAGATCTGCACCCGCGCCTGCGCCTTCTGCAACGTGGCGACCGGCATCCCGTCCGCGCTGAGCGCCGCCGAGCCGGAAAGCGTGGCGGAAGCCGTGGCCAAGATGGGCCTGTCGCATGTCGTCATCACCTCGGTCGATCGCGACGACCTTGCCGATGGCGGCGCCGAGCACTTCGCAGCCGTGATCCGTGGCATCCGCGCGAGCACTCCGAATACGACGATTGAAATCCTGACGCCGGATTTCCTGCGCAAGGAGGGCGCGCTGGAGGTGGTCGTCGCGGCCAAGCCGGACGTGTTCAACCACAATCTCGAAACCGTGCCCTCGCTTTACCTCAGCGTGCGGCCCGGCGCGCGCTACTTCCACTCGCTGCGGCTGCTGCAAAGGGTGAAGGAGCTTGATCCCTCGATCTTCACCAAGTCGGGCATCATGGTCGGCCTTGGGGAAGAGCGGAACGAGGTGCTGCAGCTTATGGACGACCTGCGCAGCGCCAACGTGGATTTCATGACCATCGGCCAGTACCTTCAGCCGTCGAAGAAGCACCATCCGGTCAAGCGCTTCGTAACGCCGGACGAGTTCCAGTCTTTCGCAACGATCGGCCGGACCAAGGGCTTCCTGCTGATGGCGTCAAGCCCGCTGACCCGCTCCTCGCACCACGCAGGCGAGGATTTTTCCCGGTTGCGCGCAGCGCGCGAGGCCGCGCTCCCTAGCCGCGTCTGATCTCCCGGAATGCCGCAGTTTTCCACCGAGCGCCGGGTGCCGTATTCGGCCGAGCAGATGTTCGACCTCGTCGCCGATGTCGAGAAGTATCCGGAGTTCCTGCCGCTCTGCGAGAGCCTGTCGGTGCGCACGCGCAAGGAGCGGGAGGGGAAGACCGTGCTCGTGGCCGAGATGAGCGTCGGATACAAAGCGATCCGAGAGATTTTTACGACCCAAGTCTTTCTGAATCCGCCTGAGAAGGTCATCGAGACCAAGTACGTGGACGGACCCTTCCGCTATCTTTCCAATCGATGGACCTTCACGCCGACGGCGGGCGGCGGCTGCGCGATCGGCTTCTTCATCGACTATGAGTTCAAGAGCCGGGTGCTGAGCGCCTTGATGGGGGCGATGTTCGACCGCGCCTTCCGCAAATTTGCGGAAGCCTTTGAAAAACGGGCGGGCCTGATCTACGGGGCACCGGCTGCCTGACGCTCCTCCAGCGCGCTGACCGCCAGCGTCAGCGCCGTCTCGGCGGCCGCTTGGCGGATGGCGCGGCGCCCGTCACTTGGAAAAATTCTTTGCTCAGCCTTTGCGTCGCCGCCCGCTAGAGCCAAGCCAAACCATACCAGCCCGACCGGCTTCTGCGGCGAGCCGCCGCCAGGGCCGGCGATGCCGGTTATCGAAATCGCCAAGCCGGCCTGCGAGCGGGAAAGCGCGCCTTGCGCCATCTCCAACGCCGTTTGCCGCGAAACGGCGCCGCGGGCTGTCAGCGTTTCCGCGTTCACGCCGAGCATCTCCTGCTTGGCCTCATTCGAGTAGGTTACGAAGCCGCGGTCGAAACCGGAGGACGAACCGGGAATGTCGGTCAAGGCCGCAGCGACCATGCCGCCGGTGCAGGACTCCGCTAGCGCCAGCTTGATCTCTTGCGAAGCGCAGAGCGCGAGCAGGCGCCGGGCCAGTGCCCCGATGCGCGCGCCATAAGACTCGCCTCCGTCTGAGTCGTCCAACTCACGCACCGTTCCGCTGCTCCGGCAGCGAACCGGGAAAGACGACGGTTGCCGTAGCGATCGCCGCAATGCCCTCGTTGCGGCCGACGAAGCCGAGCTTTTCGTTGGTGGTCGCCTTTACCGAGATGCGCGACCCCTCGATGCCGAGCATGGCTCGGAGAGCCTCCGTCATCGCGGCACGATGCGGGCCTACTTTCGGGGCTTCCGCGATCAGCGTCACGTCGGCATTGGCGATCCGGCCGCCTTGTTCCTGCACCAGCCGGACGGCATGTTCCACGAAGAGCCGGGATGCCGCGCCCTTCCACTGCGGATCGGAAGGCGGGAAGTGCGTGCCGATGTCGCCCGCGCCGCATACGGCCAGCAGCGCGTCGGTCAGCGCGTGCAGCCCGACATCCGCGTCGGAGTGGCCGGCGAGCTTGCGGTCATGCGGAATGGCGACGCCGCAAAGCCAGACCTGATCGCCCGCTTCGAAGGCATGCACGTCATAGCCGTTGCCGGTACGCACATCGGGGAAAGCTGGCATCTCGGCAGTCATCCTCTGATTGGCGAGTTCGATATCGCGCGCCCAGGTGAGCTTCACATTGTCCGGCGAGCCGCGCGTCAGCCGCACGGCTAAGCCGCACCACTCGGCGACGGCCGCATCGTCGGTGAAATTCAGGCGCTTTTCAGCGAATGCCGTTTCGTGAGCGGCAAGAATGGCGGCGAACGGGAAACCCTGAGGCGTCTGCGCTGAGTGGAGCCCGGCGCGCAAGACCGTTTCGAACACGGTGCCGTCAGCCGCCTCGCGCTTCAGCGTGTCGGATACGGGCAGGCTGGGCAGCGACGCTTCCGTGTCGCTGGTGTCCCGCAGCACCCGGTCGATCAAAGCGGTGTCGATGAAGGGGCGCACGCCGTCGTGGATGAGTACCTTGTTCAGCCCTTGCCCAGCAAGCGAGCGGAGCCCCGCCAGCACCGACTCCTGCCGCGTGGCGCCGCCGCTTACGACACTTACGTGATCGGGCAGGGCGCCGCAGGCTTCCTCCAAGAGTTCGCTGTCGTCGGGGTGGATGACGAGGACAACGCGCGCCATTGCCGGGTGAGCCAGGAAAACGTCGAGCGTGCGGGCGATGACGGGCCTTCCGCCGATGCAGCGGAACTGCTTTGGGCCTTCTGCGCGGCCCGCCCGCTCGCCGCGGCCCGCCGCCACGATGACGGCCCCAGCGGTCGCCAAACTGTCAGGCGGCATCGCTGCCGCTCCTTTGCCATGCGGCTGAAACAGGAGAGGGAAAACGTCCGGGGGGAGCGAAGTCGCATTGCCTTATCCCGCAGCGCATGGTTATGACGTAAGCAGGGTTCCGCAGTGCATTGTTTTTGGGCATGACTGTTCCGAAGATCCTGGCCAAGCCTTTGCCCTTGGGCAGACACGAGATCAAGAACCGAATTTTCCTGGCGCCGATGTCAGGCGTCACGGATGAGGCGTTTCGCAGCCGCGCCGTGCGGCACGGCGCGGGCTTGGTCGTAACCGAGATGGTGGCAAGCGGCGAGTTGGTGCGTGACCGCGCGAAATCGGCGCGGCGTCTTCGCCGCCCGGACGTGCCCGTGCATGTCGTGCAGCTTGCGGGCCGGGAGGCTCAGCCGATGGCGGAAGCCGCGCGTATCGCGACCGGGGAGGGCGCCGACATCCTGGACATCAACATGGGCTGTCCCGCCAAGAAGGTGACAGGCGGCTATTCCGGCTCTGCGCTGATGCGCGACCTCGATCACGCCATGACGCTGGTGGAAGCCGTCCTCGCAGCCGTCGAGATTCCCGTGACGGTGAAGATGCGGCTCGGCTGGGACGAGCGGATGCTGAACGCGCCGGAGCTTGCCCGCCGCGCCGAGGCCGCAGGGGTGCAGATGGTCACGGTCCACGGGCGCACGCGCTGCCAATTTTACAACGGACACGCGGATTGGGACGCGATCCGCCGCGTCAAGGAGGCCGTCCGCATCCCAGTCGTCGCCAACGGCGACATCACGACTGCTGCCGACCTCGTCAACGTGGTCGAGCGTTCCGGCGCCGACGCAGTGATGGTCGGCCGTGCGAGCTATGGCCAACCGTGGCTGCCCGGCCTGCTGGCGGCAAGCGCCGGTGCCGTCGAAGAGGCCGAAGCCGCTCCGGGCGAGGACGCCATCGCCGACTACGTCATTGCGCATTACGAGGACTTGCTGACGCTCTACGGGCGCGAGGCGGGGCTGCGCCACGCCCGCAAGCATCTCGGCTGGTATCTGGATCGCCATGCTCGCGGTGCCGCGCCGGGCCTGCGCAGCGCGATCATGACCTCCACGCAGCCGGAGCGCGTCACCGGCCTGTTGCGGCAGGCGTTCGAAGAAGCATCGGCATGCTTCGCGCAGGCCGCATGAGCGGTTCGGAAAAATCCGCATCGGCGGAAGCCGCGCAGATTGTGCTCAACACGATCCGCCGGCCCGTGATCATGCTCGATCCCGACGGCAAGATCTGCTTCGCCAACGCCGATGCCGAAGATTTTTTCCGTGTCAGCGCCAATGTGCTGTCGCGCTCGACCCTGTCGCGCTTCGTGCCGTTCGGGAGCCCGATGCTTACCCTGGTCGATCAGGTGCTCACGCGCCGCTCTCCCGTAAACGAATACCGCGTGGACATCTCTTCGCCGCGCCTCGGCCTGGAGAAGGTCGTGGACATCTATGCCGCGCCAGTCCCGGAGCTTCCCGGCTCGGTCGTGCTGATGCTTCAGGAACGGTCCATGGCGGAAAAGATCGACCGCCAGATGACGCACCGCAGCGCTGCCCGTTCGGTCACCGGGCTCGCGGCGATGCTGGCGCATGAGATCAAGAATCCGCTTTCCGGCATCCGCGGCGCGGCTCAGCTCCTGGAAAGCACGGTTTCCGACGAGGACCGCGCGCTGTGCCGGCTCATCCGCGACGAGACCGACCGCATCGTCAGCCTAGTCGATCGGATGGAGGTGTTTTCCGACGAGCGGCCCATCGAGCGGGCGCCCGTCAACATCCACATCGTGCTGGACCATGTGAAGGCGATCGCCAAGAACGGGTTCGCGCGGAAGATCGCGTTCGAGGAGGAGTACGACCCCTCGCTGCCGCCGGTCCACGGCAACCGCGACCAGCTGGTGCAGGTTTTCCTGAATCTGGTGAAGAACGCCGCGGAAGCCATTGGCAATCTCGAAAACGGGCACATCAGGCTTTCCACGGCTTTTCGGCCCGGCATGCGCGTTTCCATGCCGGGAACGCAGGCGCGCGTGTCGCTGCCCCTGGAGTTCTGCGTTTCCGACAATGGAGCAGGCGTGCCGGACGACCTGCTGCCGATCCTCTTCGACCCCTTCATCACGACGAAGCCGAACGGCTCCGGTCTCGGCCTCGCGCTGGTGGCGAAGATCGTGGGCGAGCACGGCGGCATCATCGAGTGCGATTCGACGCCGCGCGGCACTCTGTTCCGCGTGCTGATGCCCGCATGGAAGGGCGCGCCGACGCCGGAAATGGAAGCCGAGCAATGACGACCCGCGGCCGGATACTCGTAGCGGACGACGACGCCGCGATCCGCACGGTGCTGAACCAGGCGCTTTCCCGTGTCGGCCATGAGGTGCGCACGACGCCGAACGCTTCCACGCTCTGGCGCTGGGTTTCGGCGGGCGAGGGCGACCTCGTCATCACCGACGTGGTGATGCCGGACGAGAACGCCTTCGACATGCTGCCGCGCATCAAGAAGGCGCGGCCGGACCTCCCGGTCATCGTCATGAGCGCGCAGAACACGTTCATGACGGCCATCCGCGCCTCCGAGACCGGCGCCTACGAATATCTGCCGAAGCCCTTCGACCTGACCGAACTGCTGAACATCGTCAATCGCGCATTGAGCGAGCCAAAGGCGCAGGCGGCCGAGCACAAGGGCGAGGAAGCGGAGGCGATGCCGCTGATCGGCCGCTCCGCCGCGATGCAGGACATCTACCGCATGCTCGCGCGGATGATGCAGACCGACCTGACGGTGATGATCTCCGGCGAGTCGGGCACGGGCAAGGAGCTCGTGGCGCGCGCCCTGCACGAGTACGGCCGCCGCCGCTTCGGCCCGTTCGTCGCCATCAACATGGCCGCCATCCCGCGCGACCTCATCGAGTCCGAGCTGTTCGGCCACGAGAAGGGGGCTTTCACCGGCGCCCAGTACCGCTCCACCGGGCGGTTCGAGCAGGCCGAGGGCGGCACGCTGTTCCTCGACGAGATCGGCGACATGCCGATGGAGGCGCAGACAAGGCTGCTGCGCGTGCTCCAGCAGGGCGAATACACGACGGTCGGCGGGCGCACGCCGATCAAGACGGATGTCCGGATCGTCGCGGCCACCAACAAGGACCTGCGCATCCTCATCAACACCGGCCTGTTCCGCGAAGACCTGTTCTATCGCCTGAACGTGGTGCCCCTGCGCTTGCCTCCGCTGCGCGAGCGCAGCGAGGACGTGCCGGATCTCGTCCGCCACTTCTTCAAGCTGGGCCGTGCGGAGGGCTTGGCGCCGAAGCGCATCGCGGCCGCCGGCCTGGAGGCGATGAAGCGCTATTCCTGGCCGGGCAATGTGCGCGAGTTGGAGAACCTCGTCCGGCGGCTGGCGGCGCTCTATCCGCAGGACGAGATTTCCGCCGATATCATCGGCGCCGAGTTGAAGGCCGAGGCGCCGCCATCGGCGCCCGAAACGCAAGGCCCGCTCCCGGACGACCTTTCGGTCGCGCAAGCGGTGGAACACTTTCTCCAGCGCTATTTCGCCAGCTTCGGCACCGACCTGCCGCCGCCGGGCCTCTACCAGCGCCTGCTTGCGGAAGTCGAATACCCGCTTGTTCTCGCCTCCATGACGGCCACGCGCGGCAACCAGATCAAGGCGGCGGAACTGCTGGGCTTGAACCGCAACACGCTCCGCAAGAAGATCCGCGACCTCGGCGTTTCCGTGTACCGCGCCGCGAAGGTGTGAACGTTTCGCACACGCGAACGCTTCAACGCCTTACATAAAATGTGAGCGGCTCGACCCGTCCTCTTGTTGCATATTCGCCACAATGCGTTGCATAGGTGCCGCGGAAACGGAACCGCCGCGACGCGATGGCAGCCCAAGACGCAATTCTGAAACAACCGATCTTCAGCCGAAGGCAAAGCGGGGATGGCCGGCGCCTGCTGGCGCTGCCGGGCATCGTCATGGTCGCCGCGGCGCTGATCACCGCCGCACTCTCCTTCGCGATTCTCGTCGGCGTCACGCCCATCACGCCGGACGAGACGACGACCCTCACGCTGATCTGCGTCAATGCTGCCTTCGTCGCGGCGCTGCTGGCGCTGATCGCCCGCGAGGTGCACCGCATCTTCCAGGCGCGGCGGCGCGGCAAGGCTGCGTCGCGCCTGCATGTGCGCATCGTCGCCATGTTCTCGCTGGTGGCGACGCTGCCGGCGATCCTGGTGGCCGTGATCGCCTCGATCACCCTCAACATCGGGCTCGACCGCTGGTTTGAAATCCGCACCAAGACGATCGTCAACTACTCGCTTTCGATCGCCGAGGCCTACGTCCAGGAGAATGCGCGCAACCTTCAGGGCACGACGCTGTCGATGGCCTACGACCTCGACAACGCGCGCACGCTCTACAACCTCGATCGCACGGGCTTCCGGGACCTGGTGAGCCAGGAAGCCACGGCGCGCGCGCTGGCGCATGCCGCGCTGATCCGCCAGGACGGCTCCTTCGAGGTGCAGGCGAACACCTCAGCCGACTTCGCCATGCCGGAACCGCCGATCCAGGCGGTGCAGACCGCGGCGGACGGCAAGCCGGTGCTGATCGAGCCGCGCACCCGCAACATCGTCGGCGCGATCATCAAGCTCAAGAACTACGACAACCTCTATCTCTACACGATTCGGCTGGTCGATCCCGAGGTCATCCGCGCCCGCCAGATCGTGCGCGCCAACACCAACGAATACGGCAGCCTCGAAGCCAACCGCCGTACGACGCAGATCGCCTTCGCGCTGCTCTATCTCGGCTTGACGCTGATTCTGATCCTCGCGGCGATCTGGACGGGCATCGCCGTTGCGGACCGCCTCGTGCGCCCGATCCGGCAGCTGATCGGCGCTGCCGACGAGGTGGCACGCGGCAACCTCAACGTCTCGGTCCCCGTGCGCGCGACCGACGGCGACGTGGCCTCGCTCGGCGAAACCTTCAACGAGATGATCGTCGAGTTGAAGTCGCAGCGCAACGAGATCCTGCGCGCCAAGGATGTCATCGACGAGCGGCGGCGCTTCTCCGAAGCCGTGCTGGCGAGCGTCACCGCCGGCGTCATCGGGGTCGATCCTAACGGCGTCGTGACGATCTTCAACCGTTCGGTGCAGAGCATGCTCGCACTGCCGGCGGAGAGTGCCGTCGGGCAAAAGCTCTCGGCGATCCTGCCGCATATCGGCCAGGTCTTCGAGATCGGCCGCAAGTCCGGCAAGCCGGTGACGCGCGACCAGGTGACTTTCTTCCGCGGCGGCGCCGAGCGCACCTTCAACGTGCAGATCACGACGGAGGAGGGCGCGGCAGCCGAAGGCGAGAAGTCGTTCGTCGTCACCGTGGACGACATCACCGACCTGCTCCAGGCGCAGCGCACCTCGGCCTGGGCAGATGTTGCTCGCCGCATCGCGCATGAGATCAAGAACCCGCTGACGCCGATCCAGCTTTCGGCCGAGCGCATCCGCCGCCGCTACGGCAAGGTGATCACGGAGGACCGCGAGGTCTTCGACCAGTGCACCAACACCATCATCCGGCAGGTCGAGGACATCGGCCGGATGGTGGACGAGTTCTCCGCCTTCGCCCGCATGCCGAAGCCGGAGCTTCAGATGAGCGACCTGCGCGATCCCCTGCGCGAGGCATCCTTCCTTGTCGAGGTCAGCCACCCCGAAGTCACCGTCGAACGCCAGCTTGGCGACAGCAAGCTCCTGGGCCGCTTCGACAGCCGCCTGATTGCGCAGGCTTTCGGCAACGTGATCAAGAACGCTTCCGAGGCCATGGAAGGGACGCAGTTCGCCGACGGCGAGAGCGGGGTCATCCGCATCCATGCCGGCCGGGAGGGCGGCGGCATTCGCGTGGATGTGATCGACAACGGCCGCGGCCTGCCGCGGGAGAACCGGCAAAGGCTTCTGGAGCCCTATATGACGACCCGCGAGAAGGGCACGGGGCTTGGGCTCGCCATCGTCAAGAAGATCATCGAGGACCATGGCGGCCGCATCGAATTGCACGACGCGCCGGAGAGTTTTTTCGGCGGGCGCGGCGCCATGGTGAGTTTGTTCCTGCCCGCAGCGGAAGACACGGACGGCGCCGAAACGGCTGCTGTCCGGGAGAGGCATTTGGAAAAGGTTGACGATGGCGTCTGATATTCTGGTTGTTGATGACGAAGTCGATATTCGCGAGCTTGTCGCCGGCATCCTGAGCGACGAGGGCCACGAGACGCGCACCGCGCATGACAGCGACAGCGCGCTTGCCGCGATCGCGGACCGCGTGCCGCGGCTGGTCTTTCTCGACATCTGGATGCAGGGTTCGCGGCTCGACGGCTTGGCCCTGCTCGACAAGATCAAGACGATGCACCCGAACCTGGCCGTCGTGATGATCTCCGGCCACGGCAACATCGAAACGGCGGTGTCGGCCATCCGGCGCGGTGCCTATGACTTCATCGAAAAACCGTTCAAGGCGGACCGGCTGATCCTGATTGCCGAGCGTGCGCTGGAAACCTCCAAGCTGAAGCGCGAGGTTTCCGACCTCAAGTCGCGCAGCGGCGAGTCCTTCGACCTGATCGGAATGTCGTCCGGCATGATGCAGCTTCGCCAGGTCATCGAGCGCGTGGCGCCGACCAACAGCCGCATCATGATCATCGGGCCGTCCGGCGCCGGGAAGGAGCTTGTGGCGCGCGCGATCCACTCCCATTCCGCGCGCAAGACCGGGCCGTTCGTCGCGGTGAACGCCGCTGCGATCACGCCGGAGCGCATGGAGATCGAACTCTTCGGCACGGAATCGAACGGCGGCGAGCGCAAGGTCGGCGCGCTGGAAGAGGCGCATCGCGGCATCCTCTACATCGACGAGGTCGCCGACATGCCGCGCGAAACGCAGAACAAGATCATGCGCGTGCTGGTGGATCAGCAGTTCGAGCGCGTGGGCGGGACCAAGCGCGTGAAGGTGGACGTGCGCATCATCTCCTCGACGGCGCAGAACCTGGAAGGGCTGATCGCGGAAGGGCGCTTCCGCGAGGACCTCTACCACCGCTTGGCCGTGGTGCCCGTGATGGTGCCGGCGCTCGCCGAGCGGCGCGAGGACATCCCCTACCTCGCCGAGCACTTCATGAATCAGTTCGCCAAGCAGGCGGGCATCCGGCCGCGCAGGCTCGGGAATGACGCGCTGGCAGTGCTCCAGGCGCACAACTGGCCGGGCAATGTCCGGCAGCTTCGCAACAACATCGAGCGGCTGATGATCCTGGTGCGGGGCGACGACATCGAGGCGCCGATCACGGCGGACCTGCTGCCCTCCGAGATCGGCGACGTGATGCCGCGCACGCCGACCCAGTCCGACCAGCACATCATGGCGCTGCCGCTGCGCGAGGCGCGCGAGATGTTCGAGAAGGAATACCTGGTGGCGCAGATCAACCGCTTCGGCGGCAATATCTCACGCACCGCCGAGTTCATCGGCATGGAGCGCTCCGCGCTGCACCGCAAGCTCAAGTCGCTCGGCGTCTGATCTCCCTCCTCTGCATCTGAAAGGGCCGGCATGCCGCGCATCTCCTATGTCAACGGGCGCTACCTTCCGCACCAATCCGCCAGCGTGCATATCGAGGATCGCGGCTATCAGTTTGCCGACGGCGTGTATGAAGTCTGTGAGGTGGCGCGCGGCTTCATCGTGGACATGACGCGCCATCTCGACCGGCTTGAACGCTCCCTGCGCGAACTTAAGCTGGCTTGGCCGGTCAGACGGGCCGTGCTGGAGCAGGTGATGGCCGAGATCGTGCGCCGCAACCGCGTGCGGAACGGCAAGGTCTATGTGCAGGTGACGCGTGGGGTGGCGCCGCGCGACCATGTGTTCCCCAAGGCCGGCACGCCTTCGTCGCTGGTCGTGTCCGCCAAGGCTGCCGACCCGGCGGCAGGCGAGAGGCGGGCTGAAAAGGGCATTGCCGTCGTCACGGTTCCGGAAAACCGCTGGGAGCGCGTGGACATCAAGACCGTCGGCCTGTTGCCGAACGTGCTCGCCCGCCAGAGCGCCAAGGAGCAGGGTGCCGAGGAGGCTTGGTTCGTCGATCCCGATGGTATGGTAACGGAGGGTGCTGCCACCAATGCCTGGATCGTTTCCAAGGAGGGCAAGATCGTCACGCGGCCCGCGGACCACGGCATCCTGCGCGGCGTGACCCGCGCGACCGTCCTTGACGTCGCCGCAAAGCTGGGGCTCGGCGTCGAAGAGCGCGGCTTCACCGTTGCGGAAGCCAAGGAGGCAAGGGAGGCCTTCATCACGGCGGCGACCACGCTGGTGATGCCAGTGGTCACGCTCGATGGGCATACGATCGCCAACGGTCATCCCGGCTCGGTGGCCCTATCGCTGCGCGAGGCCTTTTTTGACGTTGCGGAAAAACGGCCGGTTTGATAACCGCGAAGTTGAGGGGGAGGGGTAGAACGGTTGTAAGCTTGCAGCGTTCGTAGCGGCAGGCTACATCCTCGTGCGCCATAACAAATGATGGGCATGCCCGCTTGAATTTGCGTGGCGTGCAGGGACAGGGCGAAAGATAAAAAGCATGCCGGAACGCACCCAGAACCTGCAGGACCTGTTTCTCAATTCGGTCCGCAAGACGAAGAATCCGCTCACGATATTCCTGATCAACGGCGTCAAGCTGACGGGTGTCGTGACCTCCTTCGACAATTTCTGCGTTCTGCTGCGCCGCGACGGCCACTCGCAGCTTGTCTACAAGCATGCGATCTCGACGATCATGCCGAGCCAGCCCGTCAACACGTTCGAGAGCGAAGACAGCGGACGCGACAACTGAGCGCGAACCAGAATTCCGGCTCCAAGAGCATCGATCGCACGCTGACCAGAACCCGCGCGCTGGTAATCGTCCCGGTCCTGCCTCCTAGCTTTCGCGGCGAGGAGGAAGACGTGCCGCACGGCCGGCAACAGCGTTCGCCCGAAGCGCGCCGTGACGAGGCGGTGGGCCTTGCGCGCGCCATCGACCTCGACGTGGTCGAAGCGCTGATCGTCAACGTGTCGAATCCCAGGCCGGCTACGCTTCTGGGTTCCGGCAAAGTGGACGAACTCGCCGCCGCCATCGAGGAGCAGAAGGACGAGCTGGTCGTCGTGGATCATCCGCTGACGCCGGTGCAGCAGCGCAACCTGGAGAAAGCGTTCAAGGCCAAGGTGCTCGACCGCACGGGGCTGATCCTGGAAATCTTCGGCGAGCGAGCGCGCACCAAGGAGGGCACGCTCCAGGTCGAGCTTGCGCATCTGAACTACCAGAAGGGACGGCTCGTTCGAAGCTGGACGCACCTGGAGCGGCAGCGCGGCGGCGCGGGCTTCCTCGGCGGTCCCGGCGAAACGCAGATCGAGTCGGACAGGCGGCTGCTTCAGGAACGCATCGTCCGGCTGAAGCGCGAACTGGAAACGGTGCGGCGCACGCGCGACCTGCATCGTGCCAAGCGCCGCAAGGTGCCGTTTCCGGTCGTGGCGATCGTCGGCTACACCAATGCGGGCAAATCGACGCTGTTCAACCGGCTGACCGGCGCGTCGGTGCTGGCCGAAAACATGCTGTTCGCCACACTCGACCCGACGCTGCGCCGCATCCGCCTTGCGCATGGTTCCTCGGTGATCCTGTCGGACACGGTCGGCTTCATCTCGGACCTGCCGACGCATCTGGTGGCGGCCTTCCGCGCCACGCTGGAGGAGGTGGTGGAAGCCGACCTGATCCTGCACCTGCGCGACATCGCCGATCCCGATACCGCGGCGCAGGCCGGCGACGTCGAGCGCATCCTGCGCGACCTCGGCATCGACCCCTCCGACGAGAAGCGGCTGCTGGAAGTCTGGAACAAGGTCGATCTCGTGGAGCCCGCCTTGCGCGAGCAGATGCTCGCGGCCGCCCGCAGCGATGCGAGCCAACCGATCACGATCTCGGCGGTCACGGGCGAGGGGCTGGACGCGCTGCTGGCGGCGATCGAGAGCCGAGTGGCAGGAGAGATCCGCACGGCGCGGATCACGCTCAAGCCGCAGGACCTTTGGCGCCTCGACTGGATCTACCGGCACAGCGACGTGCAGGCGCGGCATGACAACGAGGACGGCAGCGTGACGCTGGACTTGTCGCTGACGGCGGATGCTTTGCGGGAACTTGCATCAGTCCAGGCCGACAGCGACGGACACGGAGCCAAATAGAAGACGAGCGAGCGGGCGGACATGTCTTATCGTTCCCGCGCCCTTCGGCCGGGTTGATGAGGAAGAGTGGGGACGGGCGGCCCGCGGGTCGCTCGGAAAAGCTTTTTCAAAGGAAACCTGCTTCCCAACAGGCCGCCCGTTTCAGCTGCTTGCCCCGGAGCTTGTTCCGGGTCGCTCGCCTTGGCGAACTGTCACCCTGCCCCTGTAGGGCCCGGACTTAGGGAGTCATCCTCCAGCGTCGGCACGTTACCTCCGCCAGCCCGGCACCGGCTCCTTCCACGTGTCACCGTCATGACCAGTGCCCCGCGAAGAACGCGAAACAAAACTACGCGAGGGCGACAAGGGGGTGAATCGATTTGCCCGCGCTGAACGCCCAATCACTTTCGGCGCAAGGATTCGGCGGAGAGTTCGGGGTATTTCCGTTCACCTCCCCAGAACGGATGTAGTTCGCCACCGGCTCGACGGCTGAAAGCGTCGGCTCAGATGTCGAGCTGCCCCGCGAATTCCGCGCGTTCCTGGAGGAAGCGGAAGCGGGCTTCCGGCTTGGTGCCCATCAGGGCGTCCACCGCGCCGCGCGTCTGCGCTTCGTCTTCCGCCACCTCGACCCGCAGAAGCGTCCGCTTTCTCGGGTCCATCGTGGTTTCCTTGAGCTGGGCCGCCATCATCTCGCCCAAGCCTTTGAAGCGCCCGATCTCGACCTTGCCGCGGCCCGTAAACTCTTTTTTCAAAAGCTCGGCCTTGTGAGCGTCGTCGCGGGCGTAGCGCACCTTGCCACCCTGGCTGATGCGGTAGAGCGGCGGCACGGCCATGTAGAGGTGGCCGCCTTTGATGAGCTGCGGCATTTCCCGGTAGAAGAAGGTAATCAGCAGCGACGCGATGTGCGCGCCGTCCACGTCGGCGTCCGTCATGATGATCACGCGGTCGTAGCGAAGGTCGTCGTCGCGGTATTTCGTGCGCGTGCCGCAGCCCAGCGCCTGGATGAGGTCGGCGATCTGCTGGTTGGCGCCGAGCTTGTCCAAGCCCGCACTCGCCACGTTGAGGATTTTTCCGCGCAGCGGCAGCACCGCCTGGCTGGCGCGGTCTCGCGCCTGCTTGGCCGAGCCGCCGGCCGAGTCGCCCTCGACGATGAAGATCTCCGCGCCGGCCGCCGCGTTCTGCGTGCAGTCCGCCAGCTTGCCGGGCAGGCGCAGCTTGCGCACCGCGGTCTTGCGGCCGATCTCCTTCTCCTGGCGACGCCGCATCCGCTCGTCGGCGCGCGCGATCACCCATTCCAGCAGCTTGCCGGCTTCCTGCGGGTTGTCGGCGAGCCAGTGGTCGAACGGGTCGCGCAGCGCCGTTTCCACGATGCGCACCGCTTCCACGGTGGCCAGCCGGTCCTTGGTCTGGCCGACGAATTCCGGCTCGCGGATGAACACGGACAGCATGCCGGCCGCCGAGATCATCACGTCGTCGCTGGTGACGGCCGATGCGCGCTTGTTGCCGACGAGGTCGGCATAAGCCTTCAGGCCGCGCATCAGAACGTTGCGCAGGCCGGTCTCGTGCGTGCCGCCCTCATGCGTCGGGATGGTGTTGCAGTAGGAGTTGAGAAAACCGTCGCCGCCGAACCAGGTGACGGCCCACTCCACCGAGCCGTGTCCACCCTGGCGCTCGCTCTTGCCCGCAAAAATCTCGCGCGTGACCTGCACTTCGCCTTCCAGCGACGCCGCGAGGTAGTCCTTCAGCCCGCCGGGGAAGTGGAACACGGCCTTGGCCGGCGTCGCGTCCTTCTCCCGGATAAGCGCGGGATCGCAGGCCCAGCGGATTTCCACGCCGCCGAACAGATACGCCTTGGAGCGCGCCATGCGGTAGAGCCGGGCGGGCTCGAACGCCGCCGTTGCCCCAAAAATCTCCGGGTCGGGATGGAAGCGCACCCGCGTGCCACGCCGGTTGTGCACCTCGCCGACGCTCTCCAGCGGGCCGTTCGGTAGCCCACGGGAAAAGGACTGCCGGTAGAGCTGCCGGTTGCGCGCGACCTCCACATCGAGTGCATCGGAAAGAGCATTCACCACGGAAACGCCGACGCCGTGCAAGCCGCCTGACGTCTCATAGACCTTCGAATCGAACTTGCCGCCGGCATGCAGCGTCGTCATGATCACTTCCAGCGCCGACTTGGTCTTGAACTTCGGGTGCGGATCGACGGGGATGCCGCGGCCGTTGTCGGTGACGGTCAGGAACCCGTCGGCGGAAAGCTCCACGTCGATGAAGGTGGCATGACCTGCCACCGCTTCGTCCATGGAGTTGTCGATCACTTCGGCGAAGAGGTGGTGCAGCGCCTTCTCGTCGGTGCCGCCGATATACATGCCGGGACGGCGGCGCACCGGCTCAAGGCCTTCCAGAACCTCGATGTCGGCCGCGCTGTAGCTCTCGCTTGCGTCGCGCGGCGGGATCGGCTTGGGCGGCGCCGGCGGTTTCTTCACCTCGCTGGAAACAGCCGCGCGCCTCGGCGCGGGAGCAAGCGCGGCTCCGAGCAGGTCAAGCTGTGCAGCGTAGTTCTTCATGCTGTCCACGGATCGGCCGTTTGGATTGCTTCCGGACAATGGCACGCCTTTCGCTTCGATGCGAGAAAAATCCGTTCCTGTTTTGTTCGAACTTCCCGCACCCCCAAGATAGGCATCGCCGGTTCATAAAGCGATAACCAACCGAGCCTGCCCCAGCTTGGAGGCTTGACGGCACCTTTGCAAATGTTAACTGGCGAGCGCCTCGATCGGCGGGCAGGAGCACACGAGGTTGCGGTCGCCCGCCACGTTGTCGATGCGTGACACCGGCGGCCAATATTTTGCACCGGCCCCTGCACCGCCCGCCGGGAAAGCAGCTTCCATGCGCGAATAGGGGTGAGACCACTCCGCCGCGTGGGTTTCCGCGGCGGTGTGCGGAGCATTGACGAGCGGGTTGTCGTCCTTCGGCCAAGCGCCGTCCGCTATCCTTCCAGCCTCTGCGGCGATAGCCGCCATCGCCGCGCAGAAGCGGTCGATCTCAGCCTTCGGCTCCGACTCGGTCGGCTCCACCATCAGCGTTCCCGCGACCGGCCAGGACATGGTCGGAGCGTGGAAGCCGTAGTCGATCAGGCGCTTGGCGATGTCCTCCACACCAATGCCTGCATCCTTGAGCCCGCGCGTGTCGAGAATGCACTCATGCGCCACGCGGCCGTTGCGGCCCTTGAACAGCACGGGGAAATGCGGGTCGAGTTTTTGCGCGATGTAGTTGGCGCTCAGGATCGCAGTCTCGGTGGCCTGCTTGAGGCCGCTCGCGCCCATCATGCGGATATACATCCAGGTGATCGGCAGGATCGACGCGCTGCCGAAGGGGGCTGCCGCAACGGCGCAAGCGCCGCCTTCCGTTCCGTGGCCCGGCAGGAACGGCGCCAGATGCGCCTTGACGCCGATCGGCCCGATGCCGGGGCCGCCGCCGCCATGCGGGATGCAGAAAGTCTTGTGCAGGTTCATGTGGCAGACGTCGGCGCCGATGTCGCCCGGCCGCGCCAGCCCGACCAGCGCGTTGAGGTTCGCCCCGTCGAGATAGACCTGCGCACCGAACTCGTGCGCGATCGTGCAGATGCCGCGCACGTTCTCCTCGAACACGCCGTGCGTCGAGGGATAGGTGATCATCAGCGCGGCGAGGTTTGCGGCATGCGCCTCCGCCTTGGCGCGCAGGTCGTCCTCGTCGATGTCGCCGCCTTCCTTGCAGCGCACGACCACGACGCGCATGCCGGCCATCGAGGCGGAGGCCGGGTTGGTGCCGTGGGCGGAGGAGGGGATCAGGCAGACGTCGCGGTGCGCCTCGCCGCGCGACCGATGGAAGCCGCGGATGGCCAGCAGGCCCGCATACTCGCCCTGGCTGCCCGCATTCGGCTGGAGCGACACGGCGTCGAAGCCGGTAATCTCGCCGAGCCATCCTTCAAGCTCGCCGATCATGGCGCGATAGCCTGCGGCGTGAGCAGCGGGCGCGAAGGGATGGAGGTTCGCCACTTCCGGCCAGGACACCGGCATCATCTCGGCTGCGGCGTTGAGCTTCATGGTGCAGGAGCCCAGCGGGATCATCGCGCGGTCGAGCGCCAGATCCTTGTCGGACAGGCGGCGCAGGAAGCGCATCATCTCGGTTTCCGAGCGGTTCTCGTGGAACACCGGCTGCGTCAGGAATTTCTTTGCGTTGCGTGAAACGGTCGAGTCCGAAGCTTTCTCGTCGTCGCTTGCGCCGAACAGCGCTGCTACGGCCTTCAGGTCGGCTTCCGTCGAAGTCTCGTCAAAGCTGATTCCGAGCTTTCCTTCATCGAATACGCGCAGCAGACGGCCGCCTTCCTCCGCAGTCGCGGCGATGGCATGCGCATCGACATTCTCGACAACCACCGTGTCGAACCGCTTCTCGCCCAAAACCGCAACGCCGGCCGAACGCAACGCGGAAGCCAGCCGCTCCGCCAGCCCCGCGACGTGGGATGCGATCGCCTGCAAACCCTCCGGCCCATGCCAGATCGCATAGGCCGCGGCCATGTTGGCGAGCAGCGCCTGCGCCGTGCAGATGTTGGAGGTCGCCTTGTCGCGGCGGATGTGCTGCTCGCGCGTCTGCAAGGCCAGGCGGTAGCCGGGGCGGCCATGCGCGTCCACGGACTGGCCGACAAGCCGGCCGGGCATCAGCCGCGTCAGCTTCTCCGACACGGCGCAATAGGCGGCGTGCGGCCCCCCAAAACCCATCGGCACGCCGAAGCGCTGCATCGGTCCTACAGCGATGTCGGCACCGAGCTTTGCCGGCGTTTCGCTGAGCGTCAGGGCCAGGGGATCGGCCGCGAAGATGACGATTGCGCCCGCAGCCTTTGCCGCCGCGATGGTCCCGCCGTGCGCGCCATAGACGCCGAGCGTATCCGGCCAGGAGACGATCAGCGCCGTAGTATTGCTATCGACCGTATCGGCGATCTGGAGCCCCAGCGGTTCGGCTCGCGTCTTGACCACGTCCAGTGTCTGCGGGTGCGGCTCGCCGGCAAACACGATCTTGGTGCGCTTCTCCTTGCCACAGCGATAGGCGATGCCGACGGCTTCCGCCACCGCCGTCGCCTCGTCCAGCAGGGAAGCGGAGGCGACCGGCAGGCCGGTCAGTTCCGTCACCAGCGTCTGGAAGTGGAACAGCATTTCCAGCCGGCCCTGGCTGATCTCCGCCTGATAGGGCGTGTAGGCGGTGTACCAGGCCGGATTCTCGAACAGATTCCGCTGGATGACCGGCGGCGTGAAAGTGCCGTGGTAGCCGGCGCCGATGAAGCTTTTGAGGACCTTGTTCTCGCGCATCTTCGCGGCCAATTCGGCCAGCGCTTCCGCTTCGCCGGCCGGCGCGGGGAGGTCGAGCGGGCGGTCCAGCCGGATGGATTTCGGCACGGCCTGGCTGATCAGCGTTTCGACCGACGGCACGCCGATGGCGGCCAGCATGGCGCGGGTGTCGGCGGTGCGCGGACCGATGTGGCGGGAAGCGAAGGAGGTCATGCGGAAAACTCCGGGTCAGGCGACTTTGGCTTGGTAGGCCGCTTCGTCCATCAGGCCTTCAAGCTGGCTCTCGTCGGAAAGGCGCATGCGCCAGAGCCAGCCGCCGCCCGCCGGCTCCTGGTTCACCAGCGCGGGCTCCGAGCCTAAGCCCTCGTTCACTTCGGTGATCTCGCCATCGACCGGGGCATAGACGTCCGATGCGGCCTTGACGGACTCCACCACCACGGCCGTGTCGCCCTTGGAAAGGGTGCGGCCGATTTCCGGCAGTTCGACGAACACCAGGTCGCCAAGCTGCTCCTGCGCATAGTCGGTGATGCCGACCGTGGCCACGCCGTCCCTGACTTGGATCCACTCGTGATCCTCGGTGAAGTAGGTGCGGTCCATGGCGTTCATCCTTTGCGGAAGCGGTGCGGCGTGAAAGGCAGGGCGTGAACGGCGACGGGCACGCGCGTGCCCCGAACTTCGGCGAACAGCCTTGTTCCAGGCTGAGCTAGTGAACGGCTGACATAGCCCATGGCGACGGGGATATTGACGGTCGGACCGAAGCCGCCGGAGGTCACGCG
>CAXTCF010000074.1:0-19615 GCA_964242945.1 uncultured Rhizobiaceae bacterium | reverse complement strand
CGCCTTCGCGCGGGCGGGCCACACTTTTTCGCGCGAAAGCCTTACGGGCGTGCTCCATCGGCTCGCCCGCCGCGAGGTGGCGGACGTGGTCGCCGCGGTGGGCCGCGGCGAGCTTCCCTCCGCAGACGTCGTGCGCGCCGTCCATCCAGACTACAAGGAGCGCCCCGCGCCGCAAGCGCCGAAAGCGCGCGAAGAGGGCTGGTTCAACATCCGCAACGCGGCGGGCATGCTGTTCCAGGTGCCGGGCCGCGGCGGCGAGAAAAGCAAGCCGGAACAGGGCGCGCAGGAGCGCAGCGTGCCGATCCGCGGGGTCCATGGCGACCTGCCCGTGCGCTTCGCGCCGGAGGGCGCGGTTCCCGGCGACCGCATCATCGGCATCATGGAGCCCGGCGTCGGCATCACCATCTACCCCATCCAGTCGCCGTCGCTGACCGCCTTCGACGACCAGCCGGAGCGCTGGATCGACGTGCGCTGGGACATCGACGAGGGTGCCCGCGAGCGATTTCCCGCGCGCCTCGATGTGACCGCCATCAACGCGCCGGGATCGCTGGCGGAGATCACCAAGGTGATCGCCGAAAACGATGCCAACATCCATTCGCTTTCCGTGGTGCGCCCCGCGCCCGACTTCACCGGCATGGCCCTGGACCTTGAGGTTTGGGACCTCAAGCACCTGAACAAGCTGCTTCGGGAACTTAAGGAAACGCCGAGCGTCAGCGACGCAAAACGTGTGAACGGTTAGGGAGTTAGGTGTGAAGACGGAAGAAGTGCTGGAAGTTTTTTCGGATGCGGGCGCCATCCTGCATGGGCACTTCATCCTGACTTCGGGTCTGCGCAGTCCCGTCTTCCTGCAGAAGGCGCGTGTCTTCATGCATCCGGACAAAACGGAGAAGCTCTGCCGGGCGCTTGCATCCCGCATCCGGGAGGAAGTCACGGGCGGCATCGGCTATGTTGTCGGCCCAGCGGTCGGCGGCCTGATCCCGGCCTATGAGACGGCGCGGCACCTGGGCGTGCCCGCGATCTGGGTGGAGCGGGAGGGCGGCGAGTTCCGCCTGCGCCGCTTCGAGATCGAGCCCGGCGCAAAGGTGGTGATCATCGAGGATATCGTGACGACGGGCCTTTCGATCCGCGAAACCGTGGACTGCATGCGCAAGCTCGGCGCGGATGTTCTCGCTGCCGCCTGCATCATCGATCGCTCGGCGGGGAAGGCCGATGTCGGCGTGCCGCTGGTGGCGCTGGCCGAATACGAGGTGCCTGCCTATCCCGCGGACCGCCTGCCGCCGGAGCTTGCGAACCTGCCGCCGGTTAAGCCGGGGAGCCGAAACCTGTGAAGGGTGCCGCGTGATCATCGGCCTGGGCAGCGACCTCATCGACATCCGGCGGGTGGAGAAGACGCTGGAGCGCCACGGTGCGCGCTTCACGCAGCGCGTGTTCACTGAGATCGAGCAGAAGAAGTCCGACGGCCGCGCGCAACGCGCGGCATCCTACGCCAAGCGCTTTGCGGCCAAGGAAGCCTGCGCCAAGGCGCTCGGCACGGGGCTCAGCCAGGGCGTTTTCTGGCGCGACATGGGCGTGGTCAACCTGCCCTCCGGGAAGCCGACCATGCAATTGACCAACGGTGCGGCGGCGCGCCTGCAAAGCCTCATGCCGGCCGGGCACCGTCCCGTCGTACACCTCACGATCACCGACGATTTTCCCTTGGCGCAAGCCTTCGTGATCATTGAAGCGCTGCCCGAATGAGATCTTGCGCGAACACGCTTGCGCCGCATTCGCCCCCTCTGGAAAGGCCGGCGCCGGCCGTTGTTTACGGGCGGCGGAGTGGGTAAGAGCGATGCGGCAGGCAAGCTGAGGAAGCGATGAGCGTGGCGGAACGAGCGGAAAAGAAGTCGGGGGGCCTGGGCGAAACCGTCAGCGTCGTCTTTCAGGCGCTGATACTCGCGCTGGTGATCCGCACCTTCCTGTTCCAGCCCTTCTCCATCCCGTCGGGCTCCATGCGCCCGACGCTGCTCGAAGGCGACTATCTCTTCGTCACCAAATGGGCCTACGGCTATTCCCGCCACTCCCTGCCGTTTTCGCCCGACATCTTTTCCGGCCGCATCTGGGGCGCCGAGCCGAAGCGCGGCGACGTCGTGGTGTTCAAGTTTCCGCCGAACCCCTCCGTGGATTACATCAAGCGGGTCATCGGCCTGCCCGGCGACACGATCCAGATGAAGAATGGGCAACTCTTCATCAACGGTCAGGGGGTTCCGCGCGAGAAGACCGGCCAGATCGACAATCCCGACATCACGGAAGAAAACCGGCCGATCGACGTTTTTCGCGAAACGCTGCCTGACGGCGTTTCCTACGACACGCTGGACATCGACCCGGACACGCCCGGCGACAACACGCGCGAGTTCGTCGTGCCCGCAGGCCACTATTTCATGATGGGCGACAACCGTGACAATTCCAGCGACAGCCGCTTTTCCGTCGGCATGGTGCCGGCGGAGAACTTGGTCGGGCGCGCCAACATCATCTTCTTCTCCATCGCCGGCGGCGCCAACCCGCTGGAGATCTGGAAGTGGCCGAGCGAGCTTCGCGCCTCGCGCCTGTTCCACTTCGTCAACTAGCGGGAAGGCATGGCGGCAGCACGCAAGCGGCTGACGGGCGAAGCGCTGGCCGAGCGCATCGAAGCCGTGACCGGCCATCGTTTCCGCAACAGTGACCTGCTGCGCCGCGCGCTGACCCATTCCAGTATGCGGGCTAAGATGAAGGCGGACTACGAGCAGCTGGAATTTCTGGGTGACCGCGTGCTGGGCTTAAGCGTTGCCGAGATGCTGACGAAGCGGTTTCCGGAAGCGCGGGAAGGGGAACTGGCGCTGCGCCTCAACGCACTGGTCAGTGGCGAAGCCTGTGCCGAAATCGCGGAAGAGTCCGGCCTTACCGAGCTGATCTTCGCCGACATCAACCTGAAGGCGCTGCAAAGCGCCAAGGCGCGCAATGTCCGCTCCGACGTCGTGGAGTCGCTGATCGCGGCGCTGTATCTGGACGGCGGCCTGGATGCCGTGACGCCGTTTGTGGACAAATACTGGAGCGCGCGGATGCAGTCCGCCGACACGGCGCCGCGCGAGCCGAAGACGGCGTTGCAGGAATGGGCTGTGCAGCAGGGCGGCGTCGTGCCTTCCTATGAGGTGGAGGATCGATCCGGACCCGACCACGATCCCGTATTCACCGTGGCGGTGACGATCCCAGGCTTCGCTCCGGCCTCCGGAACGGGGGCATCCAAGCGCAAGGCCGAACAGGCGGCCGCCACGACCGTGCTGCGCCGGGAAGGCGTATGGCCGCAAACGGAGTCGGCTTCATGAGCGAAACTGCCGTGGAAGACACGCCCACCCGATCGGGCTTCGTCGCGCTGATCGGGGCGCCGAACGCCGGCAAGTCCACGCTGCTCAACCAGCTTGTCGGCGCCAAGGTCTCCATCGTCACGCACAAGGTGCAGACCACGCGCGCCATCGTGCGCGGCATCGCCACGGAAGGGCGGGCGCAGATCGTCTTCGTCGATACGCCGGGCATCTTCCGTCCCCGCCGCAGGCTGGACGAGGCGATGGTCTCGACCGCCTGGGGCGGCGCCAAGGACGCCGACATGGTTCTCGTGCTGATCGACGCCGAGCGCGGCATCAAAGGGGATGCGGAAACGCTGCTGGAACGCTTGGGCGACATCCGCCAGCCGAAGATCCTCGTGCTCAACAAGGTGGACCGCGTGAAGCGCGAAGTCCTGCTGGGACTTGCCGCGGCAGCCAACGAAGGCGAAAAGTTCGAGCGCACCTTCATGATCTCGGCGCTGACCGGCTCCGGCTGCGCCGACCTGCTTGCCTATCTCGCGAGCGCGCTGCCGGAAGGTCCCTGGTACTATCCGGAGGATCAGCTTTCCGATCTGCCGATGCGCCAGCTTGCGGCGGAGATCACCCGCGAAAAGCTGTTCCTCCGCCTGCACCAGGAATTGCCCTACTCCTCCCACGTCGAAACGGAGAAGTGGGAGGAGCGCAAGGACGGTTCGGTTCGGCTGGAGCAGGTGATCTATGTCGAGCGGGACAGCCAGAAGAAGATCGTGCTCGGCGCCAAAGGCGCCACGATCCGCGCGATCGGACAAGCTGCGCGCGAGGAACTTGCCGGCATCCTGGAGCAGCCGGTGCACCTCTTTCTGTTTGTGAAGGTGCGGGAGTGGGGCGACGATCCCGAACGCTTCCGGGCGATGGGGTTGGACTTTCCAAGCTGACCGATGGAATGGCGCGACGAGGGCATCGTTCTGGGTCTGCGCAAGCATGGCGAGTCCGCCGTCGTGGTGGAAGCTATGACGCGCACCCACGGCAGGCATCTCGGCCTTGTTCACGGCGGGCGCTCGCGGCGGCAACGTCCGGTGCTCCAGCCCGGCAACCGCTTGGACCTGATCTGGCGCGCCCGGCTGGACGAGCAGCTTGGCACCTATGCGGTCGAGCCTCTGGAGATGAACGCCGCGCGGCTGATGGAAAGCGCGGTCGCCGTCTTCGCCCTGCAAACGCTCGCCGCGCACCTGCGTCTCCTGCCGGAGCGCGACCCGCACCCCGCGCTGTTCGACACGCTCCAAGCCCTGCTGCGCGTGCTGGATGATCCCGCCGCGGCCGGCGAACTCGTGGTGCGCTTTGAATTGCTGATGCTGGACGAGCTTGGCTTCGGCCTCGACCTCTCGGAATGCGCCGCGACCGGCTTGCGGGAAGATCTGGCCTTCGTCTCCCCCAAATCCGGCCGTGCCGTGTCTCGCACTGCGGGCGAAGCCTGGAAGGACAGGCTGCTCCCGCTCCCAGCCTTTCTGACCGATGGCGACACCACGCGGCCTGACCTCGAAGACATCGAAGAAGGCTTTCGCCTGACCGGCTTTTTTTTCGCGCGCGACGCTTACGAGCCGCGCGGCATTTCGGAACCGGAGGCTCGCCCCGCCTTCATCGGCGCGGTGCGAAAGGGCATGCAGGGTCCGCAGCCCGGCTGATCCCACCGTTGGGCCACAACGCTTCACTCGTTGCGCCTCGAACCAATGCGAAGCTTCGGGTCGGATTTCCGTCATCCCTGCCGCTCTTGCGCTCGCATGCTCGGCCGGGAAAGCGGAATGCCAAAACAATGTTCATCACGCAGGCGCGGCACCCGGACTGGCTTCCCGCTGCCGCGGGGCGGCCCGGCGCCGGGACATTCGCCACGCTCTACGGGCTGGAGTCGCTGACGCGCGCCACGATCGCCAGCGTCGTGCCGATCCAGGCCTACGACATCCTCCAGAGCAAGCAGCACGTCGCCATCCTCTACACCGCCGTGTCGATCGGCAGCCTGTTCGCCACGCTCCTGATGCCGGCGCTGATCGCGCGTTTCGCGCGGCGCTGGGTCTATACGGCCGGCGTGGTGTTGCTGATGCTGGGCGCGGTCTGCTTCGCCGCCCACTCGCTTCCCGGCCAGATCGCCGGCATGGCGGCGCGGGTCGTCGGCACCTCGGCGCTCGCTATCACCCTCAACCTCTACATCATGGACCATATCCGCCGGACCGAGTTCGTGCGCAGCGAGTCGATGAAGATGGCGTGGTCCACGCTCGCCTGGACGGCCGGCCCGACGCTCGGCGTGTTCCTCTACACGCATTTCGGCTTTGCGGCTGCGCAAGCGGCGGTGATCCTGTTTGCCTGCATCCTGCTCGGCTTTTTCTGGTATTTCCGCCTCATCGAAGACGGACCGATCCGGCCCGGCACCACCAAGGCAGCAAACCCGATCGCCAATGTCGGGCGCTTCCTCCAACAGCCGCGCCTGCGCTTGGCCTGGCTGATCGCCTTCGGCCGCTCCTGCTTCTGGGCGACCTTCTTCGTCTATGCGCCGATCCTGATGGTGGTGACGGGTGAGGGGAAGCTGGCCGGCGGCCTCCTGGTTTCGGCGGGCAATGCCATGCTCTTCATGGCGATCGTCTGGGGCCGTGTCGCCACCCGCTCCGGTGCGCGGTTCACCATGGCGGGCGCCTTTTTCGGCACGGGGCTGGCGCTGCTCGGCGCCGGCTTTTCCGGCGAGGCGCAGCCCTACGCAACTGCCTTCTTCCTGCTCGGCGCGGCCTTCTTCACGACCGCGCTGGATGCCATCGGCTCCGTCGCCTTCATGCGCGCGGTGCGCCTGCGCGAGCGGGCGCAGATGACGGCGGTTTACCGCACCTATCTCGACTTGTCCGATCTCCTGCCGCCGCTGGTGTATGCCGTGGTGCTGGCCTTTTGGGGCTTGGGCGCCGTGTTCGCAACCCTCGGCCTCTTCCTGCTTATTTGCAGCTGGACCTGCTGGCGTTATCTGCCGCGGTCTCTCTAAACGGCGTCCTAGCGCTCAGTCGGTGCAGCCCATTTCCTGCTCGACCTGCCGGATCTTGGCGACGTTGGCACGCTCGGTCCGGTTGAGCTTCACCTTGGCGGGGTTGTTCACGGAGCAGTCGGAATTGTCGAACTGCGCGCGTCCGGCTGCGGTTTTGAAGCAGAGGCCGTGCTCGTTGTAGATCGTGTTGCGGGTGAACCAGAGGTTCTCGCACGAAAGCCGCCTCAAAGCGGAACGGGCGTAGGCATCGCTGTCCGTGCAGCCGATGTCCTCGAAGCAGGCCGCCCCCGCTGATCCCGCCATTGCGAAAACCGCCACTACCGTCAATGCTGCGCGCAACGAACCCTCCCGATGTTCCCTCAGGGCAAGTTTAGCACCAGCCAAAAAGGCCGTCCACGGCGCTTCGGCGGTAATGTATCGTCAACCATCCGCAGATCAGTCTTAGACAGCCATTCCGCTTTTCGCCGCAATCGTGAAGTGGGATAGGCGAGGGACGGAACGGCAGCGCCGCTCAGAACGCTGCATCCAGGATGAGGATCTCCATGAGGAAGACGGGCATCGCCGCGCTTGCGGCCGTGATGTTGGCGGGTGCGTGCACGACCGACCCCTACACGGGCGAGCAGAAGGTCTCCAACACGGCGGGGGGCGCTGCGCTCGGCGCGGGCCTTGGCGCCTTGGCCGGCCTCGCGGTCGGCGGCAGCAAGAACGCGCAGCGCAACGCGGTTCTGATCGGCGCCGGCGTGGGCGCGCTGACCGGCGGCGCGGTCGGCAGCTACATGGACCAGCAGGAGTCGCAGCTTCGCGCGCAGCTTCAGGGCACCGGCGTTTCTGTGACGCGCGTCGGCGACCAGATCGTGCTCAACATGCCCTCGAACATCACCTTCGCCACCGATCAGGACGCCGTAAAAGCCAGCTTCTACTCGACGCTGAACTCGGTCGCTCTGGTGCTGAAGAAGTACAACAGGACGCTGGTGGACGTGTACGGCCACACGGACAATGTGGGCTCCGACGGCTACAACTACGACCTGTCGCAGCGGCGCGCGCTTTCCGTGGCGAACTACCTGTCCAGCCAGGGCGTGGACAACCGCCGCTTCGCCGTCACCGGCTTCGGCGAGTCGCGTCCGGTCGCCTCCAACGCGACCGAAGAGGGCAAGGCCGAGAACCGTCGCGTCGAGATCCAGCTTTCGCCGCTTACCTGAACGGCCTCACGGTCAAAGCGCAGTCGGCGCAAGATTGTCGAGCGGCGCGCGCTTGGCGGCGGACAGGGCCTTCGCGATGCCCGCGGCAAGGCGGGCGTTGTTTTCCACCAGCGCGACATTCGTCTTGAGGCTTTCGCCGTTCGAAAGCTCAAGGATTTCTCCCAGCAAAAAGGGCGTGACCGCCTTGCCGGCAACGCCTTGCGCTTCCGCCGCGCGTTGGGCCTCCGTGATCCAACCGTTCATCCGTTCCTCCGCGATGGCGTCCGCTTCCGGAACGGGGTTTGCCACGAGCATGCCGCCGCCCAAGCCCAGCGCGGCTTTTGCGCGGAAGAAGCCTGCGATGTCCTCTGCCGCGTCGAGCCGCAAAGGCGCGCGGTGCGGCGAGGTGCGCGACCAGAAGGCCGGCATCACGTCCGTGCGATAGCCGACCACCGGCACGCCGCGGGTTTCCAGCACTTCCAGCGTCTTCGGGATGTCGAGGATCGCCTTGGCGCCGGCCGAAACCACGACCACCGGCGTGCGCGCGAGTTCGTCCAGGTCGGCCGAGATGTCGAAGCTCGCTTCCGCGCCCTTGTGCACGCCGCCGATGCCCCCGGTGGCAAACACCTCGATGCCGGCGAGGTGCGCTGATATCATCGTGGCCGCGACCGTAGTGCCGCCGGTTCTGCCCTGCGCCAGGGCGAAAGCAAGGTCGGCGCGCGAAAGCTTCATGGCGTCCGTCACACGCGCTAGGCTGTCGCGCTCGTCGTCGGTCAGACCAACCTTTAGCCGCCCCTCGACCACCGCGATCGTTGCGGGAACCGCACCTTCCGCCCGGATGATCGCTTCCACGCCCGCAGCCATCGCGGCATTTTGCGGAAACGGCATGCCATGCGTGATGATTGTGCTTTCCAGCGCCACGACAGGCTCGCCGCCTGCCAAGGCGTCTGCGACTTCAGGGTGGATATCGATGAGAACGTCGGCGGATGCGAGCATGAATCAGTCCAGCGGTTCAGCTTGGGGAATAACGGCGAGCGCGGCGGCGAAGGCGTCGGCGGGGAGCGTGGGCACGCAGGTGCTGGCGCAGACGGTGAGCCGCGCCGCAGCGGCTCCCTCGCGCAATGCCGCAGGCAGCGAACGACCGTGGAGCAGGGCTGCCGCCGTCGCACCCGCCAGGGCATCGCCGGCGCCTGTGGCATCGATCACCGCTTCGACGGGGGGCGGACACAGCACGAAGGTGTTCCTTCCGTCGAAGGCGCCGATCGCTTCCGCGCCCGATGTGACGACCGCTCGCCGCAGGCCCAGGGCGGCAAGCCGCGTAAGGCAGTCCTGCAACGAAGAGGAAGCGGCTCCAATCAGCGCATCGGCTTCCCGCCGGTTGAGGAAAAGGCAGGACAGGCTGGGCAGGATCGAGGCGAAGCGCACCACCTTGGCAGGCGAAATGGCGATGCCGAAAAGCGGCTTGTCGCCCGCAGTCTGGCATAGGCTCTGAAGCGCTCCCTGGGGCAGGTTGGCGTCGCACAGCACGGCGTCCGCGCGGAAGATCGCGTCGCGCAGCTTGGTTCGCCGCATCTGCCGGACGAAGCCTGCCTCGTAGATCTCCATGTCGGCCAGCGCCGCGACAGGCTCGCCGCCGCTGTCGATCAGCGCGGTGTAGCTGGCCGTTGCCCGGTCCAGGAAAACGGCGGAGAGGTCCTCGATCCCTGCCGCCGCGATCGCAGCTTCCACGGCCTCGCCGCCGCCGTCGCCGCCGCGCACCGAAAAGAGCGCCGCCGAGCAGTCTCGCTGCACCAGCGTGCGCAACGCATTGAAGGCGCCGCCGCCGACGTCTTCCCGCATGCGGCCGGGGATCGAGGCGCCGGGGATGAAGGCGCCGTCGAACTGCCCGCGCCGGTCCAGGTGAGCGCCGCCGATCCCCAGCACGTGCGGCTTATGGCTTGTCGGGACGGACGGCGTGTCGGGGATCAATCGCGGCCTTGGTTGCGCAAAGAGAAAAGCTGCCGGCGGTGTAGTCCAGCGCAGCAACGCTGTCACGGCTTGCAACGAACATCCGCTTCGGGGCGTTCTGTCTGCGAACAAGATCGACGAAGGAGAAGAGGCCGTGGCCGTTGCAGCGAACGTCTCGCATTCCGCCGATCGCGAGAAGATCGACCAGCCCGATCCCTCCGGACATGGCCCGTCAGACGACAAGCCGGCCAACGGAAGGCCGGATGCGCCGCAGGCGGCGGAGGCTGACAATGGAGCCAGCGAAACGGAGACGGTGGACCGGGACGCTTTGCACCAAGCCGACTACGGCGGCGCCCGCCCGCCCGCGGGGATTCCAGACGCCCCTTCATTGGAAGAGACCCAGCAAGGCGGGGTGAGCTTGGACGAAGCAACGGGCAGCGGCAGGAAACCTACAGCGGAGCGCGACCGCGACTACGATCCCGATGGCGACCGGACGGGACTGTGACCGAATTGGAACGCAGCGCAAAGTAATCGAACGTGATGCTCCCGCGCGGCTCTCGTGGATGTCGCACTTAGGCAACATATGTTATCAGTTCGTTTGCTTGTGCGAACCGATCCTTAACCCCGATTGGCTGATGGCTTAAGGCGGACGGACAAGCGGAGGCAGTGGAGTCGGGCATGAAGACGTGGCGGCATTTGTTGGCAGGCGTCACAGCGCTCGGCATCGCAGGCGCCGTTCCGGTTGATGCCCATGCGGGCAACTTCTTCGATTTCTTGTTCGCGGGCGGCAAACGCCGCCAAACTTTCCCGCCTCCTCCGCCTCCCGCCTACCCGCGGCAGGCGAAAGCGGCGTCAAAGGCTAGGTCGGGCGGCGGTGTTCCCGTCGTCAAAATCACGGCACCGGAATACTACAATTTTCGTGCGGACGCGCTGACTGCCGTGAATTTTGCCCCGCTGACCGCGCTTTCCAGTTCAGCAAGCCTCGATCCGCAACTCGGCGGCACCGTATTTCGGGAAAGCCTGACAGGGCTCGACGGGTTCGAGCTTCTGGCGGAGAAACCCTTCGGCGAGGCGTTGCTGGCCTACTATGCCGCCTCGCCCGACTTCATCTGGATCACGGGCGGCGGGCCGAACGAGCGTGCCGAGGCGGCGATGCGCGTTCTCCGCGATGCGGGGAGCTATGGGCTCGATCCGCAGGACTATGCCGTGAGCGCGCCGATGGCGGCGACGCCCGACACGCCCGGCGCTCATCGCGAGATGATTCGCTACGAGATGACGATGTCGGCTCGTGTGATGCGCTATCTCCGCGACGCCGGCAGCGGCCGTCTCGATCCCAATCGCCTGTCGGGCTACCACGACTTCGCGCTAAAACCGTTCGACGGCAAGGCGGAGCTTGCGCGCATGCTGCGCGCGCAGAAGACCGAAGCGGCAATGCTGGCGGTGCACCCGCAGATGCCGGAATACGGGATGCTGCGCGGCGAGCTTTCCAAGCTCGAAGGGCACGCTCCCGCGGAGCCGGAGATCACCGTCAATCCGAACCTGACGCTGAACCCCGGCGAGTCGAGCCCGGACTTGCCGAACCTGCTCCAGGTGGTCGCGCGCGACCTGCCCCCTGAGGACACGGACGACGCGGCGATGCTGGTCGCCTTCCAGGGCAGCGAAATTTACGACCGCGAACTCGTCCCGGTCATCAAGGCTGCGCAGAAGCGGGCGGGCGTCCGCGCCGACGGCGTGATCGGTCCGCGCACAGTCAAGGCCCTGACCGGAGGCGGCGCCGCGACGATTGATCCCGCTGAGAAAATCGAGAAGGTGAAGATCGCGCTGGAGCAGCTGCGCTGGATGCCGCGCCTGCTCGGCGCGACGCGCGTCTTCATCAACGAGCCTGCCTTCACCGTAACCTATCGCGAGGACAACGCGGACAAGCTCAGCATGCGGGTGGTCGTGGGCAAGCCCACGAACCAGACCAGCTTCTTCGTGGACCAGATCGAGCAGGTGGACTTCAACCCCTATTGGGGCATTCCGCAGTCCATCCTGGTCAACGAAATGCTGCCGCGCCTGCGCCGCGACCCCGGCTACCTCGACCGCGCCGGATACGAAGTCTTCAACGCGAAGGGCAAGAAGGTCAGCTCCTCCTCGGTAAGCTGGGGCAAGTACGGGTCCAAGCTCCCCTTCAACGTGCGCCAGGTGCCGAGCGAGGCGAACGCGCTGGGCGAATTGAAGATCCTGTTCCCCAACAAGCACGCCATCTACATGCACGACACGCCGCAGAAGAAGTTCTTCAAGGAGGACGTGCGCGCATTCAGCCACGGCTGCGTGCGCCTGGAAAACCCGCGCGCCATGGCGGCTGCCCTGCTCGGCACCTCGGTGGACTACGTCGCGGAGAAGCTGAAGAAGGGGCACTCGTCTCAGCGGGTGACCCGCGACATCCCAGTCTATATCGCCTACTTCACCGCTTGGCCGGATACGGCCGGGAATGTCGGCTACTTCAGGGACATCTACGACCGCGACGAGCACCTTGCGGAAGCGTTGGAAAAGGTCGAGCAGGTCCGCAATCCCGCAAGCTGACGCCTTTCGGCTCGCACCTTGGCTGCTTGGCCGAAAAACCGAGTTGGATCAGTCAGTTCAGGGAAGCTGCTCGTCCAGAAGGTCACGCAGCAGCTTGCCGCAGGTCTCATCGAGGTGGAGCGTCACCCGCCCGCCGCGTGCATCCAGCAGCGTCACGGCAATGAAGCCTTCCGCCTCGGCTTGCTCGACGGCGGTGACGAGGAAATCGTGCTCTTGCGCCCTACGGCTTGTGTCGTTGGAAAAAGGCATGGTTGGATCCCTCAAACCGTCGAGGCAAGGGTGGGCGGCGCATAAACCTGGATCGCGCCGGGCCGGATCTTGAAATGGGCGGGCGTCCGCGTGGACAGTTCGCCGTCGGTGTTCACGTCGCGCGGGTGTCTGGTCCGGATCACCACTTCCGTGGTGTGGAACGCGCGCACGTCGTCCCAGCGCCCATGCGTGCCGGCGCGCAAGGCAGGGAGCAGGCGCAGAAGCCGCCACCAGTGGTCCACTTCCAGGCTGTAGAAGTCGAGCTTGCCGTCATCGGCCGTGGCGTTCTCCTCGACCGTCATGCCGCCGCCGTAGTGCTTGCCGTTGCCGACCGAGATTTGCAGCGTCTTGATCTTCTCGCGCGTGCCGTCGTGTTCGAGGTAGGCGCTGAACAGCCGCGATTTGGCGAGGAGGCGTGCCGCGACAAGGCCGTAGCCGAGCTTGCCCCAGCGCGCCTTTGCTTCCGCCGTCAGTTCCGCCGCAAGTTCCGCGCTGAAGCCGATGGAGGCGACGTTGAAGAAGAGGTGGCCGTTTACCTCGCCAAGGTCGATCGGACGGGGCTTCAGGGTTGTCATCATGCGCGCCGCCTCCACCGGGTCCGGCGGCAGGCCGATCGTGCGGGCGAAATCGTTTGCGGTGCCGAGCGGCAAAACGCCGAGGGGAAGCTGTGTTTCCACCAACGCCTTCGCCGAAGCGTTCAGCGTGCCGTCTCCGCCGCCGATGATCACGAGGTCGCTGCTTTCCGCCTTGGCGCGGATGAGGTCGCCGATCGGCTGATCCTTTTCCGGCTGGGCGCGCTCAAGCTGGAAGCCGGCCTCTTCGAACACCGCGCAGATCGCATCGAGCGACTCCGCTCCGCGCCGCGCACCTGGATTGGTCAGCAGCAGCGCACGCTTGCCCTTGTTCTCATCGCCGACAACTGTCTCGGCCTCCGTGGGCGCTTCCATCGCGAACCTCGTTTTCTCGCAAACGATATAGTTGCGCGCGGCGGCATCGGAAGGCCGGATCAGCCGGCTTCGGCGTTGCGGTCTGTCAGGCGGATATGGCAGCAGCCGGAGCCATGGCCAGGCGTCCAGGTGTGGTTCTCGAAGCGCACGCCGGCCGACTCGAACAGACCCCGATCGAAAGCGCCGGCGATGCGGCAGAGCGTGGACAGTTCGTCGTCGCTCACGCCGGCATCAAGCCAGGCGTCCTTGAGCGGGCAGCGCTTGACCTTGAACAGGATGCTGTCCTCCGTACGCTCCACGTCGGTGGGATAGAGCCTTCCGCCGTCAGGGCTTACCGCCAGAAAAGCGTCGCCCAGCGCCACTGCGTCGTCTGGCCCGAACCGGCCGAACGCCGCCTTGCCGACCTCCCGGCCGCGCTTCTCGATGGCGCGCACCATCACCGTCTCCGCCCGCTCTTGCCCCAACTCCTGAGACAGTTCTTCCAGAAAGAGGCGGTAGAGGTCGGCGCGGTTCCTGAAGGCCGCGTCGAGTTCGCGGTGCAGGCGTTCGGTTCTGTCGGTGTCGCTCATTCCATCCAATCCTTTCGCAGCCGCGGAGCCGCCTCCACGAGCGCGCGCGCCGTCGCGGAGCGCGGGTTTTCGATGATGTCCAGTGTTACACCCGCCTCGACGATCCGCCCCCCTTCCATGACGGCAAGGCGCGGCGCGAAGGCTTTCACCACGCCGAGATCGTGGCCGATGAAGAGATAAGCCACGCCATCCGATTTCTGCACGTCGCGCAGCAGATCGAGGATCGCACCGCGCACCGCCACGTCAAGCGCCGAGAGCGCCTCGTCCAGTACGATCAGCGCCGGCCTTGTCGCCAGCGCCCGCGCGATCGCCACCCGTTGCCGCTGCCCGCCTGAGATTTCGTGGATGGCGCGCGGCGCCAGCGCGGGATCGAGCCCGACACGGCGCAGCAGCGCGACGATCATCTCGCGCCGCCCGGAGCGCAAGCCGATCTGGTGAACGCGCAGCGGATCGGCCAGCACGCGCTCGACCGTCGCGCGCGGGTTGAACGCGGCGAGCGGGTCTTGAAACACCATCTGCATGCTTTGCCGCGCTCGGCGCAAGGTTTCACCTCCAAGCGCCAGCCAATCTTCGCCGCGGAAGCGGATCTGCCCGGCATCGGGCTCGATCAGGCGCAGAGCCAAGCGCGCCACGGTGGACTTGCCGCTGCCGGAAGGCCCGACCAGCGCCAACGTCTCGCCCGCTGCGATGCCGAAGCCGACATCGGCAACGGCTGCAATCAGCCTTCCATTCCGGAGGAAGTGCTTCGTCAGCCCTTCCACTTGGAGCAGCGGTGCACTCATGGGGATGGTTTGTCGAGGCCGAGACGCGCGTCGAGCAGGCTGCGCGTATAGGCGTTTTGTGGATTGCCGATTACCTGCCGCGCCGCGCCCCATTCCATCAGCAACCCGCCGCGCAGCACCGCGATCCGGTCCGCGATCTGCGAAGCCAAAGCGATATCGTGCGTGACGAACAGAAGCGCCATGCCGCTTTCGGCGCTCAAATGCAGGAGCAACTTGACGATTGCATCCCGCACGACCGTGTCCAGTGCGCTTGTCGGCTCGTCGGCGATCAGCACAGCCGGATTCCCGGCAATGGCAGCTGCAATGGCCACGCGCTGCTTCTGCCCGCCCGAAAGCTGGTGCGGATAGGCCCGCGCCGTCTGCGGCGGATCGGGCAGGCGGACGCGCGCCAGCAACGCGACGGCACCCGCCTGCGCTTGCGCCCAGTTCACGCCGCGATGCGTGTGCAGCACCTCCGCGACCTGAGCGCCGACGCGCATCAGGGGATCGAGGCTCGCGCCGGCATCCTGGAAAACAAACCCGACATCGCTGCCCCGTCGGGCCGATCGCGCGAGGCTGGGCCACTCGACGGAGCCGGAAACGGCGGCATCCCGCGGCAGCAGGCCGGCGACCGCGCGCACAAAGGTGCTTTTGCCTGAGCCGCTTTCGCCGATCACGGCGACACGCTCTCCAGCATTGATCTCCAACGAGACATCCGCCAGTGCCGGCTGCGCAGCACGCGGGTAGCGCACGGAAAGATTTTGCGCACGCAGGAGGATGGTCACGCGAAGCTCTTGCGCGCTTCCGCCGCCTCCACGGCGCCTTCTCCCGCGAGGTAAACGCCGAGCACCAGCAGCATCAGGGCAAAGCCGGGAAAAATCGACAGGAAGGGTGCGGAGCGCAGAACGCTGCGCCCTTCCGCAATCATGCCGCCCCAGGTGATGCGGTTGGGGTCGCCGAGGTTGAGGAACGAGAGCGCGGCCTCGGTCAGGATCGCGCCGGCGACGATGACGGGAAGCAGCGCCAGCACCGGGGGCAGGGCGTTGGGGAGAACCTCGCGAAAAGCGATCTCTGCGGGCCGCATGCCGACCACGCGGGCGCTCGCCACCCAGTCGCGCTCCCGGATCGAGAGAACCTCGCCGCGAGCCACGCGCGCCGGCCCCGGCCAGGCGCTCGCGGCACAGGCCCGCACGACGACGGACCGCGGCGGCCCCAGGACCGATACAAGCGCCAGGGCGAGAAGGAACGCCGGCACGGTCTGGAAGGCATCGGTGAGGCGCATCAGCGCTTCGTCGATGAGGCCGCCGGCGAAGCCCGCCACGGTGCCGACGATCGCGCCGATGCCGATCGAGGCAAGAGCGGCAGCTAAGCCGACCAGCAGCGAAGTCCGCGCGCCATGCACGAGTTCGGCTGCCACGTCACGGCCCAGGCGGTCGGTTCCAAGGATGTGGCCCGCATCGGCAAAGGGCGGCAGGAGCGCCGGACCGGCGATGGCGAGGGGATCGCCGGGAAAGATCCAGGAAGCAAAAACGGCGGTCAGCGCGAGGATGAGCAGCAGCCCCCCGCCGGCGAGCGCCGGGGTTGAGCGAAGGAAATGCTTGGCTGCGCTCACCGGCCGGGCTCGGACGCGCCGACGCGCGGGTCCAACACGGCGTAGAGCAAATCCACCAGAAGGTTGACGAACAGGACCAGCACGGCGCTGGTCAGGATGATCCCAAGCAGCAGCGGCGTGTCGCGCGTGGCGACCGCTTCCTGCGCGAGCCGGCCGAGGCCCGGAACCGCGAAGACGCTCTCCACGACGACGCTGCCGCCCAGCATCGCGGCCGATTGCAGGCCGAGCAGGGTGATGAGCGGCGAAAGCGCGTTGCGCGCCACATGCCGCCAGATGATGCGCTGCCGGGAAAGGCCGCGCGCCTGCGCCGCCAGCACGAAATCCTGCCGCCACGCATCCGCCATGCCGGCGCGCATCATGCGCAGGTAGAGCGCGAGGTAGATCATCCCCAGCGCCGCCACCGGCAGGATCAGGTGCCGGGCGACGTCCGCTGCACGGGCAAGCCCGTGCTTGCCCGAAGCGATCGTCTCGATGCCGGAGGAGGGCAGCCATCGCAGCTTCACGGCAAACACCACGACCAGAAGCAGCCCAAGCCAGAAGCCGGGCACGGCGTAAAGCGCCAGCGAGCCGGTCGAAAGCAGCCGGTCGCGAAAACTCGCCGGCTTGGCGCCCGCGACGACCCCAAGAGCCGAGCCGAGGCAGAACGAGAGCGCAGTGGCGCTGCCCATCAGCAGCAGCGTGTTCGGCAGCCGCTCCAGCACCACCTCGCGGACCGGGCGGGAAAACGCCACGGACCAGCCGAGATCGAGACGGGCAAGCGCCAGAAGGTAGGCGCCGAGCCGCGCCAGCACCGAGCCGTCCAGGTTCCAGCTTTGCCGCAGCTGCGCGACCAGCGCGCTGTCGCCGCCGGTGGAAACGAGATAGGCGTCCACGGCGTCGCCTGGCGCCAGTTCCAGCAGGAAGAAGGTGCCGACCACAACGATCAGCAGCACGGGGATGCTCGCCACAAGCCTGCGACGGATCAATCGAAGTGTGCGCCGCATCGACTCATTCGACCCCATCCGGCTCGCCGGGCGCGCATGCATACGATCCGGCAGCTTCCATCAGCAATCGGGCGCGCCCGTGCGCCCCCGCGCCGGATCGGCCGAGTTTCGTAACAAGGTAGGGAAGACGGGCGGTCAAAGGATCGCTCGAAATAAAGTAAACAATGCGATCTTCCGACCGCCCGTCCGGCGTTTTCAGCCCAAGGCCTCGCCGTGTTCTGCCCCCGGCGCACCCTTCCTTCGCCACTTCCGTGGTTGTCGGGAAAGAGGGGTGTCCTCCGCCGGGCTACTCGGCTCCGGAGTTGACTGGCTCCGGGCCGCGCGGGTCGTAGTGCCCGCGGGGCGATGGCGCAGGCTCCCCAGGCAGGGCCGCCACGTTTGCGGCCTTGCCGGAGGCGCCGGCTTCCCGTCACGCAATCACCGTCGCGACTGGTGTTCCCGTTTGCGAGAAGCTGGGGCGAATTGTAAGCGGCGGCGAAAAGGCGTGGATCAAAATAATCGTTCATCCACGTGCCCGCTCGGAGACCGCAGGCGGTCGTGAAGCGATTCGGCAATTCGGAAAGCGCCTGAGTGAAGCTTCGGGGCGGAATGATCGGCTCTTCATCCATCCCAACTATGTGCGAACCCCCGGCGCTCCGAGCCCTTCGCGGGTTGGCAGGAAACGGCCGGCTATCCACAATCCACAATTTTTGCGCGACGGGCTCTCAGCCTTCCACCCAGACGTCCTCCCAATTCGACACAGCCCAGCGCGGATTGTTCGAGACGTTCTTCACCGAAGAGCGCGCCACCGTGATGAAGCCCCATTCCGCGACGTTGATCAAGGGCAGGTCGGCTGCCACGATTTTCTGGAACTCGCCGTAGAGCGCAATGCGCGCCTTTTCGTCCAGCGTCTCGGCGGCTTTGGCGATAACAGCGTCCAATTCGGCGTTCTTGTAGCCGCCCTGGTTGGAGAAGGGCACGCCGTCCGGAATGCCTGACTGCACGAGGATCGTCGTCGAGATGGCGGGGTCGCCGCGGAACACCGGCGGGCCGACGGCGAGGTCGAAGGCGTGGTCGGTATAGACGGCCTTCAGATGCGCCGCGGCGTCGTTGTTGACGATCTGAGCGTCGATGCCGACCGCCGCGAGCGCTTGGCGAAGATAGTCGCCGAACTGCTTGGTTTCATTGAAGTACGGCGCGGGCAATAGTTTCAGGGAGAAGCGGGTGCCGTTGTCGCCGCGCCCATAGCCGGCCTCGTCCAGAAGCGCATTCGCCTTCGCCACGTCGAACGGGTATTGCGGCACGTCGGCGGTGTAGAACTGCGGATCGCTCTCGGGCACGGGGCCGGTCGAGGGCTTGGCGTAGCCGAGGAAGATCGTCTTGACGACAAAATCCTTGTCGATGGCGTGCGCGATCGCCTGGCGCACTTTCAGGTCGGCCAACTCCTTGCGGCGATGGTTGATCTCCACGACCAGCTGGTAGGTCAGCGCTTCGTAGCCCTTGGAAATCACGTCGATGCCGTCCACCGCGTCGATGCGGGCGAGGTCGGCCAGCGGCACGGCGGAAAAGGCGGCAAGCTGGATCTCTTCCGCTTCCAACGCCGCTGCTGCCGAGGCGCGGTCGGGCAGCACGCGGAAGACAATTTCGTCAAGGTAGGGTTTGTCCTTGTCCCAGTACGATGCGTTGCGCGTCAGCCGATAATATTCGCCGGGCTTGTACTCGGCGAAGCGGTAAGGCCCCGTGCCGACAAGCTGGTTGTTGGCGGGATTGCTGGCGATGTCGGTGCCGTCGAAGAGGTGCTTCGGAACGACGCTGGTGAGCGCGGGCAGGGCATTGCGGATCAACTGGAACGGCGTCGGCTTCGCGAAGCGCAGGATTGCGGTGTGCTCGTCCGGCGTATCGACGGAAGCCAGATCCTTGAACACCACGCGGCCGAGGTTTTGCAGCGGCTTCCATACCGAAAGCGCGGAGAAGGCGACATCGGCGGAGGTGAACGGCTTGCCGTCGTGCCACGTCACGCCTTCGCGCAGCTTGAACGTCACGGACAGGCCGTCCGCAGAGCCCTCCCAGGAAATCGCAAGGCGCGGCTCCAACCCGTCCTTGCCTGTGAACGAAGCCTCGGCGAGCGGCTCGACCACCTTGCTCGCGACAAAGAAAACGCCGTTGGAGGCGACGATCGCCGGGTTGAGGTTGCGCGGCTCGGAGTCGGCCGCGACGACAAGCCTGCCTCCCTTCACCGGCTCCTGCGCAAAGGCGAAACGCGGCAATGCGGTCGAGGCGAGCAGCCCCGCCGTTCCAACGAGAACCGTGCGTCGGGAAGGGGAAAAGCGGGACATGGCTTGCTCCGGCGGCGGGCTCGCGCCCATGCGTGGGAAGATCGCAGGATATCGCGCTGCAACGGGCAGGAATAGTCCACCACCGCGTTGAGGCTTGTCACAGCGCTAGAGCATCGGACGGTTAATCGCACGCAGTCTGCCGGCCGGGGGCGGGTGCAG
>CAXTCF010000073.1:397-19641 GCA_964242945.1 uncultured Rhizobiaceae bacterium | reverse complement strand
CGATGCTTTGGCATCGCAGGATGCGTCGCCCGCGTGCATCACTGCCGCTGTAAAAGGTCCGGTGTGTTGCCGCCTGGGTTGACAGCATTCGGTCGGCGTTTGAGACCGGGGCGCGATGGACGGGCTTTTTCTCATCTCGCCGTCCGGCCTGAAACGAGGCGCACACGATGCCGACAACGAAGCTGGCGGCGCTTACCGCATGCCTTGTTCCGCTCTGCTGCCATGTTCTTGCGGCCCAGGAAGAACCGAGCCTCGACGCTGCTGCATTGATGGTCGTCGAGGGCTTGGCGAAGGACGACATGCTGAATGTTCGCGCGACCGCGTCCGCCACCGGAATGGTGATCGGGCGGCTGCCGAACGGTTCGACGCTGCGCAATCTCGGCTGCGATGAGGTGAACGGCTACAAGTGGTGCAACATAGCGGCGCTCGATGATGAGAAGCTGCACGGCTGGACGCCGGCCCGTTACCTGCATGCCGTCGCTGGAGAGGCTGGGGCGCAGCAAGCGGCGCAGGCTGCGAAGCCGGCGGATGCGCAAGCCGAGAGCGCCGAGCTTCTTCCAAGCGAAGATCCTGCCGCGACCGCACCGCTAAACCGGAAGCAGAACGCCGCCGTCCCGGAAGCCCCATCCGCCCCAACGGTGGACGCTCCTACGCTCATCGCCGCTGCCGAAGCAGCAGATTCCGGTCCGCCGGCTGGCGAAGTGGAAGCCGAGCCGACCAGCCAGCCGCCAGCGCCTGCCGAACCGGCTGGGCTTTCCGCGCGGATGGGCGACAGTGCCGCCGGCAGGCTTGCCTATGGCGGGCAGGGAGACGCTGCTTCGGTTGTTGAGAGCGACGCCGTCGTGTCGGCCTTTCGGACAGCCTATGCATTGGCAAGCACACCGCCGGCAGGCGAACTGCACAGATTGGGCAGCGGGGATGACGAACCGCCCGCAGCGACCGCCAAGCCGGCTGCCGCAGCACAGAAGGCTGTTCCAGCGCCGCGCAGCGTGACCACGGTCCCCCGCGGGACCGCCGTTGGCGCGCGCGTGGCGCAGCTACAGGCGGGCGCTGCGGCACCGGCCTATGATACCGTCGGTGAGATCCCCTGCGCGCGGTACATCGGCCAGCCGATGACGCGCTGCGAAGCGGCGATCGCCCGGACGGGCGCGGAAGCGGCGGAGGTGACGGTGACGCTGCCGGATGGCGGCAAGCGCATCATCCGCTTTCAAGACGGCAAGCCGGAAGGCTCCAATTCGCGCGGAGAGTTCCGGTTCACGCGAGAGGGCGACCTCAACATGATCCGCGTTGGGACATCCGAGCGCTTCGAGATCCTGGACTCACTTGCCTTTGGCGAATGACGTCGGCTCCACCTCAGCGGCCAAGCCTGCTTTCTGCGATACGCATCCTGTTGTCCTTCGAACCTCAAGCAGGTTTGCTGGCTTCGATGTCCGCGGAAAAGCGAAGCTCGCGTAAGGGGCGGACCGCAGCGGTGCATGCAGCGTAGGTTGGGTGCGCCTTGTAGGCGTCGAGCGCTTCCTGGTTGAGAAATTCCGCATAGACCACGACATCCACGTCGTTGCCGAGAACGTCCACCTTCGTATTCACCGAAACTTCGAAGTGGCGCGAGTGCGGAATATCCCCCAGCATGCGCAACCCGGCTGCGATCGCGGGCACGTCCTCCCTTCGTTTCGCGCTGAAGAAAACGATATGGCGGATCATAGGATTTCTGTCTTTCATTCCTTTTTGCGCCCGCTCTTCCGCCAGGGCGGCGAGCGGGTCAAGCAGGCTCTCGTGGAGGAAGCGAACCGCCCTCTTGAACCCGCTGCGAACTCATGAAAAATCGCTGCGGTGGCGCAGCACCGACCGACGACCAGGCCTGACCATGCATGACGAAACGATAACGCTCGACGCAAGCAACCTTTCCAAAGTGGCGACCGGACTTCCCGCGCAGGCGCGCGCCATGCTGTCTGCCCTTGTGCACCTGCCGCGAGGATCGCTGCGGGTGACGTTGCCTGACGGACGCAGTTTCTTTGTAGGCGGCAAAGCGCCCGGACCGAACGCGGAAGTCCGTTTGCGAAACTGGAAGCTGCCCAGGCGAGCGCTGCTTGGCGGCACGATCGGGCTGGCCGAATCCTATGTCGATGGCGACTGGGAGAGCCCCGACGTCACGAGCTTCCTGGAACTCTTCGTGGTCAACCAGGAAGAGGGCGACAGGCTGGCCGGCGGCACCAGCTGGCTGCTGAACGCGCTCCAGAAGCTGCGCCACTGGATGAACACCAACACGCTGCGCGGCTCCAAGCGCAACATCGCGGCGCATTACGATCTCGGCAACGCCTTCTACAAGGAGTGGCTGGACCCCAGCATGACCTACTCTTCCGCGCTGTTCGGAACGGGGGCAAACGACCTGGAAACCGCGCAGGCGGAGAAATACCGCGCCCTGGCGCGAGACACCGGGATCGGCCCGAACGACCATGTGCTGGAGATCGGCTGCGGCTGGGGCGGATTTGCCGAGTTCGCCGCGCGCGAGATCGGCTGCCGGGTGACGGGACTGACGATCAGCCGCGAGCAGTTCGACTTCGCCAGCCAGCGCATCGCAAAGGCCGGTCTCGCCGGCAAGGTGCAGTTCAAGCTGCAGGACTACCGCGAGGAGACGAGCAGGTATGATCGCATCGCTTCCATCGAGATGTTCGAGGCGGTGGGCGAAAAATATTGGCCGATGTTTTTCGACAGGATCAAGGTCTGCCTCAAGCCGGGCGGCGCGGCAGGGCTTCAGATCATCACCATTAACGAGAATGCGTTCCCGGCCTATCGCGCCAAGCCGGACTTCATCCAGCGCTACATCTTCCCCGGCGGCATGCTGCCGACGCCGGCCATCCTGCGCAGGCTCGGCACGGACCATGGGTTGGCCAGCGTGAAGGAGCGCGTCTTCGCGCACGACTATGCGCGCACCCTCCACGAATGGCGCGAGCGGTTCCACGCCTCATGGGCGCGCATCAGGCCGCTCGGCTTCGACGAGCGCTTCCGCAAGCTGTGGGAGTTCTACCTGCACTACTGCGAAGCGGGCTTCCGGTCGGAATATATCGACGTGCGGCAGGTGGTGTTCCGCGCCTGATCACGTCCCACAGGAGCTGTTCGTTCAGTCGAATTCAAAAATCTGCCGGAAGATGCCGGGGGCGATGACTGAAAGCGGGTTGACCGTAACAATCGGCGACTTCGCGCTGCCCTGGAGCTTGAAGGTGACGCCGATCAGCCCGCGGTCGTTGCCGTTGCCCAAGATTAACCCGACCAGAGGCAGTGCGCCGAAGAGCCGGTTCAGGCCATAGGCCGGCATGAAGGTGCCGGTCATGTCCATCCGGCCCTTCTCGTCGTAAAGAACGCCCTGGAAAGTCGAGCCGATCGCGCTGCCCCGAAGCACGCCGCCTGAGATGGCGAGGCTGCGCGGACCTTTCTCAATGTCTGCCGACGCCCTGTCGAAGCGCACCTGGCTCGTGTCGATGTTTGCTTTCACCGCCTCCTGCAGGCTGCGCGAACCGGCATTGCCGCCGCGGGAAGACACGAGCGAACCTAGCCGCGGCTCGTTTACCAGGGAAAAGCTGCGGGCGTCGAGCTTGCCGTTCAGCGTCCCGCCGGCCGGGCCGGCGAGCGCGACATCGATCTGACCGCCCCGCATATTGCCGTAGATGTTGAGAAAGCGCAGCATCGACCCGGCATCGCTTGTCTGCAACGCAAGCTGCCGGCGCCCATCCTTCGTGGCGTCGTCGATCGCGGCTGCGCCGCCGGCATCCGTGAGCGCCTTGATCGTCAGCGCGCGGCTTTTTCCGCCGTCCCGGTAGGTTACGGAGACGCCTTTCAGCGCCTCGTTGCCGAAGCCGGACACGCTTTGCACATCGGCGGTGAGCGACACGCCGACGCCGGCCGACGCTTGGGACCCGCTCCCGCTCGGCGCAGCGGCGCCCTCGGTCTGCGCCGTGGCAGCCTTGACCAGCGCGCGCGCATCGTAGGATTTGCCGCTCACCGTGACGTTGAAATCGCGTCCCTTTCTTCGGACCGTGACGGCAAGGTCGTCGCCGCGATTGAGCTTGACGCTGGGAAACTGCGCCGAAACGAGCCCGTTCTTGTCCAAGGCGACCGAGCCGGCAAGGCGGAACGTTCCGCCTGACACTTCGAGGTCGGAAAGGGCCGTGCCGCCCTCGCTCTGGGTCATCGTAAAGGTCGCAGCGGCGGGAATCCCTGCGCCTTTGCTCCAGCTGACCCAGGGAGCGCTGAGCTTGGCATCGGAGAGGTCGGCGCTTACCTCGCGCTTCGGCGTGCTTGCATCGATTTCCAGGATGGCCGGTCCGGAAATGAGAGTAGAGAGCCCTGGGGCGATGGCGTTGCGCGCCTTGTCGTCCAGCGCAAGCTGGATCCTGCGGCTTCTGGCAGGCGCGTCCGCCTTCAGCGGCTCGGTGAAGTCCAATTTTGCCGGCGCGCCGTTGAGCTTCCCAGCGGCTTGGATCACCGCCTTCTGCGGATCGACCTTCAACGTTCCCTGCGCATCGCGAAGGGTCTGACCCTCCAGCGGCTTGGCAATCGACAGTTTGGCGAAGTCGAGCGAGACGGCAAAACCGAGTGACTCGCGCCGGGTGTCGCGCTGCAACGGGATGTCGGCCGAGACATGGGCCTTGGCCGTTCCGCTGAGGTCGTCGGCGCTAAATGGAACGCGGTTCAGCGCGTTGATGGGCTCGGCGGCGGCAAGCTCCGCCGCGGCAGCGGCCTCGCCCTCCACATCGACCTCCAGCTTGCCGATCAGCGGAGGCTTGTTGACCGCATGCAGCGTGAAAGCGCCGTTGGCGAACGCCAAGGTCCGGCCGCTGGGCAGGGTCGTTCGCCCCTGAGACATCGCAACGGCGACCTCCGTGCCCTCGAACGACACGAGGCCATCGGCTTGTCCTATCGGCGGCAATTTCCCCGTCGTGTCGAACTGCGTGCCGGTAACGGTTATCCGGCCGCTCAGTTCTTCGGGCGCCGCCGGCACGCCGCTGCCGATCCGGCCCGGCGCCATGTGGTAGTCGATCCGTCCTTCTTCCACGACCCCGCCGGAAACGTGTGCCAGCGTCCAGTTGCGCACGCCGCGCCCCGCGAACCAGGGCCAGAGTTGCTTTGCATTCGCGATCGGCATGCGCGAGACGGCGAGGGCGACGTCGATGCCGGATGACTTGCCTTCCACCGGCTGCATGCCGAGACTGCCCGAGACGGAGCCGCCGCCGCCTGTCAGATTGACGGTTTCGGCGCGGATCTTTCGGGAACTCGGCTCGAAGCTGCCGCTCACCTTCGCGGCAAATCGGAAAGGCGGCTCGGTCGAGTCTGCGGCAGCTACGACGAGGTTCGAGCCGGCAAGTTCGATGCCGTAGGCGGGATCAAAGCCCGGCACGGCGGCGCGCGGCCGGATCATCCCCGTGAGATCGTACGATGAGCGGCCGTCGCCGATCTGCAACTTGTCGATCCGAGCCGCGCCGTCGCCCTGCTTCAGGCTCATTGAAAGCTCGGTGTCGCCCACCAAAACGCCGCGATTGTTCTTGAGGTCGAACGCCGAGCCGTCGGAGCGGGCGTGCAGAAGCAGATGCGACGGCGCGTCCACGGTCCCCTGTGCGCCTTCGAGGGTTGCCTTCAGGGTGCCAAGCCTGGTGGCGCTGGAACCTCCGGCTAAGCTTGGTTCTCCCTCGCCTTTCGGCACAACAAGGTCGAGGTCGAGCCGGGAGATGCGGCCTGACGCCCGATCCCGCTCAGACACGCCGGAAAGGCCCCAGGGGCGCCCGTCGAGAAATCCTTCCGCGGACAACGAAAGCGCGTCCGGCTCGGAAGAAACCGCTTCGGCGGCTGTGATCTCCAGCCTATGCCGGGATTTTCCCGTCGGCAGATCGATCACGACGTCCGAAAGCTCGATTTGACCGGAAAAATCTCGTTCCAGCAGGACAAAAGCGTGCTGCAAGGCGCCGAAGATCACCGCGGGCAGCTTGTCCGGATCGATCAGGCCGTCCTCCCGCCGCATGGCACTGAGCCAGTCGCCGCCGTCCGAAGAGCCGAAGGAACCGGCATCCAGCGCTATGTCAGAAAGCGTGGCGCTGTTGAGCACGACGCGGCCGGAAAGAAGCGGCAGCAGTTCGATGCCGAAGCGAAGCGAGGCGACTTGCGCGAACGGCCGGGGCTGGCCGACCGCCTGGAGCCCGACATTCGACACTTCCAAACCCACGAGCCGTGACCCGTCCAAGGCGATGTGTGTGCCGCCGATCGCCGTCGTCATGTCGCGGCCGGCGGCCTTTTCCAGCGCCCGCTCCGCCGCCGCACGCAGCTTCTCCTTGCCGATGCCGCTTGCGCTGATGAAATAGACGGCAAGAGCGAAGAGCAGCGCCAGCGCGGCGGCAAGGCCAAGCGCAGCGCCAAGCCAGCGAAGAACGCGGCGCCGCCCTCGCCGCTGCGGCGGAATGCGGGGAAGGTGCTGCGTTCCCCGATCCCGTGCAGCAGCGGTCTGGGCAGATGGCAACGCATCGAGATCGACAATGTCGCCGCGCCCGAACCGTACCCGCTGGTGCTGTAGCGCCTGTGGACTCACGACAGCTCCCTGCTTGCCGGCCGGTGCGCCGGATGATTTTATGACTTGCGCTGCATATGCGCAGAAAATGGAATACGGTAGGTTGCGGTAGGACAACAGAATGTCAGAAATCGGCCAAGGCGACGTCGCACCGCTTTTCGAGGTGCCTCTGGAAGGCGGCGAAACCTTCCGGCTCGCCGACCATTCGGGACAGCCCGTCGTGCTGTTCTTCTATCCGAAGGACGATACCAGCGGGTGCACGGCCGAGGCGCTGGAGTTTTCCGCCCTCGCCCCGGATTTCGCCGCCGCGGGCGCCGTGCTTCTCGGCGTCTCTCCCGACAGCGTGAAAAGCCATGCGAAGTTTCGCACCAAGCACGAGCTTTCCGTGCCGCTCGGTGCGGATGAGGCGCGCGCTGCGATCGACGCCTACGGGGTGTGGAAGGAAAAAAGCATGTACGGCCGGAAATATATGGGCGTCGAGCGCTCGACCTTCCTGATCGGCGGCGACGGGCGCCTCCTCCAGGCGTGGCGCAAGGTGTCCGTGCCCGGCCACGCGGCGGAAGTTCTGGCCGCCGTCAAAGCCGCCGGAACTTGAACCGGAGCGCGGCGTTCTTTCATCACAACCGCTTGATGGAGGATATTGCCGTGCTGCGTGGCGTTCTGCTCTGGATGCTTGGCATCCCGATCCCTATCATTCTGCTGATCCTCCTGTTCTGGCACTGAAGCCGGACATGCAGAGCGACGGCGGGACAATCTCCCGCCGTTCTGCTTCGGCTGCCCGATCTCGAAGCCTTCGTTAACCCTAACAATATTTACTGCCATTCCGGCTGACGGCGGAATGGTGATATCTCGTGGGGCAAAGCGCGCACTCTGTTGTCTTCGGCAAACGCAAAGAGCCGCATACGGTCATCATCGCGCGGGGCGATCAGGTCCGCCATTTCACGGTGAAGCCCTGGCTCGCGGCCACCCTGATCACTGCCGCCTCAACCGTGGTGATCGGCTATCTCGCCGCCACCTCTTACCTGGTCTTCCGGGATGATCTGATCGGCGCCTCGGTGGCGCGGCAGGCCCGCCTCCAGCAGGACTATGAAGACCGCATCTCCGCCCTGCGGACCCAGGTGGACCGCGTCACCAGCCGTCAGATGCTCGACCAGCAGCTTGTGGAAAACAAGGTCGCCAAGCTCCTGGAACAGCAATCGCTCCTGAGCGAGCGGCACAGCCGCCTGGAGCCGCTGCTGCCGCGTGAGCAGATCGGCCAAACCGCCCTTCCCTCGCAAGACGCACCCACGCCTTCGGCCAAGCCGGAAACCGTGTCTTTGGCGCAGCCGGCACAGGCAGGCGCGTCGAGCGTAGCGTCCCTTGCTTCGCTGCGGCTCGGCACGGCCGACTCCCTGACCGCGGCCGATCGCGCCGACATCGCCTTCGTGGCGATCAATCAGTCGCTGCGCGACATTGAAACGAACCAGATGGCCAAGCTGGATACCTTGACCAACGATGCGTTCCGCACCGCGGACGGCATCGCTACCGTTCTGGCCGATGCCGGGCTGGAACTCGACACAAAGGGTGGCGAAGGCGGGATGGGCGGTCCGTTCATCCCCTTGACCGGCGCCGACCCATTCGACGCCAAGGTCAAGGAGCTGGACGCCGCCTTGGACAAGCTCGATGCCGCAAAGGCCACCGCCCGCCGCCTGCCGCTCGGCCTGCCGGCGCCGGGCCAGCCGGTTACCAGCACCTTCGGCGTGCGTACCGATCCGATCCTCGGCACGCCGGCCATGCATTCCGGCATCGACTTCCGCGCGCCCGTCGGCATGGCTGCAAGGGCTACAGCACCTGGAACGGTGATCAAAGCCGGCTGGAACGGCGGCTACGGCCAGATGGTGGAGATCGCGCATGGCGGCGGCTTTTCCACGCGCTATGCTCACTTGAGCCGCATCGACGTGACCGAGGGTGAGAAGGTCGCAGCCGGCGCGATCGTCGGCGAGTCCGGCTCGACGGGCCGCTCGACCGGGCCGCACCTCCACTACGAGGTGCGGGAAAACGGCGAGGCCGTCGATCCCATCCGCTTCCTTCAGGCGGGAAAGAAGATCAGGCAGTTCCTCGGAAACGGCTGATTTCTGCCGTCAAGCCAGGTCGGCTACCGTTTCCCCAACACCGCCCTCGATGCGTTGCGAGAGCGAAGCCTCCATGAACTCGTCAAGGTCGCCGTCCAGCACGTCGCTTGGGCTGGTGCTTTCCACCCCGGTGCGCAGGTCCTTCACCAGCTGGTAAGGCTGAAGCACATAGGAGCGGATCTGGTGGCCCCAGCCGATCTCGGTCTTTGCCGCTTCGGTGGCGTTGGCTTCGGCTTCCCGCTTCTTCAGTTCTTCCTCGTAGAGCCGCGAGCGCAGCATCTCCCAGGCCTTTGCCCGGTTCTGGTGCTGCGAGCGGCCGGCTTGGCAGGCAACCGCGATGCCGGTCGGGATATGCGTGATGCGCACGGCCGAGTCGGTCGTGTTGACATGCTGGCCGCCAGCGCCCGACGAGCGGTAGGTGTCGATGCGCACGTCCGACTCAGGGATGACGATCTCGATCGAATCATCGATGACAGGATAAACCCAGACCGAAGCGAACGACGTGTGCCGTCGCGCGTTCGAGTCATAGGGCGAGATGCGCACCAGCCGGTGCACGCCCGACTCCGTCTTCAGCCAGCCGAAAGCGTTGTGACCCTTGATAGCCAAGGTCGCGGACTTGATGCCGGCCTCTTCACCGTCATGCACTTCCAGAACTTCGACCTTGAAGCGCCGCCGTTCCGCCCAGCGCGTGTACATGCGCAGGAGCATGGAAGCCCAATCCTGGCTCTCGGTGCCCCCTGCCCCGGCATGCACTTCAAGATAGGTGTCGTTGCTGTCTGCCTCGCCTGAGAGCAGGTTGGCGAGCTGGCGCGCCTTGATCTCGCCGGACATCGAGCGGATTGCCGTCTCGGCTTCCTGCACGACGCCGTCGTCGCCTTCCTCTTCGCCGAGTTCGATCAGGCCGACATTGTCGTCCAGCGAGCGTATGAGGCCGTTGATCGCGCCGATATTGTCGTCGAGCGACTGGCGCTCGCGCATCAGCTTCTGAGCTTCGGGGGGGTCGTTCCAGAGGCTCGGGTCTTCCGAGCGCATGTTGAGGTAATCAAGTCGCTTTACCGCTTGATCCCAGTCAAAGATGCCTCCTCAGCAGGCTTATGGCCTGCTTGATCTCATCGACCAGATTCTGGGTTTCCGCGCGCATGGGTCCTTCGTTCGCCGCTGTTGGGGATGGAGGGCGCTAGATAGAGGGTGAAGCTGCGGCTGTAAAGCAACCGGCAGGGGTGCCCCTGCCTCATCGGCTATGTCAGATTTCCGCTAAACAAAGCGTAGTCCGCCTGTTGACGCCCTTTCCTGTCCTATCACTCGCTCTCACAAGTCTCTTCAACCTACTACTGCCAAGACTTGAATCATAAGCATGAGGCTCAATCAGATTGATGGCACCTCCAACTCTTCCTCTATACGCCCCTCCACCAATTGGAATTCATCTTCCGTAAGGTAGTGCATCGCATCTTCATAATTCTTGCCGAAAAAACTATAATGTCTCTCAATAGGATCATACACCTCAAAATTACCTTCTTTATCCTCCCAAAGTAGGAGTATATATATTGGGATATCGCCGTATCCACTTGGCCCGATCCAAATTTCGTACCATTTCGCCTTCTTGAAAATAGCTGTCATTGTTAATCCTCGATATCACTACCCTTGACATCAGGCGCGCCCGTTCCCTGCCTTGTGCGACTTTCTGGGGCTGGAGCTGTACGTGGCTCCGCATGGTATCTTCCCTGGCTATCCACTTTTACCTCCCCATAATTCAAATCTTTTTTCTTCCCATACTTATCGACACGGTATCCGATCGGCTTATCATACATAACTCCCCATCGATCAAAACCTCGGACTCTTCCGGTGTACTTCCCATGGTCCATAACGTCACTTACAACGCGATCCATAACTTCTTTAGAATAGAAAACATGTGCGTCGCCCTTTCTAGCACTTTTGAGTGCCTCCGGCGTTCCTGCAACGTGTTTTTGGACATGTCGCTGATCGAGCGTCAGCCCGCCGCGTGCGGCTCTAAGGCCTGGCCCCGCGAGTGCCCGATTCCGCATCAGAGTTTCGCCAGCTATTCCGTTTAATGTTCTTTCTAAAGAGGCAGGTGGCCCTTTGAGACCGGGTGTCGTGCCATCTACCGGATTTATCATCCTGTTATCGACACCCGGCCACGCGTCGAATAGATCACCAACACCGTCGTTGTCGTTATCGCCGTCGTTTGGAGTCACATCGTCACTATTGTGCCCATTTGGGTCACTCTTGTTGACAGGATCGTTGTCGGAGTAGCTGTAGCGGTTGGTGCCGACACCCGGCAGCGTCGGATCCATCGTGTCTGGCGAGATGAAGCGCGCCTGTGCCGTCGCTGCCTGTTCCGCAGCGAGGCTGAGCGCCAGCAAGACTGCGAGCAGCGCTCGCAGCGCTCGTTCTGCCAGCATCTGCACTCCTCGCCCTTGCAGTCCCTTGTTGCTCACTGCCTGCTTCCCCTCTTGGCTCTGCCTATTCGTCATTGCCCCTGCCGCCCGTCCTCTGCCCGCCAGCCAAGCGCCTCAGCCTGCGCAAAAGCTAACTTGTTCCCCCGCAACAAACGATATGCCTCTGCCAGCCTGTCCGCTGGTATGTCGCTCTCGGCAGGATAGCGGCGTACAAAGTCGCGCTCGAGGATGCGGTGATAGGCGTTGCCCTTCTGCAGCATGGCATACACATTGGCAGGCCACGCCTCGATCAGCACATCCGCTACTGTCATCGCTTCCTCATGCCGGGCAGAGTCAAGCAAACCATCCAGCACGCCCGTAGCGATAGTTGCCAGCGCTTCCTGCCGGCTGAGGGCCTTCAGGTACACGCCGCTCGCAACGGCCGCATCGCTCATCGGCAGCATCCTGCGATAGTGCTCGTCACGAGCAGCACCTGCCCCGCTGGTGGCTTCCAGGTTCCATACCTTGCCTGTGGCTCTATCCCGCCACTTGACAAACAGGTGTTGCGGCGCGGTGGACAGTGTCACATCCAGCCCCAGCCTCTCGGCGAGCGCCACAAACAAGAGCGGCATGGACACGCAGTTGCCCTTCCTCGTGGCGAGATAGTGCGACAGCATCTGCGCGCCCGGCGCACGGCCCAGCGGGTCCGACAGATCATAGGCGAAGGGCCGTTCCTCGTTCCACCAGCCGGGCTGATAGAGGAAGCTGCGAAGAGCGTTCAACCGCTCCGCGTCGCTCGCAGTGGCCTCCGAAGGCAGGGTGGCCAGCATCTTCTCCACCGTCGCCGCCATGCGCTCGATCCTGGCCAGCGTAGCGGGAACGTCCACGCCGGGATCAACGAAGTGGTCCACCTCAAGTTTGGCGCGGGCAAAGCTGATCTCAGCAGGCGAGGAGAACACCAGCGCCCGAACAAGCGCGGCAGGCGCAACAGGCTCCTCAGCGCACGCAGCGGCTGAAAGCCACCCGAGGCAAAACAGCATCAAACAAAGCCGCACAACCATCCAGCCGCAAACCCCCATCCTCAATACAACTTGTGAGATAGACGAGGAGGATTGGCAATATGCCTCATTCTGAAAATTTGACGCTAGGCGACTGTGTGCTACTACACGAAGCACGTCCCGTATGCCGCGACCTCAACGTCGGTCACACATTCGTCGGAAGAGCGTCGCTAGCCGATTCTGGCCTGATACAGGACGGCTCGTCCCGAGCCTGTGCCCTCAATACAAGCCGCCGCCGTCGCCGGAACTGATTGCCTGGCTGGCTGCCGGCGAAAGGTCCTGGCCGCTCTCTCCGCCGCTCTCGTTTGTGCCGATGACCAGATAGCTATCGGCCGGGCCGGTGCCGGGCTTGAACGCCTCGATGATCGTGCCGGGCTGGCCTTCCCTGGCTTCCATGCCGGTCTTGCGGTTGATGGCGATCAGCTTCATGCCTTCCGGCACGTGGAAATCAACGACCGGCGCGTCCTTGAGCAGCGGCTGCTCCATGAACTCCTTGTAGATCGGCGCCGCCAGATGCCCGCCGGTGGCGTCCTTGCCGAGCGAAGCGGGCTTGTCGTAGCCGATGTAGAGGCCGACCACGAGGTTCGGCGTGTAGCCGATGAACCAGGCGTCGTGCGAGTCGTTGGTGGTGCCGGTCTTGCCGGCGATCGGGCGGCCGAGTTCCTTGAGGCTCGTCGCCGTGCCGCGCTGGATCACGCCCTCCATCATGGAGGTGATCTGGTAGGCGGTCATCGGGTCCAGCACTTGGTCGGAATTGTCCACCAGTTCCGGCTCTTCCTGGTTCTGCCAGTCCTCGGCGTTGCAGTTGCCGCAGGCGCGCTCGTCGTGGCGGAACACCGTCTTGCCGTAGCGGTCCTGGATGCGGTCGATCAGCGACGGCTTGATGGACTTGCCGCCGTTCGCCATCACGGCGTAGGCGGAGACCATGCGCATGACCGTGGTTTCGCCCGACCCTAGCGACATCGCGATGTGCTGCGGCATGTGATCATAAACGCCGAAGCGCTCGGCGTACTCAGCCACGATCTTCATACCCATGTCGTTGGCAAGCCGCACGGTCATGAGGTTGCGCGAGCGCTCGATGCCGGTGCGCAGCGTCGAAGGCCCGCCCGACTTGCCGTCGTAGTTCTTCGGCGACCAGACCTCGTTGCCGATGCGGATGGTCACGGGGCCGTCCATGATCACGGAAGCCGGCGTGTAGCCGTTGTCCAGCGCCGCGGAATAGATGATCGGCTTGAACGAGGAGCCGGGCTGGCGCAGCGCCTGGGTGGCGCGGTTGAACTCGGACTCGCTGAAGGAGAAGCCGCCCACCATCGCCAGCACGCGGCCCGTATGCGGGTCCATGGCGACCATCCCGCCGGAAACTTTCGGCGGCTGCCGCAGCAGGAACGCATCGGGCGCATCGGCCTTGGCTTCGACATAGATCACATCGCCCGGATTCAGCACGCCGGCGGCGCTCTTCGCCTTGACCATCTTGCCATCGACCGAGTGACGCAGCGCCCAGCCCATGTCCTCGGCGGAGATCAAGCCGCGGTCACGGTCGGCCTTCAGCGCGCCCGACGCTTCGCGGCCCGGCTGCAAACCGATCGACACTCCCTGTTTCGAGCTTTCGAGAACAACCGCGACGCGCCATTCCGGCACGTCCTCCAGCGTTTCCACCTCTCCAAGCGCAGGACCCCAGTCGTCCTCGACCGAAATCGTCTTGACAGGCCCGCGATAGCCGCCGGCCATGTCGTATTTCAGCATGCCGTGCTGCATCGCCTTGCGGGCGAGAAGCTGGATCTTCGGGTCAAGCGTCGTACGAACGGAAAGTCCGCCCTCGTAGAGCGCGGTCTGACCGTAGCGGGCGATCAGTTCGCGGCGGACCTCCTCGGTGAAGTAGTCGGCCGCGGAGAGGTAGGTGCCGTTGCCGCGCGGCTTGACGCCGAGCGGCTCGGCCTTGGCTTTCTCGCCTTCTTCCTTGGTGACGTAGCCGTTGTCCACCATGCGGTCGATGACGAAGTTCCGCCGCTCGATCGCGCGTTCCGTGTGCTTGAAGGGATTGTAGTTCGAGGGCGCCTTCGGCAGGGCTGCGAGGTAGGCGGCTTCCGCGACCGTCAATTCGTTGACCGACTTGTCGTAATAGGTGAGTGCGGCCCCGGCGATGCCGTAGGCGCCCATGCCGAGGTTGATCTCGTTGAGGTAGAGTTCGAGGATGCGGTCCTTGGAATAGGCCTGCTCGATGCGGAAGGAGAGGATCGCTTCCTTCACCTTGCGCTCGATGGACCGCTCGTTGGTCAGCAGAAAGTTCTTGGCGACCTGCTGGGTGATGGTGGAGCCGCCCTGCATGGGTCCGCCGGTGAGGTAGCGCAGCGCGGCGCGGCCGATGCCCTGAACGTCAACGCCGGGATGGCTGTAGAAGTTCTTATCCTCGGCCGAAAGGAAGGCCGCTTTCACGCGGTCAGGCACCGCCTGGATCGGCAGGAACAGTCGGCGCTGCTTAGCGTATTCCGCCATCAGGGCGCCGTCAGAGGCGTGAACGCGCGTCGTCACCGGCGGCTCGTAGCGGGCGAGCACCTCGTAATCCGGCAGGTCCTTCGTCATCTGGCCGACATAGATGGCTGCGCCGCCTGCCGCGAGCAGCAGCAGCATCACGCCTATGCCGAAGAAGTAGCCGATAAGACGTATCATGCCTGCTCCAGGTCGCCGTCCGGTACTGAGGGCGTCCCTGCGGCCTAGAAACCTTGGCACGCTCGACCCGCACACGAACCCCGACGGTTACACGCCGGCCCATGCCGCGCCCCTGTGGGTAAAATGCGGCAAAGCGCTGCCGCGAGGCTTACCGGTCGTTAATAATGAGGGGACTGTGACCCAGCGGCCACTTCTCCGGCCGTTTCCCTCAGCCGGATCAGCGCGCCGCGCTCGTCCGCCCGCCTGCAAAAGCGTTGATGGCCGCCACGATCCCGTCGATCGCCCGGCTGCGCCACGCGGGATCGACCAGCTTGGCCTCGTCCTTGGCGTTGGAGAGGTAGCCGAGTTCGATCAGCACGGAGGGCACGTCAGGCGCCCGCAGCACCCGAAAGCCGGCGGCGCGGTGGGGGTTCTTGATCATGCCGATGCTTGGCGCAAACTCATCGACCAGCGAACGTGCGAAGCGGGCGGACAGCCCGTGCGTTTCGCGCCGGATCAGATCGACCAGGACGTCGGCAACCTGCTGATTGTCGTCCTGGCTTTCGATCCCAGCCAACTCGTCCGACAGGTTTTCGCGAACGGCCGTGGCTTCAGCCACCGGGTCGGACGCCTTGTCCGACATCGTATAAACCGTCGCGCCGTGAAGCTCCGGCACGTTGATCGTGTCGGCGTGGATCGAGATCATCAGCTTCGCCTCGTCGCGGCGGGCGATGGCGACACGTTCGTCGAGCGGCAGAAAGGTGTCGGCGTCGCGCGTCATGAACACCTGATAGGGTCCGGCGGCGGCAAGGCGGTCGCGCAACTCCCGCGCAAACGCCAATGTGACGTCCTTCTCGATGGTACCGCTGACGCCTTCGGCACCGCCGTCAAAGCCGCCGTGACCCGCGTCCAGCACGATCCGGAAGCGGCCGCTTTCGCTAGGCTGGAACCCTTTGGCAGCGTCCGTCGCCGATGCGCCCGGCCGCAAAGAGCCCGTTGTCTGGCTCTGGTCGGCCAGCGCCTGCCGGAACTGGCGCTCGGAAACCGCCAGCAGGTCAACGACCACGCGAAAGCCGGCCGAGGCCTCGTTCTTCAGGATATCGACCCGATCAACGCTGAACGGGCCTTTGGCGGTGAGCACGATGCGGGAAGCATCGCCGGCGGAAGCGCCATAGCGGACTTCCGCGATCATCCCGCGCGCCTTCAACTGCTCAGGCGAGAAAGCGAGGCGCGTGTTGGCGAGGTCGAAAACCAGGCGGCTTGGGCTTCCCAGCAAGAACCAGTGCAGTTCCGGTTCGCGGTCGAATTCCACGACGACGCGCGTGCGCGAAGCGTCGCCGGCCATGCGGAAGTCGCGGGCATACTGGCTGGGAACAGCGTCCTGGGCCCATGCCAGGGATGCACTGAGGCAGAGGAGCCAAGTCAGAGCAGCACAGACAAAGCCTGTTGTTCTTGCAACCGCCGTCATCAGATCCCATCTCAGCCGCGTCACGCCGACAGCCTCTTGCGGCTTCCGAAACATCCCAGGCTCCTCTTTCCGCTTCAGACAGGCCTTTGGTTCGTCCCGGATCGCGGGAACAGCTTACCGATTGGTAGTCCGGCAGGGTTAACGGTCTCTTAGTTGCAGCCGGGCGCTGGCGCCCGGAGTCGGTCGGAGGCAGAGACGATAAACCCTTGCCATGGGCATCTGCTGGCCCTACAAGCGGATTTGGATCGATTTGATGCCTTGGTCCGACTCTGCGCCAGTGAAAGCCTCGGTTTTCGAGGCGGCGCTCCGAACGGGCCGATCGCGGGGTGCGATGGCGAGAATGGTCGCAAAAGTTTTCTTCACGGTCCTCCCGGTCGGGCAGGTCCTTTCCTGAAGGAAAAAACATCGGCAGGGCTGTTTGCGGCCTCGCCGGTTTTGGAAAAAACAGCTGGTCCGGTTTTCTCCGGGCTTTGGTTCAAAAAGAGGGTCCGCCGGTTCGAGCGATGGCTCCACGCGCAATCCAGGACGAAACAGCAAAGCTTGGCGCTTTCTTGCCAAGCCGGCCCGTCCTTGCGCCTAGCCGCCGACAGGCACCCAAACAATCATCCGGTTCACTTCTTTCCGTAGATGCGCGGCGGCTCACGCCCCCGCGGTTCCCACGGCATGGGCGCGCCGGGGAGACTGAGGTTTATGCCCAACAAGATGCTTATCGACGCCTCCCACCGGGAGGAAACGCGGGTTGTCGTCACGCGCGGTAACCGAATCGAAGAGTTCGACTTCGAGTCTCAGGACAAGAAACAGCTTCGAGGAAACATCTACCTGGCCCGCGTGACGCGGGTCGAACCCTCGCTTCAGGCAGCCTTCGTGGAATATGGCGGCAACCGCCACGGCTTCCTCGCCTTCAGCGAAATCCATCCCGACTACTACCAGATCCCAGTCGCCGACAGGCAGGCGATCCTGCGCGCCGAGGCGGAAGCCGCGGCCGCCGAGGAAGAGGATGAGGAAAACGAAGGCGAGCGCGATCGCGGCCGCCGTTCGCGCGGCCGCAGCAGCGATGCGAGGCGCAATGCTGCCGGGAAGGATGAAGCCAGCAGCAGCGATGCTGGCGCGCCCCTGAATGCAAATGCCGACGAAGCTGCCTTCGACGAGCCGACCGGTGACGTCGAGGACGCAGATGCCGATGGGGCAGACGCGGACGAAGGCATCGAAACAGTCGGCGGCATGGTGGTCGAGCTTGAGGAGTTTAAGGCCGCCAACACGGCGCTCGAAGCTTCAGACACGGCAGACCAAGGCGATGCCGCTTCATCCGACGCCGGCGAGGGCCTGCCTTCGGTCAGCGATGACGTGACCGAGCGGGAAGACCAACCCGTCGAGGAAGCCGACTCGCCCCGTGCTCCGCCGCCGAGCGACGAGGCAGAGGCAACCGACGCTGCGGGCGGAAACGCGCCCGAACAAGGCAGCAGGGAAGACACCGGCTTGTCTTCCGAAAACAAGGTGATGCGGGCCGACATCGAGGCCGACGTCGTGTCGGAACCGGCTGGTGAGGCGCCGGAAGCGGAGACCGGCGGCATCGAGGAAGTCGCTGCCGTCACAAGCGACGAAGTTGAGTCGGTCGGCGCCGAGGACGCGCTGGAAGAGGTCCAGTCCCGCCGCCGGACGCCGCGGCGCCACTACAAGATCCAGGAAGTCGTCAAGCGCCGCCAGATCCTGCTCGTTCAGGTCGTCAAGGAGGAGCGCGGCAACAAGGGCGCAGCGCTGACCACCTACCTGTCGCTCGCCGGCCGATACTCGGTTCTGATGCCGAACACGGCGCGCGGCGGCGGCATCTCCCGCAAGATCACCAGCGCGCAGGACCGCAAGCGCCTCAAGGACATCGTCAGGGAGCTCGAAGTGCCGCAGGGCATGGGCGTGATCCTGCGCACGGCCGGCGAGAACCGCACCAAGCCTGAGATCAAGCGCGACTACGAGTACCTGATGCGGCTCTGGGAGAACGTGCGCTCCCTCACCCTCAAGTCCGTCGCCCCTGCTCTGGTCTATGAGGAAGGCAGCCTCATCAAGCGCTCCGTCCGGGACCTCTACAACAAAGACATCGATGAAATCGTCGTGGCAGGCGAGGACGGCTACCGTGAAGCCAAGGACTTCATGCGCATGCTGATGCCCAGCCACTCCAAGGTGGTGCAGCCTTACCGCGACCCGACGCCGCTCTTCGCCAAGAACGGCATCGAAGCGCAGCTGGACCGCATGCTTCAGCCGCAGGTGACGCTGAAGTCGGGAGGCTATCTCGTCATCAATCAGACGGAGGCGCTGGTTTCGATCGACGTCAACTCGGGCCGTTCCACCCGCGAGCACTCCATCGAGGACACCGCGCTCCACACGAACCTGGAGGCGGCCGAAGAAGTCCCGCGCCAGCTTCGCCTGCGCGACCTGGCCGGGCTGATCGTGATCGACTTCATCGACATGGAAGAGCACCGCAACAACCGCGCGGTGGAAAAGAAGCTCAAGGACTGCCTGAAGAACGACCGCGCGCGCATCCAGGTCGGGCGCATCTCGCATTTCGGCCTCTTGGAAATGTCGCGCCAGAGGATGCGCACCAGCGTTCTCGAATCGACGACAAAACCCTGTCCGCATTGCGGCGGCACGGGTCATGTCCGCTCCGACTCTTCGGTTGCGCTGATGGTGTTGCGGGCGATCGAAGAGGCGCTGCTCAAGGACGACCGCTACGACCTCTCCGTCAAGACGCTGACCCATACCGCCTTCCACCTGCTCAATGGCAAGCGCGGCAGCTTGAGCGATCTTGAGAAGCGCTTCAGCGTGACGGTCACGGTCGAGGCTGACGAGACGGTCGGCGCTCAGCACTACACCATCGTGCGCGGTGCGATGGCGGAGAAGCCGCCGGCGCCGCTTCAGGCCGAGGCTGCTTCGATAGCTCCGCCGATCTACGACGAGCCGGAAGATCTCGAAGACAGCGCCGAGGACGGCGACGAGCTTTCCGAAGACGAGGAGGCGGCAGACGAC
>CAXTCF010000073.1:0-387 GCA_964242945.1 uncultured Rhizobiaceae bacterium | reverse complement strand
GGGGGGCCGCGCCGCGCCGCGGCCGGCCACCCGCTTCCCCACCCCGCGGCGGCGCCAGCCGACGAGACGGCAGCAGCTTCCGACGACGCCGCGGCAAATGGCGACCGGCGCCGCAAGCGGCGCAGGCGCAAGCGCGGCGGGCGCGACCGGGAGCAGGGTACGGAAGCCGCTGCTCCGGCATACCCCGCGGCAGAAGAAGACGGCGAGGACGCGGAAGCCGCTGCTGCATCCGATGAAGCCGGCGAAGTGGAAGCAGCCGGCGACGAAGGCGACGAGGCAGCGGCGGAAGCCAACGCATCCGGCGGCGACAGCCGCAGGCGCCCCCGCGGCCACCGCCGCCGCCCGGGCAACCCGCGCGCCCAAGCCCACAAATCCCCTAGCGAATGC